>JADJYF010000012.1 GCA_016719885.1 Pseudomonadota bacterium | reverse complement strand
GAAAGGCCGTACAAAGACGTGAACGCCGCAAGGAAATAAGAAACAAATGGGGCCGAGCAAACGCAAAGCAGCTTTAAAGGTGAAGTTGATCCGTGTTCTTGGACGGTCAACGGCTTGGGTCTCAAGCCGCACTCAGTGTCGCACGGTTGGTATCTTGAAGATGCAGCCTCCTTTCGTAGTTGATGGGTGAGAGATAGTCGATGGCCGAGTGCCGTCGACGCGGGTTGTACCAGCCCTCGATGAACTCGAAGAGCGCGAGCCGGGCCGCGGCGTGCGTGGGGAAGCGGGCACTGGCCAGGAGCTCGCATTCCAGGGTTGCGAAGAAGCTTTCGCACATCGCGTTGTCGTAGCAGTCGCCGACCGATCCCATCGAGGGCCGCACGCCGGCCTCGCGGCAGCGCTTGCCGAAGGCTATCGAGGTGTACTGCGTGCCCTGGTCGCTGTGATGGATGACGTTCTGCGGCCGTCGCTGCTGGAGCGCCATCTCGAGCGCGTCGAGCACGAGTTCGGCACGCAGGTGGTTGGCCATGGCCCAACCGACGATGCGCCGGCTGCAGACGTCCAGTACCACCGCCAGGTACAGGAAGCCCGCCCAGGTCGGCACGTAGGTGATGTCCGCCACCCACAGTTCGTCCGGGCGCGACGCCCAGAACCGCCGCTCGACCAGGTCAGGGGCCGGCCGAGCCTCGCGGTCACGCACCGTCGTCTTCGGCCACCGGCGCCGGGAAACGCCGTACAGACCGGCCGCCCGCATCAAGCGTGCAACCCGTTTGCCGCTCACCCGGAATCCTGCCTCGGCCAGATCCATGCAGAGCTTCGGCCGTCCGTATCGCTCGTGGGACAGCCGATGGAAACGCCGTAGTTGGTCGGTCAGCAAGGCATCGTCTCGCTGCCGCGCCGAGAGCGGCCGGTGACGCCACGCGTAGTAGCCGCTCGCCGTCACGCCCAGCACCCGACACATCGTTCTCACGCCGTAGGTCGCGTGGTTCGCCTTCACGAACTCGAAGACTTCCCGGGCACCGCCCCGGTCTCCCGAGCGAACCACGCTGCGGCTTTTTTTAGGATTTCGCGCTCCTCCTTGAGCTGTCTGACCTCACGCCGCAGGCGATTGAGCTCGTCCCGCTCGTCCGTTGTCAGACCGTCCTGGCGCTCGCCAGCGTCACGCTCGGCCTGCTTGACCCAGTTCCGGATCGACTCCGCAGACGGCTCGTATTCCCGGGCCAAGTCCTCGGGCGTTCGCCCAGACTCAACCAGTTCGACAATCTTGCGCCGGAACTCCGGCGGGTAGGGCATTCTTGATTTCGGCATCGTGGCCTCCAGACTCCAAAAGGATCGGATGTCCACGAAAGCGGATCAACTTCAGTTGCTGTGAGCGTCAACGGTCTGCGAATAGCGACGCTTGAAGCGCAAGTTGGACTTGGCGCCAATGACAAAAAAGCTTGCAGCTTGATGCAGCTTGTATAACTGCTCGTAGTCGACATATCCACGGTCCATGACATAGAAAGCACCGGCCTCAGGCACGAGGATATCGAGGACGTTGACGTCGTGCCATTTGCCGTCGCTGATGTGGATGAAGCTTGGGATGTTGCCGCGTAGGTCGAGCAGGGTATGCAATTTGACGGCGGCCTTGGCGAAGCGGAACGGCGCCCAGGGAAACACCGAAAGGCTGAGGTCAATGGTGGTTGCGTCGAGGGCGTAGACGGTATTGGCGAGCTCGGCGGCGAAGGGCTCGTTGGCGTATAGCTTGCGTGCAATGTTGATGAGGCTCTGAGCGAAATCGGCATAGATGCGCCAGTCTCGGGTTGCGTTGGCGTTGGCCAAGGTGTTCCTGGCGACGATGCTGCGGAACCCGAGATGAAAGAGTTTGGTGCGCTGGCTGCGCAGACAGGCTTCGATATCGCGCAGGCTTTCGCGATAGGTCAACTGGGCGAAGGCCATACACAGGAACTGGTCGAGACAACTGAAGTGTTTGACCTTGTGCTCGCCTCGATAGCGGGCCACGCATCTCCGAAAGGTAGTCGACGGGAGATGCGCCATGACTTGCGCGAAAACGAGTTTGCCTGAGTTCATTGACGCCACCCGCAGCTCGGCCGAATAGACCGAAAATGCTACGGGAGCGGTTCAAATCGAGACCAGCCTGAACTGACAAATATTGCCGTCCGGTCAGGCTGTTATGGCAGGCTAACAACCCAACGTTGGGACACTACTGCGGCCGGATATCCTCGCGGCTCCGTCCGCGCCCGACCCACAGCACTCGCTTGCGAACAGGCTCGACGATGACCGTCGCGTAGCGATGCCCCTTCTGGATGGCGAACTCGTCCAGGCCGATGACCTGGAGGCCGTCGAGGTCCGACGGTCCCAACTCGCGTGCAAGCTGCGCTTTGTCCAGGGTTTTGACCGTCTTCCAGTTCAGCGCGTAGTGGCGGGCCACGTGCAGTACCGAGGTCACTTCACATAGCTTGGCCACGGACTCGCCGAGGCGGCGTGTGACCCGCAGACGCGGGTCGAGCCAGCGCAGTAACTCGACCTTGGGGCCACAGCGAGGACACGCTACACGGATCCGCGGAAAGACCACCAACGTGCGGCGCTCGAACACCGGCAGGTCACGCACTTGGCGTTGCTCCAAATCGTGAATGGACCGGCAGCGGTTCAGGCAGCCGCTACACCAGTGAGCTTGCGCACGCCGAATTGCCAGACGAACGATGCACCACGAGACCTCCTGGCGCATCTCTACCGTACACGATTGAACCTCATAACCTTCCCAGCCGCCGAGCCGGGCCATAGGATGTTCTGGGGCCACGGTCGCCCTCCTGCTTGCTTGATGTGTGGTAACAACAAACTAGCAGTGGCGACCCTGGTCCCGCTCTACGTCCACGCTATTGGGCGAAGAACCAAATTTTAGGGGCCCGCATGAGCCTGGCCTCGCGATGGCGACCGCAAGTTTCCCCGACCTCACGCGGGTCGAGGAACACCCTCGGGTATCCTTAGACCCTGCCGCTCGCTGCGTAGGAATTGCGGATCAGTGGTAGTAATCGCTCGTCCCCGCGCATTCGGTCGGACTGGGGCTTTTCCAGCCAGCCATAGGAGCCACTGCGCAAGACCTGCACGACGCGGCACAGCATGCCGATGCGGTAACGGTGGCGATGATCGTTGATGAAGCGGTACTTTACTCGGGCTCCCTGGCAAAGTACCGCGCGGCCCTTTTCCTAGGACGTCACGCTCTTCTTCGGTGCGCTTGAGTTGGGCGCGGAGCTTGAGGATCTCGCTGCGGGCCTCGACCAGCGCGGCACGGCGTGCATCCGAGTCATCGGGCTGGGCGGCCTTGACCCATCGGCAAAGGATATGACTGGAGACGCCTAGGCGCTCGGCAACGTCCGCCACTTTACGACCGCGCTTAACCACCTGGCGGATGGCTTCATCCTTGAATTAGAGCGAATATCTTTTACTACTCATGGGACATTTCTCCTACGCTAAAACGATAGCGCGAAAATGTCCGTCAGACCCGGGCAAGTCCAGACCTTCCATGATGTGTCCGGTAGATCAGGGCGATACCCAAATATAGACGGTCGTTAGGAAATGCCGAACAATGAACTTTCAATCTCGTGCCGAACGTGAATGCCAACTTTACAATTGCTTGGGAATGTCGCCTCTGGATACGCCGATTGAAAACGTTGAGTAGACTTTCTCGCAAAATCGATCGCAAATCTACATAGGAGTCCAAATTTCGTCACTGAAGACTCTAACGACAAACGGCGACCCAAAAGAATTGGACCCCGTCAAATTTGAGCGCACGGCAAAGAAAATGCGGACTCGCGAAACATCTGAAAAACTTCACCAAATGAGAGCGCAAGCTCTCGTCCGAATAGTCATTTGCGCTTTCATGGGGCTTTACTACCTTTCGTTCGGTATAAAAAATCATCCTACCTACCTCGTATTCGTTGTGTACTCCCTCGTTCTCCTCTTCGCGACACTACAAAGGAAAATTAAAGTTCCTATCCATCCTATTGGTACTTTGATTATCGACAACGGATTCGCAATCTGTGGTCTCCATCAAACCGGAGAGAAAGGAGCATTTTTGCTGTTTTTTTTAATTCATATTTCGTTCGCATACGGTGTGCGATTCGGCCGTGAGTATCTAATTCTCTCTTTAGCTGTCGCGTGTTTTGGCGTTACGGGGCTATATATCGCATCGGATCCATGGCAGGGAAGAATACACTTTCTCCTGAGCTTCTTATTTGGAATGCCGTTCATTTCAATCTACGTGCTATACCTTACAAACCAACTCAGACAATCGGAGGTGCGCGCAAACGAAACCACAAAAAGAACAAATGAGTTACTTGCGTTCTTGGCACATGATATTCGAGGGCCGCTTCAGCACGTACTTGAATCCGCAGGCAGACTGCAGGTGGAGCCCCTTTCGGAAAAGGGAGTCGAATCAATTAGCTCCATACATAGGCTTGTCGAATTTATGGCGAGAATGATTTCTCGCGTCTTATCCGATAACCAATTGAAGTCAGGCACGGAAGATGCTGACAGCAGTCTTAAAACGTCGCCGGATCACGAAGCGGCAGTCTATTGGCTGGTCCGATTCGCAGAAATGTATCGAAACTTAATTGAAGAGAGGGGCGCTCGGTTAAGGTACCAAATAGCCGCAACATGCGACGCACAACTGCCACGAGACGTTATGCCCTTCGAGCGAATATTGTCGAATATCCTTTCGAACTCTATTCGTTACTGTGCCGGCGGTGAAGTGTTAATAAGCATGACCTATGAAAATGGAAGTCGCCCAAAATTAAAAATCACGATAGAGAACGAAGCGGATCCTGGTGCCCGTTTCGTTGGTCAAAGCGAATCGCATTCGAATGATCTTCTCTGTCGACCCGCTCCGGACTTGGACTCAAAGTGGCCCATGAAAACGCCCAAGCGATCGGCGGACATTTCACGTTTTCCCAACTGTCTGAGAGCCGATACTCATCGCGTTTTGAGTTTTATGCTATTCCAGCAAGCGATCAATTCATCTTTTCAACTACAACCCCGGTTATTGTCTTATCTCGCAATCTTGGCCTTTTTCAAGATTGCGCAAAAGAATGCACAGGGGCAGCCAACATCTACTGGTCAAAAGGCGAATTAAATCCTACCGAAAAGGATGATGATCCATCGGGCCAATGGGGTTCCATTTACATTTACGACGAGAGCGAATTTGATGAAAGACAAAAGGAAATTAATAACATACCGACGTCTGCCGTCCAAATAATGCTCAGACAGAAAGAACCGGAAAACGTGATAGTTGTTGAGAGGCGTCGCATCATAGTGACGCGCAGTGACCCCTTAAGCATTTTGACAAATGCGCTGCAAATTGCCGAAGCGATTCTAGCCTCCATAGCCCTCGACGAACGAACGCCGTCCGTCGCTCTCTCGCGTCAGTGCTACGCCCTTGTGATGGACGACAGCCCTCTTAATTTAGCAATATTAGAAGAAAAACTTGCTCAGCTTGGAATCAACACAGTCGCCGTGACGTCAACATCGGGTGCTGCATCGGCGCTTGGTTCGCAGGCATTTGACTTGTTCGTACTCGATTGGAATGTTGGGTTGCATACGGCACAAAGACTGCTGGATGGTCTAACGAACCACCCTACTCATATGAACATGAAATGCGTAATCATATCTGCTGAGGACATTAGTGTGGACCTCTTACCACCAACCACCCTTAATAGGATTCGGCGGCTGGTTAAGCCGGTATCCGATGCGCTTTTCCAATCTACGATTTTTGAGCTAATCGAAGACTCTCGCACTTCCCCAGACGCGCTGAACAATTCATCGCCTGACGCAATTTTTGATTATTCGACTTACTTGAATTTAGGTCTCAACGCGCGAACGATTCATTTCACAAAAGAGTTGCTTGCAAACTTTGTCGAAAGTTTAGAACAAGCGTTCCAAAGTATAGAGAACCAAGTTGCGTCAACGGCTATTCCTGGGATTGATGCGGACGCGCATAAACTAGCAAGCATGTGCTATTCAGCTGGCGCCTATGCCCTTGGCGACGAATTTAAAAGCATCGACGGTGCCTTGTCATCTGACCGCCAGGTGGGACCCGACGTAGTACGTCGTCGCATACAATCGATGAGAAAAATCTTTAGGCTGACCGAGTGCCACATATTGCATTTCTTGCGCACTCTTGATTGTCATTTAGATGAATTTACATGAAGTTCAACGGCATTAGCTAACTAGCAGTTGCAGGGAACATGCGTCATTTTCGAGGCAAAAATCAATTAAAAGTTGCAATCTGAAGTGTTCATTCAGATGGCGGATGTAAATCTTGCTTGGGCCGAGTCGTGTCAGTTTCGTCCTTACACGATGCGCATAAGTCCGCCATAACATGCATCCGCTACTGCCTACCTAAAAGAAAGCCAAGTAGTCATGAACGAAGCGCGCAGATTTCGTCAACTGATACCCTCATACAGGGTAATGTTGGCTAATTCGTAGTGACACATCGACGGCCAAATTATAGCCTCTAATCTGTGTTCATCCGTATGGTTACTTAAATGATGTATTGCCCGGCTACACGAGGAGGAGCATTTAAAGGTAAAGGTTTTGAAATATTCGCCACTTTAAATCCGCAGTTGGTTCGCCGCCAGATTTTCAGAGCCAATGAGCAACAGCATGCCAAGAAACCCCCGCACAAAACGTGGCATTAAAAGACATAGATGGCGCCTTGATGATTTTGAAACAAAGGATTGGTTGGGAGGGAGCGCCGCTCTTTCACGATGGTTCGATGTCTATTCGTTACTGGTGCCTGATAACGAAGCATTTTTCATCCGAACACTTAAACCGTGCACGGATTTTTCCAAGACGGAACACGAAAAAAAGGAGTTGCTCAATTTTCTCCAGCAGGAGTCAATGCACGGTGTCGCACATCGTGTCCATTGGAGAAAAATTCAAGAATCCGGAGTCGTTATCGATCAATTCTTAAAACCCGTAAACTGGGTTTTGTACTCGGTTCTCGAAAGGGCTCAGCCTAAGTGCCTGCGCATATCTGTAGTTGCAGCAATCGAGCACATAAATGCCTGCTTGGCGCATTCTGTGCTTGAGCGGAATCTATTAATGGGAAGTCCGGAGAGCCTCCGCAAAATGTTCTATTGGCATTTCGCAGAGGAAATCGAGCATAAGGCTGTTGCCCACAAGGTGCTATGCAATCTTTATCCTGGGTATCTTGGTCGCCTTACAGGTGCGACCATTGCCTTTCCAACGTTCTATTTCCTGTGCTTCATGGGCATGATTTGGTTTCTGGCAAAAGATCGAAAGCTTTTCACTCTTGATACAGGCAGGCACCTTTTTAATTTTTGGATTCGACAAAAGGCATTGATAACCACAATACGCCAATTGTCGAGTTACTTCTCAATTTCGTTTGATCCTTGGGAGGTAAATGATTGGCATCTTGCATCGCGATTGGCAAACACGGAAAGACGCACCGGGTATTCGGGGCTGAATTGCGCTGATGTGAGGCGTGGTCGACGAAGAATATTCAATCAGCGACAGTCGCTGATTCTGTTCTGAGGTTTCGCTGTGTATTCAAATTCACGGCCACCGTTGTCTAAGTAGCATGGAGTGATGTACTCCTGAAGCATTAAAGAATCCGACTAGAGCTACACAAAATGGGCTTTGTTGCTTTGGTATCTTGTACTGCGTCTTCCCCGCGGCTTCAGTAGCTTGGCGGTTTAGAGTCCAGTCGTAGGGTAGCGGAACGCGGCCAGTTTTTTGGCATAGAAAGTTTGCGTCAGAGCGCGATATTTCGGCGCTAACAGTGGCATCCTATGGAGGCGTCAGTAGATTGACGTTAACACGGCCATCTTCGGCGAGTACATCGGATTCGAATAAATTGATGACAACCTGTGGGACGTCTACTTCGGCAGGGTTGTCAGGGATTTTGTGTGCGGGGCGTAATATGTCCGAGAGGAGGCGTTATGCCAGGCAGGAAAGCAACCACGGTGGCGGCGACAGCGGCGCTGTCTGAGAGCCCGAAAGAGCTGATCGACCAGTTTGTGAAAGTCCCGGTGAGCGCTGGGGCGGTGCAAGCCGTGTCGCTGGCGTTCAAGAAAGCCTTGATCGAGCGGGCACTCGGCGCCGAGCTCACTCACCATCTGGGCTGCCCGTCAAGCGAAGCCAGGCTGGAGGAAAGCAGCAACCACCGAAAAGGCGTGACCGGCAAGAACGTTCTGACCGAGGACGGGCCGACCCGTATCGAAGTGCCCGAAGACCGAGAGGGCAGCTTCGAGCCGTTGCTGAGCCCCACGCGCGAACGTCGGTTCACAGGCTTCGACGACAAGATCGTGGCGATGTACGCACGCGGTATGACGGTGCGCGAGATCCAGGGCGTCCTGGCCGAGCAGTACGGCACGGAGGTGGGTCCGGAGTTCATCAGCTCGGTGACCGAAGCGGTAATGACCGAGGTCACGGCTAGGCAGAGCCGGCTGCTAGAGCCGATGTATCTGGTCGTCTTCTTCGACGTGGTGCGAGTGAAGCACCGCGAGGATGCGGTAGTTCGCAACAAAGTCATCTACCTGACGCTGGACGTGCTGCTGGACGGTCCGCGCGATGTGATCGGCCTATGGTTAGAACAGATCGAAGGCGCCAACTTCTGGCTAAATGTGTTCAACGGCCTGAAGACCCGAGGTGTCGGCGATATCCTGGTTGCCGTCACGGACGGTCTGAAGGGCCGTCCGAAGGCGCTGGCTGCCGTGTTTCCGGCGACTGCACTGCAGGCCTGCATTGCGCACCTGATCCGAAGCAGCCTCGACCACGCGTCGTGGAAAGACCGCAAGCAGTTTGCGACTGCCTAGCGGCCTATCTATACGGCGCCGACCGCCGAAGCCATGGCGGCCGCGATCGACGAGTTCGAAACCGGCGCTTGGGGGCAGAAGCATCCAACGGTGGTAGCGATCTGGCGTCGGGCCTAGGTCAGAGAGATCCCGTCTTTTGCGTTTGCGCCGGAGATCCGCCGCGTGATTCACACGACGAATGCGACCGAGAGCCTGCACAGCCAGCTCCGTAAGATCATCAAGACCCGCCGGCCACTTTCCCAGTGACGATGCGGCGAGCAAACTGGTCTGGCTGGCCTTGCGTAACATCACTGCCGACTGGACGCGATCGGTCATGGAGTGGCAGCGCAGCGCACGGCTCGAGGCGGCCGTGATGTACATGAATGCCGGCTATTAGGTGGAGGTCCAGCGTCATTGCCCGAACGCCATCATCGTCTTCGACCTGTTCCACGTTGTCGCGAAACACGTTCGCGAGGTCATCGACCGAGTAAGGGTCAACCGGGCCAATGAGCTACGTCATGACCGCCGAGGGCGGCCCATCGTCAAGGGCGCGCTGGCTGCTGCTCCGGAACCGTGACTCGTTGCGCCCTGGCGAGGACATTGCACTTGACGAGTTACAGGCTGCCAATCACAGCTTGTTTGTCGTCTACATACGGCGCGATGCGCTCAAGAACTTGAGGACCCAACGCCGACCGGCATTGGCCGTGCGCGCCTGGAAGATCTGGTACCGCAAGGCACTGCGCAGCGGTATCGCGCCGCTGCGCCACTTTGCCACGAAGCTCCGAATGAAGTTGATCCGTGTTCTTGGACGGTCAACGGCTTGGGTCTCAAGCCGCGCTCAGTGTCGCACGGTTGGTATCTTGAAGATGCAGCCTCCTTTTCGTAGTTGATGGGAGAGATAGTCGATGGCCGAGTGCCGTCGACGCGGGTTATGCCGGTAGCGCCGGGTGTGGCGAAGGTGGCTGGTCCGGTTAGCCCAGCCCGCACCGCGAGGCTGGCGCCGGATCAAGGCCATCGTGGGTCTGGGTTGGCTTGAGTTATCAGCCAGCCGTGACCTGGAAACCCGACGACCTGACAAGCATTGCCTGACCGAGCTGGTCGAGAGGGGCCGACAAAGTTTTCCCCTTCGCGAGCCCGGTCACCACGTCGTCGAGGCCTGATGGCGTGGACGTCGCAATCTGCGCGCGGCCTGCGGCGACGCGCGACGCAACAGACAGCCGCAGCTACCGCGCGCCTGTGGGGAGACGCGCGCCGGCGGCATCCCGCTCAAGATCCGCTGCGCGGTGGGGCTACTTCCGCCGTTCCTCGAGCCGCGCCGCGGCAGAAGGCCCTGGCGGCGGTCATCAGCACCCTGCGTACAAAGGCGTCGGGCCGTTCAGTGGACCAGTTGGTCAAGGCGATGGGTATCAGCCGGGATCTCAAGATCCAGGCGTCGCGACTGTGCGCCGAAATGGACCAGCGGGTCGGGGCGTTCCTGGACCGGCCGCTGGAGGCGCTGGCCGTACCTGTGGGTCGACGCCACCTACTCAAAGCGCGGAGGCCGGCCGGATCTGTAAGGCGGTAATAATCGCCGTGGCGGTCGATACCGACGGCATGCGCGAGGTGCGCGGCATGGCGGTTGGGCCAAACGGGCCGAGCCGTTCTGGACGCACTTCCTGCGCAGCCTGACACGGCGCGGATTACGCGGCGTGAAGCTCGTCGATCTCCGACGCCCATCAAGGCTTGAAGACGGCGGCGTCGAAGGCGTTGAGCGCGACCTGGCAGCGCTGCAAGGTGCACTTCCTGCGCAACGCGCTCGCTCACGCCGGCAAGGGCCAACGGCAGATGGTGCTGGCCGCCATCAACACCGCCTTCGCCCAGGAGACACGCGAGGCGGCGGTCGCGCAATGGCGCATCGTCGCTGACCAGTTACGCGTCAAGTTCCCCAAGCTCGGCGCGTTGATGGACGAGGCAGACCGAGGTGCTGGGCTACCTCGCCTTCCCCAAGGCCCATCGAACTCAGATCCACTCGACCAACCCGCTTGAGCGACTCAACGCCGAGGTCAAACGACGCACCGACGTGGTCGGCATCTTCCCGAACGACGCGGCGGTGACCAGGCTCGTCGGCGCGATACTGCTCGAGCAGACGACGGAGGTGGGCCCTGCAGCGGCGCTACATGCAGCTTGAGGGCTTGCAGTCCCTGATCGACAATCCCGCTGCACGGCTCTCCGCCGTGATCAACTAACGCAGGTGAGCACCTGCCCAGGCTCGCGCTCTTACACCACGTCCAGGGACACGATCGTTGTACCAGCCCTCGATGAACTCGAAGAGCGCGAGCCGGGCCGCGGCGTGCTGGGAAGCGGGCACTGGCCAGGAGCTCGCATTCCAGGGTTGCGAAGAAGCTTTCGCACATCGCGTTGTCGTAGCAGTCGCCGACCGATCCCATCGAGGGCCGCACGCCGGCCTCGCGGCAGCGCTTGCCGAAGGCTATCGAGGTGTACTGCGTGCCCTGGTCGCTGTGATGGATGACGTTCTGCGGCCGTCGCTGCTGGAGCGCCATCTCGAGCGCGTCGAGCACGAGTTCGGCACGCAGGTGGTTGGCCATGGCCCAACCGACGATGCGCCGGCTGCAGACGTCCAGTACCACCGCCAGGTACAGGAAGCCCGCCCAGGTCGGCACGTAGGTGATGTCCGCCACCCACAGTTCGTCCGGGCGCGACGCCCAGAACCGCCGCTCGACCAGGTCAGGGGCCGGCCGAGCCTCGCGGTCACGCACCGTCGTCTTCGGCCACCGGCGCCGGGAAACGCCGACAGACCGGCCGCCCGCATCAAGCGTCAACCCGTTTGCCGCTCACCCGGAATCCTGCCTCGGCCAGATCCATGCAGAGCTTCGGCCGTCCGTATCGCTCTGGGACAGTCGATGGAAACGCCGTAGTTGGTCGGTCAGAAGGCATCGTCTCGCTGCCGCGCCGAGAGCGGCCGGTGACGCCACGCGTAGTAGCCGCTCGCCGTCACGCCCAGCACCCGACACATCGCTCTCACGCCGTAGGTCGCGTGGTTCGCCTTCACGAACTCGAAGACTTCCCGGGCACCGCCCCGGTCTCCGAGCGAACCACGCTGCGGCTTTTTTGGATTTCGCGCTCCTCCTTGAGCTGCCTGACCTCACGCCGCAGGCGATTGAGCTCGTCCCGCTCGTCCGTTGTCAGACCGTCCTGGCGCTCGCCAGCGTCACGCTCGGCCTGCTTGACCCAGTTCCGGATCGACTCCGCAGACGGCTCGTATTCCCGGAGCCTTCTCGGGCGTTCGCCCAGACTCAAACCAGTTCGACAATCTTGCGCCGAACTCCGGCGGGTAGGGCATTCTTGATTTCGGCATCGTGGCCTCCAGACTCAAAAGGATCGGATGTCCACGAAAGCGGATCAACTTCACGAACTTATCTGCCCGGCATCCTGGCCCATTGCCGATACCCCCTAGGCACCAACCTCATCGAGGGCATTAATAACAAAATCAAAGCCATCAAGCGCATGGCCTACGGCTTCCACGGTGACACCTACTTCTTCCTCAAGATCCGAGCAGCCTTCACTTGAGTTGGGTGAAGAACCCTTTTCCTTCACGATCCTCAGACGCGCGCGTTGTACGTCAGCATTGAATTCCTCGCCGGATTACCGTCAGCTAGGCGAATGCGAACCGCGGTCATTACCACGCTTTGGACAGTGCTTGCCGGCCTCATGAGCCTGACGGCCGGTGCTAGCCTGTTCGGAATCCTGGCTTACATGCTCAGTAACCCCGGCACGCGGCCGGCAAGTTGGTGGGGATGGAACGCCTTGCATTACACGTTTGCCGTCGGCTTGCCGCTGACGGTGTGCGCGTTCACCGTGGCGCTTGGCGTCCTGCGCAAACTGCCGGGCACGCGGGATGCCTCGCGGGCGGATGCGGGCGGGCACGGCTAGATGCCACTGCCGGTCGCAGTGACCATCCGCGTCGCGACACTGGCCGATGTTGATGCGTTGTCGGATCTCCTGAGCGTGTTGTTCGGCCAGGAGCACGAGTTCAGGCCCGATGTTCCCGCTCAACGGCGCGGCCTCACGCGCATCATTGCGAGTCCCGACACGGGGCTGGTGCTGTTGGCCGCTGCCGACGAGCGCGTATTGGCCATGGTCAATCTCCTGTTTACAGTGTCCACGGCGCTCGGCGAGCGTGTGGCCTTGCTTGAAGACATGGTGGTGGCGCCAGGCGTTCGAGGCACGGGACTCGGTTCACGCCTGCTGGGCGAGGCGCTGGTGGCCGCGCGCGGCGCGGGCTGCAAGCGCATCACCTTGCTCACCGACCACGACAATCACGACGCCCAGCGCTTCTACGCGAAGCACGGCTTTGCACGTTCGAGCATGGTGCCGATGCGCATCCTGCTTTGATGCGGACCGACCTTGCCACTATCCTTGGCCGGTGCCTCGCCGACGCTCAGCGCCGCATGCCGACGGCGAGGCACACCGGCCGATAACGCAGTCAGATCCATGCAGCACAATTCCAGCGCGGGCCACCTGGTGGGGGTGTTCGATTCCGGGGTCGGCGGCCTGTCGGTGTTGAAAGCCATTCGCCGCCAGCGAGCGACGATGGATTTCATCTACATCGCCGATTCGCTGTACGCACCCTACGGGCAACGGCCGCCGGCCTTCATCGCGGCGCGCGCGGCGCGCATCGCCGAAGCCTTGCTCGACGCCGGCGCCGGGGTCATCGTGGTGGCCTGCAATACCGCCACCGCGGTCGCGGTCGAAAAGCTGCGCTCGCAGCTGCCGGTGCCGCTGGTGGCGATGGAGCCGGCCATCAAACCTGCCGTGGCCCATACCCGTTCCGGCGTGATCGGCGTACTGGCGACCACCCGCACCTTGGAAAGCGCCAACGTCGCGCGTTTGTGCCGCGACTTCGGGCGCGGTGTGGAAGTGCTGTTGCAGCCCTGCCCGGGACTCGTGGAACTGGTCGAACGCGGCGAACTCGGCAGCGCCGCCACGCGCAGCGCGCTCAGCGCTCTCATTGCGCCGCTATTGGCCAAGGGCGCCGACACCCTGGTGCTCGGCTGCACTCACTACGTGTTCCTCGCGCCCCTCATTCGCGAACTGGCGGGCGAGACGGTGACCATCATCGAGTCGTCCGACGCCGTTGCGCGCCACACGCTGCGCCATGTCGACCAGGCGCCGCTGCCGGCGATGACGTCGTCACCGCCGCGCGAGATATTCCTCACCACCGGCTCGCCCGAACATGCCCGCACGGTGTTTTCGCAGCTGTGGGGCGCTCCGGTCGAAGTCGAAGTGCTGGCCGGCGAGCCGGCTTGTCACTGACGGGCTGTGAACCGCCGCGAACCGTCGTCGCCGGGCCCGGTCTACGCCAGACTTCCTCGACTTGCCAACCGTCACCCTTTACCGCGAGATTCATTGCATGACTGACTGCACGAGCCTGGCCCTGGCGCTGATGACCCTATGCGCAATGATGCCCGCCCACGCAGAGGCGCCCGCCTGTGGCGCCGACATCGATGCTTGTGTGCGCACCCTGGTGCTCGAGAACATCGGCTACGTGGCCGCGTGCTCGGCAGCCTACCCGGCCGTGAAGCCGGTCTACGCGCGAGCCATCAAGCACTGGGCAGTGCTGCGGATGCCGATCCCGGGGCTCGCCGACGTCACGCGCGAGGGCACCGCGCCTACCATCAATGCCAGCTTCGCGGCCACCGAAGCGCTACGCAACCTGTCGGAAGAGGAGCGCAACAAGGAATGCTCGACACGTCTCGCCAACCTCACCACGGCTACGCCGACCCTCGCTGGTCACGCCTGGAGCCTGCCGCCCGACGCCTTGCGGAAATACGCAAAATGATTAGCGCGCCTGGCCTGTACCATTGCCGCGCGGGTCCACATCCCGGTTACATTTCCGCGCACTGTTCATTGATAGCCACCAACCAGCACGGAGAGCGCCGCATGAAGCGTCATTTCCTCATCCTCTATTCCGCCCTCGCGCTGTGGCTCGCCCCTGCGCAGCACGCCAGCGCCGATTCGGTGGAATCGAAGGCGCGGGACGCATCGTCGACCTTCATCGAAACCCAGCACTTCATTGTCGGACGCATCGGCCGCGATTGCCTGGCGGAGATCGGCCGCAAGGAAACGCCGGCCGAGTTCCAGCACAAATGGCAACGCGACAACGCCCGCTATTTCGATGCGGCACGCAAATATCTCGCGGCGCGCCTGCGCGAGATCGAGAACCCCGAGGCGCGCGACACGGTGGAGCGCGCCTATTACGCCTCGGCGCAGCGCACCGGCGAAGCCGCCACCACGCAGTTGTTCAGCAAGGGGCCGAAGGACGAAGTGTGCAAGTACGCCATGACCTTGGTCGACGTCGGCAGCATGAACATCGACGAGTTCGCCAAGGCCACCAAGCTGCCCATCATGCAGGACGTCGAAGACCTCGCGAAATGGGGCAGCACGGCGCCGTGAGTCGAGCCCATGCCCGATAGCCGCGCCGCCGCGCGACACGCCGCCGAAGGCTTGGCGCTGTGGCAGCAGGACCGTTTCGACGAGGCCGAAGCCGAGTACCAGGCCGCCCTCGCGGCGGCGCCCGTCGATGACCCCGCGCGCGCCGACTATCACAGCGAGCTGGCGGCGGTGCTGGAAGCGGCAGGCAAACACCACGCGGCCGAGCAGCAGCTGCGCGCGGCGTTGGCCAGCGAACGGGCCCTCGCCGGTGACGGTGACGCGACCGGCGTCAACGTCGCGCGATATTTCCTGGCCGGATTCCTGGTGCGACATGGCGAGGCGCGCACGGCCCTGGACGACATCGCGCCCCATCTCGTCCCGCACGCGGGCGGCGTGTGGTTATTGCACGCGGTGGCGGCCGAGGCGTGGCTCGCCGTGGCCGACGCCGATGCTGCCGACGCGGCGGCCCGCCTGGCATTGCGCGCCGCGCCGTCGGACGATCAGCGCAGCGAACTGCGCCTGCGTTTTCTTGAAATCGGCCTGCACGACGCGGCGATCTAGGCTGCGATCGTGAGACCATCGAACCCTGACCGACAGCCGCCCCCCGTGACCATGAATGAACGAAGTCGAGAGCGCGACAGCAAGCCGGACCTTGAGCTCGCGGGCCTGCGCCTGTGGGTGGATGGTCGCCACCCGGGCGAGCGCAGCGATTACTGGGACGGCAACTGGATGACGGTGCGCGCCGAGTATCGCAGTGCCCGCGCTCGCGTGACAGTGGCCGGACCGCTGGTGCACCTCAGCGAAATCGTCACCCTGCACAACGGCTGCACCAAGCTTGCGGCGCGCCAGGTTCAGGAAGCCGGCCTGTTCTGCATGGAACCGAATCTCAAGATGGAACTGTGGGCCGTGCCCGGCGACAAGTTCATCGGCAAGGTGCGCATCACGCCCGACCACAAGTCGGAGATGCACGATTTCGGCTTCGCCTTCGAGCAGGCGGAGCTCGAGGCGCTGATCGAGGCGTGCGCGGCGCTGCTGGCGCGCTTTCCCGTGCGCCACGAATGAGCCTGACGAGGCCAGGCGTCAACCGTTGATGATGGCGTTTCCCGGTCACGACCCGGCGTCGCCCATGGACGCCGTGCGGTACCATGGTGGCAGCGATGCGGAGGGTGGCCATGGTGCGAACAGCGAAACTCCATCTGTGCGTGGTGCTCGGCGGTCTCGTGACCTTGTCTCCGGCCTGGGCCGACGACCCGCAGGCCGATGGATTGCTGGGCTATTGGCAGTGCGAAAGCGGTGACTGTCCCGACGAAGCCATCGAACTGGCCGATAACGACGGCGTGCACACCTACAATTCGTGGCTGCACGATCGCCCATCGGCGGTGGACGGGCGATGGCGATTGATCGGCTCCCGCCTCTCCATCACCTGCTGCGAAGACGTCGAGTACGACTACAAGGTCGTCGAGATCGGCGAAGAGCGCCTGGTGCTCACCGACGCCGACAGTCCGGGCGAGGAGATCATCCTGCATCGGCCGCCGTCCGCCGGGCGCCGTGACGAAGCGGCGCCCGAGGCCGCGAGCAGCGCCACGCCCTAGCCCGTTTCGAAGCACGAAGGAGGCCCTCATCATGGTCGAATTTCGTGAGAAGGTGATGATCGATGCGTCGCCGGCGCGGGTGTGGGCGGTGCTGGCCGCCATTGAACGCTGGCCCAACTGGACGCCGACCATGAGCACAGTGGAATGCCTTGAGCCGGGGCCGCCCGCCATCGGCATGCGCGTGCGCATCACCCAGCCGCGCCTCAAGCCGGCGGTGTGGGAGATCGATGACTGGCGTCAGGGCCAGGGTTTTTCCTGGACCACGGCGAGTCCGGGTCTCAAGCTGCGCGCCGAGCACACGCTGACGCCGCGCGATGGCGGCTGCATGGTCGCTCTGCGCCTGTGCTTCGATGGCATCCTGGCGCGTCCCGTCGCGTGGCTGGCGGGACGCACCACGCGCCGCTACCTCGAACAGGAAGCGCGTGGCTTGAAGCGGCACGCGGAAAGCAGCGCCGCCATTTGAACGGAGCACCATGCCGTGCCGCCGCGGCGCACGGCCGAGGCAGACTTGCGATGACACATTCCCGCTTGGGCAGCCGCCTGCTCAGCATCGCGCTGGCCCTGGTGCTGGCCTATGTTTTCGGCCACGACCGCCTGCCCGGGCCGGCTTCTTCCGCGCCGGCGGTCGCGGTCGGCAATGCCGACCAGGCGGTGGCGGCGGCGTTCGCGGCACGACGCAGCGATGTGGCCATCGAGGGCGAAGGCGAGGTGATCAAATTGTTGGACGACGACGAGCGCGGCAGCCGTCATCAACGTTTCATCCTGCGCCTGGCGTCGGGCGCCACCTTGCTGGTGGCGCACAACATCGACCTCGCGCCGCGCCTCGACGCGCTCGAAGTCGGCGATCGCGTGCGCTTTGCCGGCGAATACGAATGGAACGAACGCGGCGGCGTGCTGCATTGGACGCATCGAGACCCGCGCGGCCAACATCCCGGCGGCTGGCTCGAGCTGCGCGGCAGGCGTTATGAATGAACGAGCGCCGGGCGTCGTGCCGTTCGCGCGAGGAAACACAGCATGAAGACTCCGATCCCCACCACGCTAGAAATGCGCGACGTGCGGCTGATGCCGATGGGTACCGCCCACGCGGCGGGCATCGCCGCCGCCGCCGCCGATGGCCGCCTGTGGGAACTGTGGTACACCTCGGTGCCGGAACCCGCCGAGGTTGATGGCTACATCGCCACGGCGCTCGACGGCCAGCGCGCCGGCCACATGCTGCCATGGGTGGTGTGCGACGCGCGCAGCGGCGACGTGCTGGGCAGCACGCGCTATCACGACATCATCCCCGGCGTCTCGCGCGTCGAGATTGGTTACACCTGGTACGCCGAGCGCCGCCAGCGCAGCCCGTTGAACACCGTATGCAAGCTGTTGCTGCTCGGCCATGCTTTCGAAACGCTGGAATGCAAGGTGGTGGGTCTGCGCACCGACAACTTCAATTTCCGTTCGCAGCGCGCCATCGAGGCCTTGGGCGCCAAGCGCGACGGCGTGATCCGGCATCATGCCCTGCGTCGCGACGGCACGGTGCGCGACACTGTCATGTACAGCATCCTCGCCAGTGAATGGCCGGACGTGAAACATCATCTTCAGCATCGGCTGGCGCGTCATGACGCGCGCGGCGCGTGAACCTGGCAAGGCGCTTGGGAGTCAGCTCGTCATGACACGCGAAACACGGGAGCGTCGCCTGGCGGCGGCGGCATTGGCGCTGGTGGCATTGCTCGTCTGGTCCGGCAGCGCGCCCTACGACCGCGCCACCTGGCTGATGGAAGTGATGCCGGTGATGCTGGCGCTGCCGCTGCTGGCCTGGACCTGTCGCCGCATGCCGCTGACCACGCTGCTCTACGTGCTCATTTTCCTGCACGCCTGCGTGTTGATGCTGGGCGGCGCCTACACCTATGCGCGGGTGCCGCTCGGCTTCGAGCTTCAGCACCTGCTGCACCTCGAGCGCAATCCCTACGATCGCATCGGCCACCTGTTCCAGGGCTTCGTGCCGGTGATGGTGGCGCGCGAGATCCTGAAGGGCGGCGACTACGTGCGCGGCAGCCGCATGCTGGCCTTCATCTGCGTCGCCATCGTGCTGGCGGTGAGCGCCAGCTACGAACTGATCGAATGGGCCGCGGCCATGATCCTCGGCCAGGGCGCCGATCAATTCCTCGGCACCCAGGGCGACCCGTGGGACACCCAGTGGGACATGTTCTGCGCACTGATTGGCGCCTGCGCTGCCTTGCTGCTGCTGGCGCGATGGCACGACCGCCAACTGGCGGCGTTGGCGAGCGCGGCGCTGGCCGACGTTCCGCCACGCGCGTGAAAGCGGCTATCCTTGCCGACGGCCGGCCGCTGCCCTGCTTTTCCTGCCGAAGTTCGTCATGCGCCATCACGTCCGTCATTCCTTGCTGATGCTCGCGCTTGCCGCCAGCCTCGCGCCGGCCCTGCTCGCCGCCCAGACCACCGTCAGCGGCATCGGCTACGCGTCGGTCGGCGCCGCGCGCAAGGCGCTCAGCGCCAAGCCGGCCGTCGCGACCGCCGACCACGGCGGCTGGACCATCATCACCGACGAAGCCGGCGATGACTTCACCACCTGGACCTTCGCGCCCAAGGGGCATCCGGCCTACCCGACCCTCGTGCGCCGCGACATCGTGTTCAAGAACGGCAACCCGACCCTGGTGACGCGCGTGCTGTGCGAATCGAAGCGCGGCGCCTGCGACACGCTGTACACGCGCCTCAAGAACCAGATCGCGCGCTGCACTTCGCGCTGCACGACCGTATTGCCCTGAGCGCGGCCGGCCGCGCGGCCGCCGTATCCATATCCCGTCACCGGAGCGCCAGTCCGCCATGTCCACCACGCCCTTCCTGCTGCATGTCGATGCTCGTTATGTCAGCCCTTACGCGATGTCGGCCTACGTGGCGCTGACCGAGAAGGGCGTGCCGTTCACGCTGCAACTGGTGGACCTCGGCGCCGCCGCCCATCGCGCGCCGGACTATGCACGAGCATCCTTGACCTGCCGCGTGCCGATGTTGAGCCATGTCGATTTCCATGTGAGTGAATCGTCGGCGATCGGTGAATATCTCGAAGACCTGCTGCCGGCGCCCGGTTATCGCGCCCTGTACCCGCAGGCCGTGAAGGCGCGTGCCCGTGCGCGGCAGATCCAGGCCTGGCTGCGCAGCGATCTCGGCGCGCTGCGCGAGGCGCGTCCGACCACCGCGGTATTCGGCGCGCCGTTGGCGACGCCGTTGCCCGCCGCGGCGCGCGATGACGCGCAGCGCTTGTGCGCACTGGTCGAGTCGCTGTTGCCGGCGGGCGCCAGCCAGCTGTTCGACGAGTGGTCGATTGCCGACACCGATCTCGCGCTGATGGTGCAGCGCTTGTTGAACAGCGGCGACGCGGTGCCGGCGACGGTCGCCGCCTATGCGCGCGCGCAATGGCAACGGCCGTCGGTGCAGGCCTGGCTGTCGCTGCCGCGACCGTCGGGGCTGTGACGGCGCGACGCATGCGCTGACCGCGAGGCTATGCCGCCCCGCGCGTCACGCCTACACTGGCGGCGACGCGACGCACGGTTCGCACGCAAGGGGAGCCCATGGATCACGACGCCTACATTGCCATCTCGCATAACTACGCCATCTATGCCCGCGCCCTCGACGAGAAGCGCTTCGAGTACCTCGACCAGGTATTCACGCCCACCGCCGCGCTGCATTACGAGGTGTCGGGTCACGTGTTCGATTGCACCGGCGCCGGCGCGGTCGCCGCTTTCAGCCAGTTCCTCGATCTGTGCTACTGGACCAACCACGTGATCGCGAGCCCCATGATCGAAGTCACGGGCCGGAGCGCGCATGCCAGCGCGCGCGTCATCGCCACCCATCTGCAGCGTCTGCCGGAAGGTACGCTGACGCGCTGGGAAGTGCGCGGCTCTTATCACGATACCTTTGCGCTGACCGACGCCGGCTGGCGCATCACACGCCGCCATTGCGTGTGCATGGACAGCGACGGGGAATTTCTCGCCGACGGCGTGGAACGCTTCCCCGCGCTGGCCTGGAGCGATGCCGCCGCGCTCGCCTGAATCAATCGAACGAGGAATTTTCATGAGTCAATCCCGCCCCCAGGCCGAAGGCGTCAAGCAGTTCGAAAACGAACGCGTGATCGTCACCGAATGGCGTTTCGCGGCAGGCGCCGAAACCGGTTGGCACGTCCACGGTCACGACTACGTGGTGGTGCCGCTCACCGATGGCACCTTGCTGCTGGAAACGCCGGAAGGCGAGAAGCGCGCCGAACTCAAGGTCGGTGTGTCTTATTCGCGCAATGTCGGTGTCGAACACAATGTCATCAACGCCAGCGATCATTTCTTGTCATTCGTCGAAGTCGAATTGAAACCCTGAAGCGGCAGGATTGATCGGGTGTCGCGCCTGGGTTAGCGTGGTCTTTCAACGCCGCGGCACCGGAGCCGCGGCATGATCCACGGGAGCATTCTTCATGAGCGCGCAATCGCCTGGCGTGCCGGCCGAGTTCAGCAACGCCGTCATCGTCGACAACTACGACCTGGCTTTCGATCCGGGCGACAAACTGAACGGCAGCCTGTACCTCGGCACCCTGCGTGGCAGCACCGCGAACGCCGCCGACAGCTGGATAGCGCCGCTGCGTGCCGGCGGCTTATGGTCCGATACGCCGCACAAGAGCGTGCCCGACGAACAGCGGCAGGCCTACAAGGATGGCTTGATCTTCGTCGCCGCCATCGCCTACCGCGCCGGTCCCGAGCATGTCGTCATCGCGCGTTTCGATCATCCCAAGTTCCCGTCCGATACCAAGCGTTGGGAGGCCTGGGTCGACTTTCTCGACGCGCGCCACGAGCGCGCGCGCTGAGCGCGGCGGCAGGTGTGGCACGGGCATGAGCTTGCACCGGCGCTGCAAACTCGCCGCACCGCTGCTGGCGGCGGTGTGTGTCTCGCTCAGCGCCTGCACGACGGCGCCGTGGCAGCAGTGGTTCTACGACGTCGGCGACAACCTCGCCTGCCAGCAGGGCGGCGCCCACCAGCGCGACGCCGAGGCCCGCGCCAGCCAATGCGCCAACCCGCAGCACCCCGATCGCAGCCGCTACCAGGATTACAAAACCGCGCGTGACGAGGCCCTCGGCCAGCGATGATGGCGCAATTGCGGCGGTCGGGCCCATGCGCTGCACTGGTGCTCCTGCTGACCGCCTGCGGCGCGGCGCCCGAACAGACCCTGAGTGAATTCACCTCGCCCGACGGCGATTACCTGTTGCGCGTGACGCTGGTGGCGGGCGCCGGTCGCGATGGCGCGCACCAGGTCCATCTCTACCTCGTGCCGCGCGGCATGGCGGCCGGCGCGCCGGCGGTGAGCACCGAACTCGCCAACGACGGCGCACCGTTTTCCGGCAAGCAGATAGGCCTGACCTGGCTCGCGCAGCGCACGGTGCTCATGTGTCTCAAACCCCGCGGCGCGGCACACCATGGCGTGCGCGTGGAATTGTCGGACCCGCCGCGGGTCGACGACGAGGTCAAGTGTTGAAGCGCTCGCTGCGCGCGCGCCCGTCCGCGCAACCGGTGGCGGAAACGCCGGGCCGTAACGCGCGCGTGTGGGCGGTGGTCAGTGCCATTCCCAGCGGACGCGTCGCCACCTACAAGCAGGTCGCGGCGCTCGCGCATATCGAAGGGCCGAGCGGCGCGCGCCAGGTCGGCTATGCGCTGGCCGCGCTCGCTATCGACAGCGAGGTGCCCTGGCATCGGGTGGTGAACGTGAAAGGCGCTATCAGCCCACGCGGCGACGGCGAGGCGCCCAACGAGCAATACGATCGCCTGGCATTGGAAGGCGTGGCCTTCGACGCGCTCGGACGTATCGACCTCGCGCGTTTCGAGTGGGATTACGGTGGCTGAGCCGCCCGCCGTATCGCGCAACCACCTGCCGACCTATGCGTTGGTGGTGGTGATCGGGTTATGGGCGATGATCCAGATGGTGAACAACCGCTCGCCTGAGGCGATACGCTGCGGGCAGGATCTTACCCCTGACGCCGACACCGTGGTGATGCTGAGCGCCACCTGGTGCGGCTATTGTCGCCAGGCGCGCCGCTACCTGGTCGGTGAGCGCATCAAGTACTGCGAATACGACATCGAGACCGATGCCGAAGGCAAGCGGCGCTTCGCCGCGCAAGCGGTCAAGGTGATCCCAATCCTGACGCTGCGCGATCAGACCTTCGTCGGCTTCGAGCGTGAACAGATTGAACAGGCGCTGGTCGCGAAGGGGCTCAAGAGCCTGTAGGTGCGAATTCATTCGCACACTCAGACTGCTTGGCCAGCGCTCTCTTTGTGGGTCAGGCTTCAGCCTGACAACCGAAGCGTGCGAATGAATTCGCGCCTGCAAGAGGCGATCGACGGCACTACGCTCAGATAGCGACAGTCGACGCTTCGAACACCGGCCCGTCCACGCACACGCGCTTCATGGCCGGGCCGTTGGCGGTCTCGACCTTGACCGTGCAGCCGGCGCAGCCGCCGACCGCGCAGGCCATGTATTCCTCGAGCGAGATCTGACAGGGCAGTGCGAACTCGGCGGCCAGCGCCTTGACCGCGCGCAGCATGGGCGTCGGGCCGCAGGCGAAGATCTCGATGTCGTCGCGCGCCACGCCACTGCTCGTAATCCACGCACGCGCGAGCTCGGTGACATAGCCCTCGTAGCAACCGGGGAAGCCGGCGAGGCTGGCGAGACGCGAGGCGATGTGCCAATCCTCGAGCAGCGGCATGGCCGCGATCACGTCGGCCGGCACGCCGGGCACCATGATGGTCGAGGGCCGCGCGCTGAACGGGAACGGCACTTCGGATCCGAGCAATACCAGTGGCTGCACGCCGGGCGCGGTGGCACGCAGGTGCTCGGCCAGGTACAGCATGGGCGGCATGCCGACGCCGCCGCCGATCAGCAGCGGGCGCGGACGGTAATCGCGAAGCTTGAAAGGCTGGCCGATGGGACCCATCACGCTCAGGGTTTCGCCGACCACGCGCGTTGCCAACAGGCCGCTGCCATGGCCGTGGGCCTTGTACAGCACATCCAGCCAGCCGTCGCGCGCCGAGGCGCGCATCACCGACATCGGCCGCCGCATCGGCAGTTCGTTGTCGCATTTCAGATGCACGAAGCTGCCCGGCAGGGCGCGTGCGGCGATGCCCGGACATTGCAGGCGCAGGTAATGCTGCGCGCCGGCGAAGTGTTCGACGGCGACGATGGTGGCGTCGGCGAGACCAATCGTGCCGCGATGTGGGCGTGAACTGCCGGCCGCGTCGGCCATCTCAGGCTTTCCGTTCGTGCACGATGCGACCGCCGACCAGCGTCGCCAGCACGCGTCCGCGCATGGCGCGCCCGAGCAGGGGCGTGTTCTTGCCGCGGGAGAGCATGGTGTCGGCGCTCAAGGTCCAGCTATCGGTCGGCGAGAAAATGCAGATGTCGGCCACCGCATCGACGCCGAGGCTGGCCGGCGCATTGCCGATCACGCGCGCCGGCTGCACGGCCGCCGCGTCGATGGCGCGCATGAGGTCCATCTGGCCGGACTCGACCAGGCTCAGCATCGACGGCAGGAAGCTGTCCAGGGTCGAGATGCCGGGCGCGGTCGCGCCGAAAGGCCCGGCCTTGGCGTCGGCGTCCTGGGGTTCGTGATGGGCGGTCAGCACCTCGACCTGGCCCTCGGCCAGGCCGCGAATGAGGCGCGCGCGATCGCGGCGCGTGCGCAGCGGTGGCCGCACATGGAACAGGCCGTCGAAGCGCGTGATGTCCTCGTCGGTGAGGACGAGGTGCGAGATGCCGACGCTGGCGCTGACCTCGAGGCCGGTCTTGCGCGCGTTGTTGACGTACTTGATGGAGCGGCCGCAGGTCAGGGTGCGGAAGTGCGCGCGCGCGCCCGAGTCTTCGAGCAGCACCAGGTCGCGTCCCAAGCCGATGAGCTCGGCGGCGGCCGGAATGCCGGGCAGGCCGAGGCGCGTGCTGACCGCGCCTTCGTGCATGCAGCCCTGCGCCGACAGCCAGGGGTCCTCGGCATCGAGGAACACCGTCATGTCGAGCGTGGCGGCGTAGGCGAGGGCGTTTTTCAAGACGTTGCTGTCACGCAGTGCGCGACCGGCATTGGCCACGCCCACGCAGCCGATGTCTTTCAACGCCGCCATCTCGGCCAGCACCGAGCCGCCGAGATCCTGGGTCAAGGCGCCGATGCAGCGCACCCGCGCGCCGCGCACGCCGCGCGCGCGTTGGTTGACGAGTTCCACCACCGCCGGCGTGTCGATGACGGGATTGGTGTCGGGCATGCAGCACACGGTGGTGAAGCCGCCGGCGGCGGCGGCTTCCAGTTCGCTGGCGATGGTGGCCTTGTGCTCGGCGCCGGGCTCGCGCAGGCGCGCGCCGACCTCGGTGAAGCCCGGGCACACGATGGCGCCCTTGGCGTCGATGACGCGCGCCGGCTTGAAGCCGGCCGGCGTGCGGCCGAGGCCGATGATGGTGTCGCCGTCGACGAAGACATCGACGACTTCATCGCGCTGGTTGACCGGGTCGATGACGCGGCCGCCACTGATCGTAATCTTCATGCTGCGGACTTCATGAGGCCTGCGCGGCCGTGCCCATCGCCATCGACATCACCGCCATGCGCACCGCGATGCCGTGGGTAACCTGCTGCAGGATCACCGACTGCTTGCCGTCGGCCACCGCCGAGTCGATTTCGACGCCGCGATTGATGGGGCCGGGATGCATGACGATGGCGTCGGGCTTGGCGCGTTTCAAACGCGCCGGCGTCAGGCCGAAGGTATGGAAGTATTCGTGACCACTCGGCAACAGGGCACTCTGCATGCGTTCCTGTTGCAGGCGCAGCATCATCACCACGTCCACCCCTTCGAGGCCGGTGTCGAGCGAATGATGCACGTCGACGCCCAGCGCCTCGATGCCGCGCGGCAACAGGGTCTTGGGTCCGACCACGCGGATCTCCGGCACGCCGAGCGTCTTCAAGGCATGGATCTCGGAGCGCGCCACGCGCGAATGGGCGACATCGCCGACGATCGCCACCTTCAGCTGCGCGAAGTCGCGCTTGTAGCGGCGGATGGTGAACATGTCGAGCATCGCCTGGGTCGGGTGCGCGTGGCGGCCGTCGCCGGCGTTGATGACGCTGACCTCGGGCCCGACCTGGCGCGCGATGAATTCCGGCGCGCCCGATTCATGGTGACGCACCACGAACATGTCGGTCTGCATCGCTTCGAGGGTGCGCAGGGTATCGGCCAGCGATTCGCCCTTCTTGGCGGCGCTGGCCTCGATGTTGAGATTCATGACGTCGGCCGACAGGCGCTTGGCCGCGAGTTCAAAGGTGGTGCGGGTGCGCGTGCTCGGCTCGAAGAACAGGTTGACGACGGTCTTGCCGCGCAGCAAAGGCACTTTCTTGACCGCGCGGTCGCCCACCACGGTGAAGCGTTCGGCGTGGTCGAGGATGGCGGTGAGCAGGCTCCTCGGCAGGTGCTCGGTACTCAGGAAATGCTTCAGCCGCCCCTGGCTGTCGAGTTGAATGCTGTCCTGCGCCATCAGCGGGCCTCATCGAACATGTGTGCGCCGGACAAGCGGCCGCCTTCGCTGGTCATGACTTGGTCGCGCCAATTTCGAGTCGCAGGGGATCGGGTCCGATGAGTTTAACATGCTGTCCAGGCGGCAGGGTGACGCGCGCGCCGTAGACGTTGGCATCGATCGGCAGTTCGCGGCCGCCCCTGTCGATGAGCACCACCAGGCTGATGGAGCGCGGCCGGCCGTAATCGAAGATCTCGTTCATGGCCGCGCGAATGGTGCGACCGGTGTAGAGAATGTCGTCGACCAGCAACAGGTGCCGATCGTTGACATCGAAAGGCAGCGCCGACGGTTCGACGGTCGGGTGCATGCCGATGCGGCTGAAGTCATCGCGATAGAAGGCAATGTTCAATTCGCCGATGGGACCGGCCAGTTTCAGTTTCTTCTGCAGGCGTTGCGCCAGCCAAACGCCGCCGGTGCGAATGCCGACCAGCGCGGGGTTGGTGAGGTTCTGTTCGGCGATCCGTTTCTTCAGGCGGGCCGCGATGTCGGCTATCAAGGAATCGACATCGAGTTGTTCGAGTTCGTGCATGGCGTTAGCGTGCGGCCGGCGCCGCGTCCAGGGACTAAAAGTGGAATGCGCTGGTGCGCGGCGCCAGTGGGCGCACGCCGGTGTCGAGGATGCTCGTCAGCACCCGGCCAGCCAAGTTTCGAGTATCAGCCGTGCCGCCACCGCGTCGAGGCCGACGCGTCGGGTATCCGGATCCTCGCTGGCAGCATACGACGACAGGCGTTCATCGACAAACGCGACCGGCAACTTGAAGCGGCCGTGCAGACGTCGTGCGAAGCGCGCGATGGCGTCGGCATTGGCGTGCGGCTGGCCGTCCTCTGTGCCGGGCAGGCCCACCACCAATTGCTGCGGTCGCCAGGTGTCGATGAGTCGCGAGATGGCCGGCCAATCGACCTGGCCATGGCGCACCGGCAGGGTGACGAGCGCCTCGGCGGTGCGCGTCAGGCTCTGACCCACCGCCACGCCGATGCGCCGCTCGCCGTAGTCGAAGCCCAGCGCGGTGACCGTGCTCAAGCGTGGCCGACGTCGTGGGAAATCGACGCCAGATCGATGCCGAGCCGCGCGGCAGCGCGTTGCCAGCGTAATTCGGCCGGCGTCTTGAACACGATGTCGAGATCGGCCGGGCCCGACAGCCAGGCGTTCTGCGCCATCTCGTTCTCGAGCTGGCCGGCGCCCCAGCCGGCATAGCCGAGCGCCACCAGCGCATCAATGGGGCCCTGGCCGCGGGCGATGGCTTCGAGAATGTCGCGCGAGGTCGAGACCGCGACTTCGGCGGTGATGGCGATGGTCGAGTTCCAGTTCTGCGCCGGCCGGTGCAGCACGAAGCCCCGGTCGGTATGCACCGGCCCGCCGAGATACACCAGCGACTCGGCGATGGCCGGCGTGCTGGCCGCGAGTTCCATCTGCATCAGCACCTCGCCCAGCGCCATGTCCAGCGGACGGTTGATGACGATGCCCATGGCGCCGTCCTCGTTGTGCGCGCAGATGTAGGTCACCGAGCGCACGAAGTTCGGATCCGCCAGTTGCGGCATCGCGATCAGGAAATGGTCGGTGAGATTGAAGTGCTGCATCGAGTCAGTTTCTCCCTGGCGGCGTGCGCTGACAAGCCGCGCCATGCGGCTCAGCGCGACACCGACACGCCGCTGGCATCGAAGAATTTCCAGGTGCGCGTGACGTGCAGTTCGTCCACTTCCTTACGGATCTCGGGCGGCAGCGGATCATAGGGCGCGGCCAGATGCACGCTGCGCACGGCGGCATCATCGAGCAGCGTGATGCCGGACGACTTGCGGATGCTGATCTCGCCGACGCTGCCGTCACGGTTGACCGCCACGTCCAGCATCACCGTGCCCGACAGGCGCCGACGACGCGCCTCCTCGGGATAGTTGATGTTGCCGATGCGTTCGACCTTGGCGCGCCACGCCTCCATGTAGGCCGCGTAACGATATTCCTGGGTGGTGGCCGACACGTACTTGCGGCGCGGGCGCTTGGCGCGGCTCTCGAGTTTTTCCTGGATCTCGGCCGACAGGTTGGCGATGGCGAAGGAGTGCACGAGTTGCTGTGCGCCGTCGGGCAGGGGTTCGTTGTCGACCACCGGTTGTGGCTCGGGTTGCGGTTCGGGCGGCGCTTCGGGCCGCACCTGGGTGGGTCGCGTGGCGCTCTCGTGCGGCACCGGCAATTCGCCCTGGCGGGCCACGCGCGCCACGTGATCCTTGACCTGGGTGCGGCCCTGGCGCGCCGGCGCGGGCGCCGGCTGTGCCACCGGCGGCGCCGGCCGTGCGCGCGCCGGCGGTGGCGGTGGGCTCGCGACCGCCGCGGTCGGCGCCGGCAGGGGCGACTTGACCGGCGCGCTGGGCCTGAGCTCGTCGTCGGTGTCGCCGCCACCCTCGAGATTGGCCTGCGACAGCAGCTTGGCCTCCTTGGGGGCGCGCGCCGATTTCTCCGCCACCAGGATCACTTCCATCGACTCGAAGCGCGACGGCGCCTTGGGCTCGGGCGCGAAACTCACACCCAGCAGCACCATGGCGTGCAGCACGATGGCGACGACGATGGTCAGCGCCAGGCGGTCGTCGCTGTTGAAGTCGCCAGGACGCGTGGCCTGGCGTAGCGCGCGTACGTTACTGACCACCGCTGAAGCCCTGGTCATCGACGATGCTCATGGTGAACTCGATGTGCGCGACGTCGTACTTCTTGGCGATCTCCGGCGGCAGCGCGCCGAAAGGCGCGGCCTTCTCGATGATGCGCACGGCCTTGGCGTCGGTGGCCTCGATGCCCGATGAGCGAGTGATGGTGACGTTGGCCAGGCTGCCGTCGCTGGCCACCGCCACGTCGAGGCCGACGCGGCCGCTCGGCACGTCGCGTTCGAACAGCTCGCCGAAGCGCTTGGCGCGGTTGCGCACGCCCTCGGCATAGGCCATCTCGGTCAGATCGCGCGTGTTGTTCCTGATATAGAGCGTGCGCTCGCTGAGCGACTGGCCGCTGACGGTCTTTTCTTCGATGAGGCCGGCGCCGGTGGCGGCGATGGCCAGCGAGCGTTCGATGAGCTGCGCGGCGGTGGGCAGGGGCAGGGGCGGCGCATCGCCGCTACCCGAGGCCGCGCCGGCGCGGCCTCGGCGGCCGGCGGCGCGGTGGCTGCCGCGGGCGGCGCCGGCGTGGCTTGGGCGTTGCTTTTGGCGCGGGCCGGGCCGCGACCCGCGGCGTCGGCGCGGGCCTGACGGGCGCGATCACGGGCGCCGGCGCGGCTTTGATTTCGGGCTTTTCCACCGGCGGCATGGGCAGCAGCGGCGGTTCGTCCTGGTTTTCGGCGGCCGGCGTCAGCGCGGCGTTGGTGGCCACCGGCGCGCCAGGCACGGCGGCCGGTACCAGCACCACTTCCATGGCCGAGAACCGCGACTTGACCGGCGCGTCGGGCGGCAAGCGCACGCCCAGCACCACCATCACGTGCACCGCCGCCGCGATCACGATGGTCAGCAGCAGCCGGTCGTCGCTCCGCACCGGCGGTTCGAGCAGCGCCTCGCTCATGTCGATAGTGCGACGCGTGGGCGGACCCCGTCGCGCTCGTCAGCCGCGCGCGGCGAGGCGGCTGTCGATGGCCTGCATCAAGAGGCCGCCGACGTCGATGTCGTAGACCGCCTCGATCTCGCGTGCGCAGGTCGGACTGGTGACGTTGATTTCCGTCAGCCGATCGCCGATCACGTCGAGGCCGACGAAGATGAGGCCGCGCTTTTTCAATTCCGGCGCGACCCTTTCGGCGATCGCGCGATCGGACGCCGACAAGGGTTGCGGCACGCCGCGTCCGCCGGCGGCGAGGTTGCCGCGCAGCTCGCCGCTGGCCGGGATGCGCGCCAAGGCGTAGGGCAGCGGCACGCCGTCCACCACCAGGATGCGCTTGTCGCCGTCGAGGATCGCCGGCAGGTAGCGCTGCGCCATGCAGTAGCGCTGCTCGAGCGCCGTGATCGTTTCAAAAATGACGCTGGCGTTGCCGTCATCGGGCCGCACGCGAAACACCGACGCGCCGCCCATGCCGTCCAGCGGCTTGACCACGATGTCGCCATGTTCGCGCTGAAAGGCGCGCAGCTCGTCCATGTTGCGTGTCACCAGCGTCGGCGGACACACATCGGAAAACCACGCGGTGAAGAGCTTTTCGCTGGCGTCGCGAATGGAGCGCGGATCGTTCACCACCAGCGCACCCTCGGCCTGCGCGCGTTCGAGCATGTAGGTGGCGAACACGAATTCCATGTCGAAGGGCGGGTCCTTGCGCATCAGCACCACGTCGAGCGTGGCCAGCGGCATCGGCTCCTCGCTGCGCGGCCCGTCGAAGTCGTACCAGTGCTCGAGGTCGTTATGGACCTTGAGCCGTCGCGTGCGCGCGCAGGCGCGACCGTCGCGCAGACTCAGGTCGGACATCTCCATGTAATAGAGTTCATAGCCGTGACGGGCGGCTGCGAGCAGCAGCGCGAGCGTGGTGTCCTTCTTGGGCTTGATCGCGTCTATCGGATCCATGATGACGCCAAGACGCCGTGACATGCGCACACCCTCTAACTATGGAATGGTCAACACACACCTTATCACACCCGACCTCCCCGTCCGGGGGCTCGCTGCTTGACGGCGCGCAAGGCCGCGCCGCATGGCCCGGCGCCGGGCGCTTCGCGCAGTAGTTTTTCAAGGGCGCGCTCGTTAGCATTGCCGCCCACAACCAGCGTTCGAGCAAGCGCAGCTAGCCATGACCCGTTTCGATACTCCGCGTCCCGCGCGCGCCCTGGTGCGCATCGCCACGCGCGCCAGCGAACTGGCGATGTGGCAGAGTCGTCATGTCGCGGCCGCGCTGGAAGCCGCGTGGCCGGGACTCGCCACCGAGCTGGTGCCCATCACCACCACCGGTGACCGCATTCTCGACAGGCCGCTGGCGCTGATCGGCGGCAAGGGCCTGTTCATCAAGGAGCTCGAGGTGGCGATGATGGAAGGTCGTGCCGATCTCGCCGTGCATTCGATGAAGGATGTGCCGTTCGAATTGCCCGACGAGCTTTACATCGCCGCCATCCTCGGCCGTGAAGACCCGCGCGACGTATTGCTGAGCGCCGACGCGCGGCGCCTCGACGCCTTGCCGCCGGGCTGCCGGGTCGGTACGTCGAGCCTGCGCCGTCGCAGTCAGATCCTCGCCTTGCGGCCCGACCTCAAGCTGCTCGATTTGCGTGGCAACGTGCCGACGCGACTCGGTCGCCTGGCACGCGGCGAATACGATGCCATCGTGCTGGCCGCGGCCGGCCTCAAGCGTCTCGGCCTGTATGGCGACACTGCTCGCGCGTTCGACGTCAGCGACATGCTGCCAGCGGTCGGCCAAGGCGCCATCGGTATCGAATGCCGGCGTGGTGATGTTGATATTGAAAGCCTGGTTGCACCATTGCACGATGCCGCGACCGCCAGCTGTGTGCATGCCGAGCGCGCCATGAATGCGCGCCTCGGCGGCAGCTGCACGGTGCCGGTGGCGGGGCATGCGCAATTGCATGACGGACAATTGACCTTGCGTGGCCTGGTTGCCGCGGTCGACGGCGACGACATCGTCCGGCAAACTGCCAGCGGCCTCGTCGCCGAGGCCGAACGTGTTGGTGATGAATTGGGCCAGGCTTTGCTGGCCGCGGGAGCGGATCGCATCCTGCGTCGATTGCACGAACAGAGTTAATCCCAAAATGCAGACACAAGACGACGCATTGGACGGAATCTCGGTGCTGGTGACGCGCCCGGCCGAACAGGCCGAGAGCCTGGCGCGCGCCATCGAAGGCGCCGGCGGCACCGCCATACGCGCGCCCATGATCGTGATTACCGGCTTGCACGACGGCTCCGTGGCGGGCGCCGTGGCTCGTGAGCTCGCCAGCTTCGACATCGTGATCTTCGTCAGTCGCAACGCCGCCGAATTTGGCGTGGCCCTGATCAAGGAAGAAGGGCAGTCGCTGGACGGCATGGCGGTGTTCGCGGTCGGACTCGGCACCGCCGCGTGCCTGAAGAATCTCGGCGTCAAGAACGTCATCACGCCCGCCAGCGAATTCAGCTCCGAAGGGCTGTTGCGACTCGACGGCCTGTCCGAGGCCAAGATCAAGGACAAGCGTATCGTCATCTTCCGCGGCGTCGGCGGGCGCGAGTACCTGGCCAAGACCCTCGAGCGGCGCAATGCCGATGTCGTCTATTGCGAATGCTACGAGCGCAGCAAGCCGCCGCTGGTGTTGGGTTCGACCCTCAAGAAGAGCGCGGTGAAAGTGCCGGACATCGGTCTTGCCACCAGCATCGAGGTGCTCGACAACCTGGTAGAGAAAATCGAAGACGAAGGCATCGACCAGTTGTTCGACATGCAGATGCTGGTGGTCGGCGCGCGCGTCGGCCAGGAAGTCGAAGCGCGTGGTTTCACGCATCGCGCGCTGGTGGTCGAGAATCCGTCCGACGACAGCATCTTGAAACGTCTCATCCACTGGGCCAACGACGAAGCATGAGCGATACCCCGCCCCCGGCGGCCGCCGCGCCGCAAGCCGCGCCCGCGCGCGGTGGCAAGCTCGCGCTGCTGGCCCTGATCCTGACCGTGGCGCTGGCGGCCGGCGGATATTACTGGACGCGCTTCGTCGCCGAGCCGGGCGCCGCCGCGCTGCGCGCACGTCTCGACGATGTCGGCGCCGAGCGCGACGAACTGGCGAGGCGCGTGAGCGACGCGGACCAGCGCCTCGCCAAGCTCGAGAACAATCACGGCGACACGCTGGCCGCTATCGAAACCTTGCGTCGTGACAACCAGGCTTTGAGCCGGTCCGTGAACGAACTCGCCGCGCAGCGTGGCGATCATGCCCTCGACTGGGTGCTGGCCGAATGCGAATACCTGGTGCTGACCGCCAGCCAGCGCCTGGCGCTCGCGCATGACGTCGCCAGTGCGCGGGCGGCGCTCGCGGCCGCGGACGAGCGTTTGCGCGGCGCCGAGCATCCGGCGCTCGCGCCGCTGCGCGAACAGCTGGCGCGCGACCTGCAGGCCTTGGCGGCGGTGGCCGAGCCCGACATCGAAGGGCTGTCGCTGAAATTCGCCGCGCAGATCCGCAAGGCCGACCGCCTGCCCACCAAGGCGATCGCCGAGGTCGATACGTCGTTCAAGCACAGCCGGGAACAGCGCGTCACGCCCGACAACTGGCGCGGCGTGTTGCAGGCCATGTGGGACGACCTCATGAGCCTGGTCCAGATCAAGGACGACGAACTGCCGGACAGCGTGCTGTTCGATCCCAAGCTGCGCCACTTCGTCGAACAGAACCTGAAACTCGAACTGTCGAGCGCGCGCCTCGCCATCCTCGAACGGGACACCACCAACTACCGCGTGGCGGTGGAGATCGTGCAGGACGCCGTGTCGCGCTACTACGACGCCGACGATGCCGGCGTGAAGGCGCTGGCGCAGATGCTGACCGATGTGCGCAACATCGAACTCGCGCCCAAGCTGCCCGACGTCAACGCCAGCCTCGACGCGGTGCGCGCCGCGCGCGAAGCGCTGCGTGTCGCGCCCGTCACGCCGGCCACGCCCGCACCCGCGCCCGCCGAAACCGCGCAGTCGACGCCGACGGAGCCCTCCGCCCAGCCATGATGGTGCGCCTGGTCCTGGTGGTGCTGGTGGCCTTGATGGCGGCCGTGCTGGCCGGTCATTTCATCGCCGTCGATCCGGGCTTCATGGTCATCGGCATCGGCGGCAAGGTCATCCGCACGACCTTCGCGTTCTTCGTGATCGCGGTGCTCGGCAGCGTGCTGGCGCTGTACATCGGTCTGCGCCTCATGGCGCATCTTTTCGCCCTGCGCGGACGCTTCGGACGCTGGTCGGGCGATTATCGTCGGCGTCGTGCCTATCGTTCGCTCGCCGACGGCCTGCTGGCGCGCGCGGCCGGCGATCACGCGCGCGCCGAGCGCCTGTTCAGCCTCGGCGCCGACGACCAGGCGCAACCGGAAGTGCATTACCTTGCCGCCGCCGAGGCCGCGCAGGCGCAGAGCGCCAACGGACGCCGTGACAATTACCTGCGCCTGGCGCGCGACCTGAAACCGGAAGCGAGCGTCAGCCTCGACATGCAGCGCGCGGGATGGCTCTTGGATCAGGCGCACACCGACGAGGCCGCGGCGCTGCTCCAGCAGCTCAAGCACAGCCAGCCGCAGAGTCCGGCGCTGTTGGCGCTGGAGTTGAAACTCGCCCGTCAGCGCGGCGAGCATGCCGCCGTGCTGCGCCTGTTGCCGGCGCTGCGTCGCGACCGGGTGATGAGCCATGACCAGGCCGACGCCCTGGAAAGACAATGCGCGGTGGCGGTGCTCGCTGACGCGCAACTCGACGCCGCGGCCTTGACCACGCTGTGGGAAGGTTTCTCGAAGTCGCTGCGCGCCACGCCCGAAGTGCTGGCGGCCCATGTGCGCGCGCTGATGCGCGTCGGGCGCGATGATGAAGCCGAACGTCTGCTCGCGCGCCATCTCGATCACAGCTGGCACAGCGACCTGGCCGCGCTCTACGGCGAAATCCACTGCGAGCCGGCAGCCCGCCAGCTGCGGCGCGTCGAACAGTGGGCGCAGCGCCACGACGCCGATGCCGGTTTGCGCCTGGCGCGCGCGCGGCTCGCCATGCGCTCGCAGCTGTGGGGTCCGGCGCGCAGCCAGCTCGAACAACTGGTGCGCGATCATCCCCTGCCGCTGTTCTATCGCCTGCTGGCCGAAGTCGCCGACGGCGCCGGTGATGCCGAGGCCGCGCAGCGCTATCGCAAGCAGGGCCTGGAGTTGGCGACGAGCTGAGCGTGCCTTTGTGGGTCGGGCTTCAGCCTGACGCCACCTTTCGTCGTTCGAATGTCAGACTGAATTCTGGCCCATACCACCGGCAAGGATCCCGATGTCCCACGACTCTCTCGTCATCGACGCCCAGGTCCACGCCTACCAGCGCAACCACGCGGCGCGACCCTGGGTCGGCCATCTGCACGGTCCGGATGAAGTCACGGGCGACGACATGGTGGCGGCCATGGACGCGGTGGGCGTCGACGGCGCGCTGTTGATCTCGCCGTGGAGTTTGTATCGCTTCGACGCGAGCTATGCGCTCGAGGTGCATGCCAGGCACGGCGACCGCTTCGGGCTCATCAAGCCTTTCGATCCGGCCTCGCCCGCGATTGAAGAGGAGATCGCCCAATGGGCGCGTACGCCCGGGGCGGTCGGCGCGCGCATCGTGCTGTGGCACGACCATGTCATCGATGAAAAGGATCCGGGGCTGTCGCGCATCCTCAAGGCCGGCGCCCGACACGCGCTGCCGATCAATATCCTCGCCTGGGAGCGACTCCACCTCTTCGCCACCCTGGCGCGCGCGCATCCCGACACCCAGCTGGTGCTCGATCACTGCGGGCTGCGCCAGGCGTTCACGCCACCGCCACCGGCCGCGCCGTTCGCCGCGCTGGATGAAGTGTTGGCACTGGCGCGCCTCGACAATGTCGTCATCAAGATCACGGGCGCCTGCACCTTGTCGCATCAGCCCTATCCCTATGCCGACATCCATGCGCCCTTGAAACGCCTGTTCGATGCTTACGGCTTCGAGCGTTGCCTGTGGGGCACGGACTGGACGCGCGCCACGGCCTTCGTCACCTATGCGCAAGGCGTCGACATGTTTCGTGATGCGCTGGGACTGTCGAGCAGCGAGCGCGCGGCCTTGATGGGCGGCAGCCTCACGCGCGTCTATCGTTGGGCGCCGCGTCGCTGACACGCACGCGCGTGGTTTGACCGCTTCGCGGTCGCGCGTTACCGTCGGCTCGAGCGCAGTATCGTCTGCCCTCCATGACACCGACGAGGAGGTTCCGTGGCGCGCATTCCCTATCCCGATCCCGCCGAGCTCGACGACAAAGTGCGCACGCGGCTGGCGCAACTGCCGCCGCTCAACATCCTGCGCATCCTGTCCCATGCGCAAGGTAATTTCATTCCGTTCCTGGCCATGGGCTCGTCCATCCTCAGCGGGCAGTCGCTGGACGGCAAACTGCGCGAGCTGGCGATCCTGCGCGTCGCGCATCTGACCGGCGCGCACTACGAGTGGACGCAACACGTCCCGATCGCGAAGCAGTGCGGGGCGAGCGATGCGCAGGTTGCGGCCATCGCCGAGGGCGCGGGCGCGGCGGCGTTCAACGATCTCGAGAACAAGACGCTGGCCTTCACCGACGAGTTGACGACCAAGGTGCGGGTGTCCGATGCGACGTTCCAGGCGCTCGCGGCCCTGTTGCCGCCACGACAACTGGTGGAGTTGACCTTGGCCGCCGCCTTCTATGGCCTGGCGGCGCGCGTGATGGAAGTGTTCGAAATAGAACTCGAGCCGAGCGCCGGCACCTATTCGCTCGAACAGTTGCAGCCCAGGAAAGATTGAACGTCGCTGACGGCGCGAATGAACTCGCGCCCTCAGTCACCACACACCATGGCGATGGCCTGGGTCGCCAATTCGCGCAAGCTGTCCCGCGACTCCCCCGCACGCGAACGCACCGCCAGGCTGTGCAGCACCGCCTGGGTCAAGCGCGCGCGGTCACGCGGGGTGGGCGTCGGTTTGATCTGCCCGGCGTCGAGCGCGGCGCTGAAACGTGCGGCCAACATGCCATCCAGACCGGCGATGACGCCGGCCAGGTCGCGCTGGATTTCCCCATGGGCGACGGCTTCGGCGGTGGCGGTGCAGATGGCGAAACAGCCCAGGGGTGGGTCATGGGCGCAATACACGGCCAGTGCGCCATCGAAGAAGGCTTGCAGCGCTTCGCGCAGCTCGCCGCTGCTGGCGAGGGCGGCGCCGACCTCCTGTTCGACCTGGGCGATGAAGGCCGCCAGCGCCTGGCGGTAGATGGCCTGCTTGTCGCCGTAGGCGTTGTAGAGACTGGGCTTGTTGAGCCCCATGGCCGCCGCCAGGTTGTCCATGGTGGTGGCCGCAAAGCCTTGCCGCCAGAACACTTCGAGTGCGCGCAGCAGCACCGCGCCGTGCTCGAACTGGCGGGGCCTACCGCGGGGTGGAGACATGCGAGTTCGGTGGGCGAGCGTTCAGGCGGCGGCACATGGTGGCATCTTAACCGGCTTTCGCTGCTGCGCCGGCAGGCGGTGGCCGCGCCCGGCGTTGGGCGCGGCCGCCAGGCTTACGCGGCCTGCTGCGCGGCGGCAGCTTCCGCCGCGATCGCCGCCTGCACCGCGGGGCGCGCGTGCATGGCCGACAGGTAGGCGCCCACCGCCGGGTAGGCGTCGAGACCGACGCCTATCTTGGCGCACAGCGTCAGCGCCCAGGTCAGGTAGGCATCGGCGATGGTGAAGCGCTCGCCGACCAGGAACTGGCGCCCTGCCAGTTGGCCGTCGACATAGGCCAGCTTCCTGTCCAGCAGTGAACGACCCCAGGCCTTGGCCTCGGCCGGCGAATCGGGTGCGAACATCAGGTAGAAGCACAGCTTGTGCACCTCGGTGCCGACGTAGTTTACCCACTCGACGACCCGGTAGCGCTGTTCGCTGCCGGGTGCCGGCAACAGGCCCGCGGCGGGCGCGGCGTCGGCCAGGTATTGCAGGACGGAAGGGCCTTCGGTCAGCACCGTTCCGCTGTCCAGGCGCAGCGCCGGCACCTGGCCCTTGGGCGTGACGGTCAGGAAATCGCCGCCGTCGGCAGTACGCTTGGTGGCGAGCGTGACGGCAGAGGTCGATGGGGAGACCGGCCTCGCGGGCGGTGATATGGCTTGCGAGGGAACAGGCAAACGGCGAGAAGTACAGTTGCATGGCGGCGTCTCGGTGATGGGGTGGTTTCATTATGTACTAAAAAGTACAAAATAAAACCCCCATCGACGTCGAGCAGGTTTCCGTCCCCCCGGTGCGGGATTTCAACCGCTGCCGCGCGACGGCCTCACGCGTCGGGCATGCTGCGCGGGCTTGCCAGCCATTTCAGCAGGGGCATCCAGTATTCGCGGTCGACCGCGCTCTGGGAGGGCGGCATCTCGAAGATCGACAGGCCTTTCTCGGCGGCCTTGAGATAGGCGGCGCTCAAGCGCAGCCAGGTCAGGAACGGAAAGCGCCGTCCGGACGGCAGTTTCTGATCCATGAGGAAGTCCTCGAGGTCGTCCGAGGTGCGGGCGCCATCGCGCACCCGGCTCGCGATCGTGCAGATCTTGACGTCGTTCTCCACCAGCGGCCGCACTTCGCGCAGCTCGCCAAAGAATCGCTGGGCGGCGCGAATGTCGACTGGCGAGGGCACCACCGGCACGATGGCGGTGTGCGCCTTGCGCAACAAGACGGCGAGGATGTCGCCATGGGTGCCGGCCGGCGCGTCCATGATCACGACGTCGGTGCTGCGCGGCACGCGCAGCGGGCCGGCCGCCGCGTCCACAGCGCCGATCTTCGCCGCATTGGCGCCGCGCTGACGCAGCCAGTCCATGCTCGAGCCCTGCGGGTCGTAATCCGCCAGCACCACCTTGGCGCCCTCGGCCGCGTAATAACCGGCGAGATTGGTCGCCACCGTCGTCTTGCCGCTGCCACCTTTGGCGTTCAGCACCAGAATCGCGCGCATCGCGAGCCCCCTTAAGGGTTTGACCTGTCCAATATCAATCGCGGCGCGCGCGTTCGGCGGCGCCGTTCGAATCCCTCGCAACCGCTAGGCCGCGCTTTGCTTCACCGCGCGGTCGCGCCGCTCCATCATGCGTTCGATGACCGGGTTCAGGAGCAACTCCATGGCAAATACCATCTTGCCCGCCGGCACCACGATGGTATCCGGGCGCGACATGAACGAACCCTGCAGCATTTCCAGCAGGTAACGGTAATCCGGGTTGATCTTGCGCCGGTTGGCTATTTTCACCACCACCATGCTTTCGTCGTTGGTCGGGATCTCGCTGGCGGTGAAGGGGTTGGAGGTGTCGATGGTCGGCACGCGCTGGAAGTTGACGTCGGTGCGCGAGAACTGCGGGCAGATGTAGTGCACGTAGTCGGGCATGCGGCGCAGGATCATCTGGGTCGCGGCCTCGGCCGAATAACCGCGTACCGCGCGGTCGCGATGGATTTTCTGGATCCATTCGAGGTTGATGATCGGCACCACGCCGACCAGCAGGTCGACGAAGCGCGCGATATTGGCCTCATCGCCGATGAACCCGCCGTGCAGCCCCTCGTAGAACAACAGGTCGGTGTCGCGCGGCAGCGGTTGCCACTCGGTGAAAGTGCCGGGCTTGCTCTCCAGGCGCTTCGATTCCTTGCTGGTGTGCACGTAGTAGCGGCGCTTGCCGCTGCCGTTCTCGCTGTAGGCGCGGAACAGGGTTTCGAGCTCGCCGAGCAGGTTGCCGTCGGGGCCGAAGTGGGTGAGGGTCTTGCCCTGCAGGGCGGCTTTCTCGACCTCCCAGGACATCTGCTTGCGATCGTAGCGGTGGAAGCTGTCGCCCTCGATGACGGCCGGATTGATGCCCTCGCGCTGGAAAATGCGCTCGAAGGCAGTCTTGACGCTGCTGGTGCCGGCGCCGGACGAACCGGTGACGGCCACGATGGGGTGCAGTTCGGACATGGGCTGTCGTATTTATGGTTCGAAATGCAGGCTCGTCGGTATTGTAGGGGCGAAATCTGCGGCCAGCCACCGTTGGCCGGAGCCGATGTGCGGATGCAAAAAAGGTGGCTGGCGGGCACACTAGCGCGATGCGCCAGAGGACCATCGCGGACCGCGAGATCTATCATCGACTGCTCGGCTTCGTACGCCCCTACTGGCGCCAGTTCGCCTGGGCGATTACCGCCATGGTGGCCCTGGCCGCCACCGAGTGGATGCTGCCGGCGCTGCTCAAACCGCTGATCGACAAAGATTTCGATATCGCCCACGGGCGCAACGCCTATATCACGGGCGGCCTGCTGGTGGCCCTGTTCGCGGCCCGCGGCCTGCTCAACTACATCGACATGTTCGCCCTGCAGTGGGTCGCCCAGCGCACCATCGCGGACTTGCGCATGGCCATGTTCAAGACCCTGGTGCGGCTGCCCGCGAGCTTCTTCGACAGCCGCTCGAGCGGCGAGCTGATCTCGAAGTTCACCTTCGACGTGACCCAGGTGGCGCAGGCCGCGACCCGCGTCATCGAAGTGCTGATCAAGGACACCGCCATCATCACGGTGCTGTTCGGCTACCTGTTCTATCTCAACTGGCAGCTGACCGCGCTGTTGGTGCTGTTCGCGGCGCCCATCGCCTTCATCGTGCGGCGCGCCTCGCAGCGCATGCGGCAGATGAGCCGCCGCCTGCAGGAGTCGGTCGGCGCCATCAACCAGGTCACCGAGGAATCGGTGCGCGGCCACCGCGAGGTCAAGGTCTTCGACGGCTACGACTACGAGACCCAGCGCTTCGACCGCGCCATCAACGACGCGCGCAAATTCCACATGAAGGTGGTGGGGTCCAGCGCCACCATCGTGCCGCTGATCCAGTTGTGCGTGTCGGTCGGCATCGCGCTGATGGTGGTGCTGGCGGTGCGCGCCGCCGCCAGCGGCAGCATGACGCGCGGCGACTTCATTGCCTTCGTCACCGCCACCGCGCTGGTGCTGCCGCCGACCAAGCGCCTGGCCGGCGTCAACGAATTCCTGCAGCGCGGCCTCGCCGCCGCCGATTCGATTTTCGCGCTGGTCGATGTCACGCCGGAAGTCGACCAGGGCCAGCACGACGCCAAGCTCGAAGGCGCCATCCGTTTCGAACACGTGAGCTTGCGCTATGGCGAACGCACCGCGCTCGATGACATCAATCTCGACATCAAGGCCGGCGAGACCGTGGCCCTGGTGGGGCGCTCGGGCGGCGGCAAGACTTCGCTGGTCAATCTCGTGCCGCGCTTCTACCCGCTCACCAGCGGACGCCTGTTGATTGACGGTCGGCCGCTCGAGGAATACACCCTCGCCAGCCTGCGCCGCCACATCGCCTACGTCGGCCAGCACATCGTGCTGTTCAACGACACCCTGTACAACAACATCGCCTACGGTGCCCTGCGCCAGGTGCCGCGCGAAGCGGTGGAACGCGTGGCGCGCGAAGCGCAGGTCAGCGCCTTCACCGACGGCCTGCCGCAGGGCCTGGATACCTTGATCGGCGAGAACGGCGTGCGCCTGTCGGGCGGACAACGCCAGCGCGTGGCGATCGCGCGCGCCTTGCTCAAAGACGCGCCGATCCTGATCCTCGACGAAGCGACCGCCGCGCTCGACAACGAAGCCGAGCGCCTGGTGCAGGAGGCGCTCAACACGGTGCGCAAAGGCCGCACCAGCCTCATCGTCGCGCATCGACTGTCGACCATCGAACAAGCCGATCGCATCGTGGTGCTGGACGGTGGCCGCATCATCGAAAGCGGCTGCCACCGCGATCTGCTGGCCGCCGGCGGCGCCTATGCGCGCCTCTACTCGGCGGGCTTCGAAGAGTTGTCCGAAGTCGCGGTATAGGCGCGAACATGTCAGGCTGAAGCCTGACCCACGGCCGCACCTTTCCCTTGTGGGTCAGGCTTCAGCCTGACGGCATAAGTCAGCAATTGCGTTTGCGCTTGAGCCCCGTCAGCACCGCCACACCGCCCAGCATCAAGCCGACACTGGCCGGCGCCGGCACCGGGCTTGCGGTGAGGCTCAAGGCCTTGAGCGCGAAACCGTCGGTCTGGCCATTGCCCTGCACGAAGAAGTCGATGTGATTGAGGCCGGCGACAAAACCGCTGTTGACAGTCACCACCGGGCCGAAGTTGTAGGTCGGGCCCGTGCCCCAGGGCACGAGTGCGCCACCGTTGAGGCTGAACTTCGGTACCCAATGGCCACGGTCGGCAATGATTTCGCCCGAGTCATCCGCCGCCCATTGGAACTCGAGTTCGGTATCCGCGGCATTGAAGCCGGTCAGGTCGAAAGACTGGCGGAACACGAACTGCGTCCAGTTGCCGACGCCACCGTTGCTGCCGCTGGTATTGTTGGCCAACCAGTTGATGCCTTCGGTGACGCGCCCATCGACGCGGCTGGCGGTCACGAAGCCACTGGTCGGAAAGGGGCCGCCATCGATATCGCTGAGATTGGTCGCGACCTGCCACGCGGCGGTATCGGAGGTCGAGGCGAACGGCAGGGTGGCGGCCTGGCTGGCGGACGCGAAGGACAAAGTCGCGAGTGCGACGACGAGTGCGGATGGGTAGCGCATGGTGGATTCTCCTTCTTGTAGGTAGCGACGAAGCGCGCACGCTCGCCGTCCAATCTCGGGCGAGCATGGTCCCATGCTCCACCCGGCGCAGGCGAGGCGTCTTGATTCCCGTCAGTTCGTCTCCCCCGCACGCAGGGCGATGGTCCCTCAGCTCCGCCGTCGCGGTTTGAACTTCGCCACCCGTCGCCGTAGCGCTTTGACGTCCACGCCGCCGCGCCCATAGCGCAGCAATCCATACAGGCGCGTGATGGCGCGCACCTCGTCGGCCAGATCGCCGCGCAAGCGGATGACTCGTTCGGCGAATGCGAGCGGCGCTTCGCTGGCACCACGCGTGAAGCCGATGCGCGCGAGTCGCGCGCAGAACAACGCGTAGGCGGCGCCGAGCGGATCGAGCGGTTTGCGCGTGGCGCGCCACATCATCAAGGCCAGCGCGCCGGTGGTCAGGGCGAGCGCCAGCGTCAGACCGATCACCAGTGAGCCGTAGTCGAGGTCCTCGAAGCCGAGGTCTTCGAACAGGTTGCGCTGTTGCGCGCTGGTGTAACCCAGCACCCATTGATTCCAGCCATAGGTGATGGCGTCGAAGGAATCGCGCAGACGTGTCCACACGCGGCCGCCGAAGGCGTCGCGCGCAAAGCCGCTGCCCGGCGCGCCGCGCGCATTGGCGTCGGCAAAACCCAGCGACACGCGATTCGGTGCGATGGTGGCGGTCGGGTCGACGCGCACCCAGCCCTGCCCGTCGAGATAGACCTCGGCCCAGGCGTGGGCGTCGCGCTGTCGCACCACCATGTATTCACCGACTTCGTTGTATTCACCGCCCTGGTAGCCGGTCACGACCCGCGCCGGAATGCCGGCCGCCCGCATGAGGATGACGAAGCTCGAGGCGAAGTGCTCGCAGAAGCCCTCGTGGGTCACGAACAGGAAATCATCGACCGCGTCGCCGGGCAGCGCCGGCGGCGTCAAGGAGTAGACGAATTTCTGGTCGCGGTAGAAGGCCAACGCGCGCTCGATGACGGCGCCGGCGTCGCTGTTGGCGGCGCGCCAGCTTTCCGCCAGTTCACGCGCGCGCGCATGATGGCCAGGCGGCAGCTCCAGCGCAGCGTGACGCTCGGCATCGCCGAGGCCCGCCATGCGGTACTCGATGGCGGAGTCGAGGTCGTAGCGCATGCGCTTGCGCACCGGCTGGCGGCTCTTGAGCGCGTAGTCGCTGGTCTGCATGACATCGCGCGGTTTGCCCGTCACCGCGTCGAGCCCCAACAGCCAGTGCTTGCGATGGGGCTCCATGGTCACGGTATAGAAATAGCGTTGGCCATGCTGTTCGAGCGGCGGCGGCGCCGCGTTGAAGGTCGCCACCTGCCAGGTGCGGCCGTCGCTATGCCACAGCACCGGGCCGCGCCAGTAACGCGCGCGGGCGCGTGGCTCGGGCCCGTGGAACTGCACGCGAAAGGCAATCTCGTTCGACATGCCGAGGCGTGTGATCTCGCCCACCGTCATGCTGTCGCTCAAGCCGGTGACCGCGTCGAAGGCGTCCTGCGGCAAGCCCCACAGCGGCCCCGGTATGCGCGGGAACAACACGAAGGCAATCAGCATCAAGGGCAGCGCCTGTGCGGTCATCAGCGCTGACAAGCGCAGCATCGCGCGCGGCTGGCGCCACGCTGGCGGCGTGTTGTATTGAATGAGCACCGCGGTCGCGGCCACCACCACGCCCAGCATGTAGAGCGCGGTGGGGATGGTCTGGGAGTAGAAGAAATTGGTGACCACCAGGAAGTAGCACAGAAACGTCACCACGAAATAATCCCGTGGGCTGCGCATTTCCAGCAGCTTCAAGCCCAGCAGCGCGGCCAGCAGTTCGACACCCGCGTCGCGGCCGAGCTTGCCGCGAAACGCGATGTAAATGGTGACGAAGGCGGTGATGGCCAGCAGCTGCTTCAACAGCCACAGCAGGCGATGCTCGCGATCGGGCAGTGGCAACACTCCCCGTGCGCCGAGAAAACGCCAGCCGCAGGCCAGCACGAAACCGAAATTCAGGATCCACGGGAAGCGCGGCATGTGCGGCAGCAGCGCCAGCATCAGCACCACCGCCACCCATGCGACTTCGCGCGCGCTGATCGGGGCCGGATTCACGCCGGCGCCTCGTACAGCGCGAGCGCACGCAGGCAGGCGTCGCGATGTTCACGCCCGCGGCCGTGGGCGCAAAACACACCAGGCAGCTCCAGTGCATAGCTATGACCGGCGGCATGGGCATCGAGCACCCAGCGGCACAGCTGCGACAGGCGCGGCTCCAGGCCCGCCACCGAGCTGACCGCCGCCCACGACAGCGTGAGCCGCATCGCGCCCTGACCATGGAAGCGTTTGACCATCACTTCGCGTTCCTGCGCGAGGGTCTTCCAGGCGATGGCGCGCACCGGGTCGCCGGGCGCATAGCGGCGCAGGCCGGCAAACTCGCCGCTGCCGACGCCATGCAGATCCGACTGCCCGCTGGCGGTGGTGGGCGCGTAGGGCAGCGGCAGATGACCGCGCGGCGCGGGATACACGAGGCACGGACTGTCGCACTCGAAATAGGCCCAGGTGCGCAGGATGCCGAGCGGATACACGCTTTCGACGCGCAACCGGCCGAGCGACATCCAGCCGCGCCTGTCGGTGAGACGCGCCAAGGTGACGCTGTCGCTCGACAGCGGCGCGATGTCCATGCCGCGCTCGGCGCGCAACATGAATCGTCGCGCCTGGCGATCGAGGCCGCGTGGCCACGGCCCGACGCGCAACGCGAGGCGCGGCAAGGGAGAGACATTCTCGAAGCGGCATTCGAACCCGGCATCCTCGCCGGCATGTACCGGCAGCGCCCGCGCGCCATGGAACACCAGCCCGTTGAGATTGCGATAGGTGTGCAGCATCGCCACCATCACGAGGCCGAACAGCAGGAAGGCCAGCAGGTAGCCGAGCGCGTTGTCGTAGTTGATGGCGCCGATCAGGATCACGGTCAGCATGGCGCCGAAGGTGACGCCGCTCGCGGTCGGGAAGATGTAGACCCGCCGCCTGTCCAGGCGCTGCTCACGCGACCGCGCGGCGGGCGCCGCGACCACGCTCACGGAATGGGCACGGCGTTGGCGAGTTGCTCGCGCACGAAAGCCGCGTCGACGCTGCGCGAGGTATCGAGCGGACGCAGGCGATGCACGGCGACACTCGCCAGCACCGCCTGGATGTCGTCCGGCATCACGTGATGGCGGCCGTCCAGCAAGGCCCAGGCGCGCGCCGCGCGTAACAGGGCGAGCCCGGCGCGCGGCGACAGGCCGCAGCCGAACTGCGGCGCGCGACGGCTGTAATCAAGCAGGTCCTGCACGTAGTCGAGCAGAGCATCGCTCACGTGCACGCCGTCGACCTTGTCCTGCAGTTCGAGCAGTTCCTGGCGCGACAGCACCGGCGCCAGCTCCGACAGCGCCACGCGCCGGTCCGGCGCCTTCAACAGCGCGCGCTCGGCGCGGCGGTCGGGGTAGCCCAGGGAAATGCACATGAGAAAACGATCGAGCTGCGATTCCGGCAAGGCGAAGGTGCCTATCTGATCGCTGGGATTCTGCGTGGCGATGACGAAGAACGGTTGCGGCAAGGCATGGGTCTCGTTCTCTATCGTCACCTGCCGCTCTTCCATCGCTTCCAGCAGCGCGCTCTGGGCGCGCGGCGTGGCGCGATTGATCTCGTCGGCCAGCACCACGTGGGTGAAGATCGGGCCGGGATGAAAAGTGAAGCGCGCGGCGTCGCGCTCGTAGACATAGACGCCCAGCACATCGGCCGGCAGCAGGTCGCTGGTGAACTGGATGCGCTGGAATTCGACGCCCATAAGGCGCGCCAGCAGGTGGGCAAGGGTGGTCTTGCCGACGCCCGGCAGGTCTTCAATCAACAGGTGTCCGCGCGCCAGCAGGCAGGCCAGCGCCAGGCGGATTTCATTGGACTTGCCGAACACCACCTGCTCGGCGGTCTTGATGACCGTCTCCAGGCGGGCGCGCAGGATGTCGCCGGCCGGCGTCGCGCGCAGGCGGGGTTCGGAGATGTGTTCGACGGGGCGTTGTGACACGCAAGGGTTCTCCTGTTGGGCGGTCCGGACCGTTCGGGCGTGCGTGCGCGGGCCGCTGCCGGAACGTCCGCGCTCAAGTTATCGGCGCATCTTCCGTTGATCTCAACTCGTGAAGCCCCGTGCAGGGCGCCCTCCGCTTTAGCTTAAACAAGCGCGCGCGAGCGTGCGAGCCGTGGCAGGGGCGGAAAACGGGCGGCGGGACGCGGTCGCTGAAAGGAACACCATGACCAAGTACGATTTTGTTGTGATCGGCAGCGGACCGGCAGGGCAGCGCGCCGCCATCCAGGCCGCCAAGCTCGGACGCACCGTGGCGCTCATCGAGCGTTCGTTCTCCATCGGCGGCGCCTGCGTGCATACCGGCACTATTCCCAGCAAGACCTTGCGCGAGGCGGTGTTGTACCTGTCCGGCTGGCGTCAACGCGGCTTCTACGGGCGCAGCTACCGGGTCAAGGAGCGCATCACCGCCGAAGACCTGATGCAACGCCTGGACATCACCATCCGCCACGAAATCGAGATCCTGATGCACAAGCTGCACAGGAATTTCGTCGACACCATCGCCGGCAACGCGGTGTTCGAAGCGCCCCACGTGCTGCGCATCGAGACCGGCAGCGACGAGGTGAAACTCATCGAGGCCGACAAGATCCTCATCGCCACCGGCTCGCGGCCGGTGCAGCCGCCGGGCATACCCTTCGACCGCCCCAACGTGGTCGACAGCGACAACATCCTCGACATGAAGGAATTGCCGCGCACCGTGGTGGTGGTCGGCGCCGGCGTGATCGGCGTCGAGTACGCGGCCATGCTGAGTGCGCTCGACATCGGCGTGACGCTGGTCGACGGGCGCACCGACATCCTCGGTTTTCTCGATCGTGAAATCGTCGATGAATTCACCCATCACCTGCGCGACCGTGGCGTGAGCCTGCGCCTCGGCGAAACCGTGCAGTCGGTGGAAGTCATCGACGACAAGAAACTCGTCGTGCATCTCGCCAGCGGCAAACACATCCGCGCCAACATGGCCTTGTTTGCCTCCGGGCGCGTGAGCAACACCGACAAGCTCAAGCTCGAGAACGCCGGTCTCACCACCGACAGCCGCGGACGCCTGGAAGTCGATGCCAATTTTGCCACTGCCGTGCCGCACATCTATGCGGCCGGCGACGTGATCGGCTTTCCGGCGCTGGCCTCGACTTCCATGGAGCAGGGCCGCCAAGCCGCGGCCCATGCTTTCAACGGCGTGGCCAAGGCCACCAACGACATCTTCCCGTTCGGCATCTACGCGGTGCCGGAAATGAGCGTGGTGGGCAAGACCGAGGAAGAACTGCGCGCCGCCGGTATCGCCTACGAAACCGGCATCGCGCGCTTTCGCGAAACCTCGCGCGGCCAGATCCTTGGCTTGCGTGAAGGCTTGTTGAAACTCTTGGTGTCGCTCGAAGACCGCCGTCTGCTTGGCGTGCACATCGTCGGTGAGGGCGCCACCGAACTCATCCACATCGGCCAAGCGGTGCTGGCCCATGACGGCAAGCTCGATTTCTTCGTCGATGCGGTGTTCAACTACCCGACCCTGGCCGAGGCCTACAAGATCGCGGCGCTGGATGCGTGGAACAAGCTGTAGGGGCGAATTCGTTGCACATGCGCGGATAACTCCCAGGGTAGGTGCGAATTCATTCGCACACCCAAAATCGGGGCTTCTCCGTGGGCCAGACTTCAGTCTGACATTCAGAATGGAGAAGAAATCGCACCCCGGGAATCACGACCCCGCGACCGCCATCTCCCCGATCATCACCGAGCCGATATGCACGGTGCCACGCGTTTCGACGTCGGCGCCTATTTCGCGGATGTCCTTCAGCATGGCCTTGAGGTTGCCGGCCACGGTGATCTCTTCCACCGCGTGGGCGATTTCGCCGTTCTCGATGAGAAAGCCGCTGGCGCCGCGTGAATAATCGCCGGTCACGCCGTTGACGCCCATGCCCATGAGGTCGGTGACCAGCAGCGCCCTGTCGCAGCCGGCGATGATGTCGGCAAGCGCGCGCTCGCCGTGGCTGACCAACAGGTTGTGCGTGCCGCCGGCGTTGCCGGTCGGCTCGCGGCCGAGACGGCGCGCGGCGTAGGCGCTCAAGAGATAGGTATTCAAGCGGCCCTGCTCGATGATGGTCTTGCGCCGGGTGGCGACGCCGTCGTCGTCGAAGGCGGCGCTGCCGAGCGCGCCCGGGATCAGCGGGTCTTCGGTGACGGTGACGAATGACGGCAGGATGGTTTCGCCCAGCGCGTCGAGCAGGAAAGAGGCGCGGCGGTATTGCGCGCCGCCGCTGATGGCGCCGATCACGTGGCCGATGAGGCCGGTGGCGATACGGGCTTCGAAGATCACCGGCAGGCGGGTGGTGGCAATCTTGCGTGCGCCGAGCTTGGCCAGCGTGCGTTCGGCGGCTAGGCGCCCGACCGTGGCTGCGTCTTCGAGCCGCGTGGCGTCGCGCCCGCTGGTGAACCAGTAACCACGCTGCATGCCGCCGCCGTCCTCGGCGATCATGACCGCCGACAGTCCATGGCGCGTGCCGCGGTAGGCGGCATGGAAGCCGTGGGAGTTGGCGTAAGCGCGGCTGCCGCGATAGCGGTTGACGCTGCAGCCGTCCGACTGCTTGATGCGTGCGTCCGCGCCGCGCGCCACGTTCTCGCATTCGATGGCGAGCGCGATCGCCGCCTCGGCGTCGATGTCCCACGGATGATCGAGATCGAGATCGGGCAGGGCGTTGGCGAGGAACTCGGGGGCGGCCAGCCCGGCATGGGGATCGGGCTCGGCCACCTCGGCGATGCGCAGCGCTGCGCGCACGGTTTCGTCGAGCGCCTGGTCGGAAAAGTCCGAGGTGGTGGCGCTGCCCTTGCGGCCATCGAGGTAAATGGTCACGCCGAGGCTCTTGTCGCGCTCGTGCTCGACGGTCTCGCAGGCGCCGCCGCGCACCGTCACCGACAGGCCTTCGCCCGCGCTCACGCCGACCTCGACGGCCTTGGCGCCGGCACGACGCGCCGCATCGAGGGTGCGCACCGCCAGTTCGTCGAGCACGGCGGGGTGGTTGTAGTCGCTGGCGATGGGCTGTTTCATGGCGCTAGCTTAAGAAATATCGCGCGGGCCGACCATCGGCGAGGCGCGGCGCGATGGCCTAAACTAAGCGCTTTGCCCGCCTTGACCTCGACACCGCCCATGACCGATTCCCCCATTCTCGCCAAACTGAATCAGCGTCAGCGTGACGCGGTCGCCTCCAACGTCGACCAGGTGCTGGTGCTGGCCGGTGCCGGCAGCGGCAAGACGCGGGTGCTGGTGCATCGCATCGCCTGGTACCTGGAGACCGGCCAAGCCTCGCCGCTCGGCATACTCGCCGTGACGTTCACCAACAAGGCTGCCGCCGAAATGCGCGGCCGCATCGAGCAACTGACCGGCCGGCCCATCGGCGGCATGTGGGTCGGCACCTTTCACAACATCGCCCATCGCATCCTGCGCGCCCATGCGCGCGACGCCAACCTGCCCGACAACTTCCAGATCATCGATTCCGACGACCAGCTGCGCGTGGTCAAGCGCGTCATTCGCGGCTTGAATCTCGACGAGAACGAATGGCCGGCCAAGGAGGCGCAGTGGTTCATCAATGCGCGCAAGGACGACGGCCAACGTCCGCAGCATGTCGACGATTACGGCGACGGCGCGCTGCATACCATGGTCGACATCTATCGCGCCTACGAAGACGCCTGCCAGCGCGCGGGCTTGGTCGATTTCGCCGAGATGCTGCTGCGCGCCCACGAGCTGTGGCTCGCTCATCCGGGCCTCTTGCGTCATTACCGCGAACGCTTCTGGCACGTGCTGGTGGACGAGTTCCAGGATACCAACGCCATTCAATACGCGTGGCTGAAGAACCTGGTCGGCGACGACGGCAATATCTTCGTGGTCGGCGACGACGACCAGTCGATCTACAGCTGGCGCGGCGCGCGCGTCGAGAACATGCAGCATTTTCGCAAGGATTTTCCTGGCCACCAGCTGGTGCGCCTGGAACAGAACTACCGTTCGACCGGCAACATCCTGTCGGCCGCCAACACCCTCATCGCCAACAATCCTTCACGGCTCGGCAAGGAGCTGTGGACCGACGGCGCCAAGGGCGACCCCATCACGCTCTACGCGGCCTATAACGATCTGGACGAAGCGCGTTTCTGCGTGGACCGCATTCGCCTGTGGCATGACCACGGCGGACGCCTCACCGAGTGCGCCATGCTCTATCGCACCAGCGCCCAGTCGCGCGTGCTGGAAGACGCCTTACGCCAGGCCGAGCTGCCCTACCGCGTGTATGGTGGCTTCCGTTTCTACGAGCGCGCCGAGATCAAGGACGCCCTGGCCTACGTGCGCCTCGCCAGTTCACGCGGCGACGACGCGGCCTTCGAACGCATCGTCAACGTGCCGCCGCGCGGTATCGGGCAGCGTTCGATCGATGAGCTGCGCGAAGTCGCCAAGCGCGAACGCATCACGCTGTGGGAGGCGACGCGACGCCTGACCGACACCAAGGAACTGTCGGCCCGCTCGCTGGGCGCGCTGCAACGCTTCCTCGATCTCATCGACCGCATGAGCATCGCGGTCAATGAGCTACCGCTGGCGGAGCTGCTCGAGCACGTTATCGCGCAGTCCGGCCTGGTCGAGCATTACAAGAAGGAGAAGGGCGAGCGCGGGCTGGATCGCATCGAGAACCTCGAGGAACTGGTGAGCGCCGCGCGCGACTTCAAGCCTGCCATCGACGATGAGGAGATCCCGATACTCGCCGCTTTCTTGACCCATGCCGCGCTGGAATCGGGCGATGGTCAGGCCGAGGCCTACAGCGATTGCGTGCAGCTGATGACGCTGCATTCGGCCAAGGGCCTCGAGTTTCCGCAGGTATTCCTGGTCGGCGTCGAGGAGGGCTTGTTCCCCCATGCGCTCGGCGGCAGACCCGGTGCAACTCGAGGAAGAGCGGCGGCTGTGCTACGTCGGCATCACGCGCGCGATGAAGAAGCTCACCATCACCTACGCGGAATCACGACGCCTGCATGGCGCCGATTTCTATCCGCAGCCGTCGCGCTTCATCCGCGAACTGCCGCGCGAGGTGATGGAGGAAGTGCGGCTGGGTGGGCGTGTGAGCGCCGGGCGCACCGGCGTCAGCGGCGGCTCGGGGCTGGTGATGGAGCACTCCGCCAACGCTTTCGGTCTGCGCCTCGGCCAACGCGTGCGTCACAAGATCTTCGGCGAGGGCGTGGTGTTGCACATGGAAGGCCAGGGCGAACATTCCAGGGTGCAGGTCAACTTCGAGGCCGATGGTGTGAAGTGGCTGGTGGCCGCCTATGCCAACCTCGAGGCCAGCGGCTGACGTGTCGACGGGCACGCAAGTCCGGTAAAAAAAACGAGGCCCTGCCCATCACGCCGCGTGCAACGTGATGGGCAGGGCCTCGTCGCGGTGAAGCCTACTTGACGGCCTCGAGCATGTAGTCGACGGCGGCCTTGACGTCCGCGTCCGCCAGGTCCGGACGGCCACCCTTGGGCGGCATCATGCCGGCGCTGCCCATGAAGCCATTGATGGCGCTGGCGTGCAGTACGTCGACGCCCTTGGCGATGCGCGGCTCCCAGCCAGCCTTGTCGCCGAGTTTCGGTGCACCGGCGGCGCCCGGGGTGTGGCACACGAAGCACACTGCGTCGTAGGTGGCCTTGCCCTTGCCGGCGTCAGCCACGGCCGGCGCGGCGGCTGCGGCGTCAGCGGCCGGCGCCGCGGCGGCAGGCTCCGCGGCGGGGGCGGCGGCCGGTGCGGCGTCGCCCTCTTTCTTGCCGCCGACGGCGGCCATCATGTATTCCACCGCGGCCGTGACCTGGGCGTCGGTCAGGGTCGGGTTGCCACCGCGCGCCGGCATCATGCCCGCCTGCCCGGTGAAACCGGCGATGGCGTGCTGCACCAGGGTGTCGTGACCCTGCGCCACGCGGCTTTCCCAGGCCGCCACATCGCCGTGCTTCGGCGCGCCGGCAATGCCTTGCGCATGGCACGCAAAACACACGCTGTCGTAAGTCGACTTGCCCGGGTCGCTGCTCGCGGCGGCGGCCGGTGCCGCCGTGCTGGCCACTTCGGCGCCGGTGTTGGCGCCCGCCACGGCGACCGCATCACCGCCGGTATTGACCGCGCCGACCGGCGCGACATTGGCCGCTTCGTTGCCTCTCGGTCCGTACTTGACCTCCGCGCCGCCGTTGACGATTTTCGCCAACACGAAGGCCGTCAAGCCCACCACCACCAGGAACAGCAGTACCAGGGAGAAATTTCTAACGAACACCGAGTCGTCTTGTTGATTGCTCATTTTGGTCTCTCGAAGGAAGAGGGAAGCGCCAGATCATTCTTATGCCGCGCATTCCAGCCGGACGCGGGCCGCCGGCATTATAGCCAAATCGAACTGTTTCACTAGGCTACTCAGGGCATTGGGAGCGGGTAGCGAGTGCCCGCGGCCCGAGCTCGAGGGAGTGCCCTCCGAAGGCAGAGGTCACAGGTTCGACAACATCGCGCAGCGATGTTGGACGGCGGCGCCATGCGCCGACGCCCCGCAGGGGTGAGCACGCGCCCAAGCGCGGGCGAATCAATCCTGTCGGGCCAACGGCCGCCCCCGAATGCCGTTATACTTCCCGCCTCACCACGCGCCCGTAGCTCAGCTGGATAGAGTGCTTTCCGGCGAAGGCAGAGGTCACAGGTTCGACAACATCGCGCAGCGATGTTGGACGGAGGCGCAACGCGCCGACGCCCCGCAGGGGTGAGCACGCGCCCAAGCGCGGGCGAATCAATCCTGTCGGGCCAACGGCCGCCCCCGAATGCCGTTATACTTCCCGCCTCACCACGCGCCCGTAGCTCAGCTGGATAGAGTGCTGCCCTCCGAAGGCAGAGGTCACAGGTTCGAATCCTGTCGGGCGCGCCAACTAAAAGAAATGGGCCCAGTGGGGCCCATTTCTTTTAGTTGTTGTGCCTGACCGCTCGATGAGGACCTGGGTTCGACAACATCGCGCAGCGATGTTGGACGGAGGCGCCCTGCGCCGACGCCCCGCAGGGGTGAGCACGCGTAGAAGCGCGGGCGAGTCAATCCTGTCGGGCGCGCCAACTAAAAGAAATGGGCCCAGTGGGGCCCATTTCTTTTAGTTGTTGTGCCTGACCGCTCGATGAGGACCTGAGGTTCGACAACATCGCCAGCGATGTTGGACAGGCGCCGTGCGCCGACGCCCCCAAGCGCGGGCGATCAATCCTGTCGGCGCGCCAACTAAAGAAATGGGCCAGTGGGGCCCATTCTTGTGTGACGCTCGATGAGGATCTGCGACAACATGCGCCTGCCGTAACATGACCGAGGACTCGTTATGCCAAGCAGAAAGACGACCAAGGGAGCGCGCCCGGGGCTCCCCCCGGCCCGCCCCCCCCCCCCCCCCGTGGTCGCTTGGCGAGCCGCCGCTCGCCCGTTCTTCGCGCCCTGCGGGTGAAGATCCGACGCGGTGGTTCGGAACAAGGCCGTTTACCTGGCGCTGGCCGTGCTGCCGGACGGCACGCGTCTTGGGCCTGTGGATTGAACAGCCGGGCGCCAAGTTCGGAAGGTGTTCAACGACCTGAAGACCCGCGGCATCGGCGACATCCTGATCGCGGTGACGGATGGCCTGAAGGGCCTGCCAAGCCTTATCTACGGTCCGGCGAGACGCTGCAAACCTGCATCGTGCACCTGCTACGCAACAGCCTCGACTACGCATCGTGGAAAGACCGCAGGCTGGCGGCGGCGCTCCGGCGATTTACGCGGCAGCGCGAAGCGGCCGGCGGCATTGAACGCGTTCGAGGCCAGCGCCACAGAAGCATCCGACGGTGGTAGCCCCGGGTGGCCCGTCTCCCGTTCTTCGCGTTCGCTCCCGGATCCGGCGCGTGATTTACACCACCAACGCGATCAGCCTCAAAGCCAGCTGCGCAAGATCATCAAGACCCGGGGACACTTCCCTGGACGAGCGGGAGCAAACTGCTATGGCTGGCCTTGCGCACATCCAGCCGACTGGACCGGTCTGTTGGAATGGCGACAGGCCATGAACCAGTTCGCCATTGCCTTCGGCGAACGCTTTACCAACCCGACTTAACCGAATGCCTCGCACACAAAAATACTGACAGGCCCCGCCGACGCCCCGCAGGGGTGAGCGCGCACCCAAGCGCGGGCGAATCAATCCTGTCGGGCGCGCCAACTCACTCCACCGCGCCCCTACTTCCTCACCAACCAAGCCAGCGCGCTGTTCACGTCGCTGAAGATCTCGGCCTCCACCAGCTCGCCGGCGTAGGCGATGAACTGGCGCAGCACGCCGTACATTTCCGAGCTGTTGACCACGAATGCCGCCTTCCACCGCGCATGGGGCGGCGCCGGCACCAGGTAGCCTTTCACCAGTTCCTGCCATTCGTTGCCGGAGAAGGTGAAACGGCAATCACGCAGGTCATCGAGGTGACGTCCGATGGCGAGCGCGTCGCCATCGTCGAGCAGGCGTGTCCAGAATTGCCCGACGTCGGCGCTGCTCACCACGCCGCGCCAGCGCATGTGCAACAGCCCGCTACCGTGATCGATGGAATAGCTGAGATCCTTGGCCGGCAGGTCATTCGACATGGTTGCAATCTCCGGCCTTTGCCAAGGCATGGGGTCAAGTATGGTCACGTCGTCGGACAATGTCGCGCCGACGCGCCGATGTTCACGCCCACCCGGCGCCCTAAGCACGTCCGAACCTCGCCAGTTCTTTTTCGCTGCAGCTCGGACAAATGCCATGAGTGATGTCGTTGCCGGTCACTTCCTTCAGGTATTGATCGACCGCGTTCCAATAGCCTTCGTCGTCGCGCACGCGTTTACACCATGCACACATGGGGATCAGCGCGCGCAGCGCGCCCAGGCTTTGCATGGCCTGTTCGAGTTTGCCCTCGACCGCATGCTGGGCGGTGAGATCGCGGACCGCGACCAGTTCGGCCCACTCGCGCTGAGGGGTGAGTATCGGTCGGCGATTGATTTCGACCGCGATCAGGTGCCCGTCGCGGTGCCGCATGACGGTCTCGAGCGCCTGCCCGGTGTTCTCGTGCAGCAGTCCCTCGGGGAACAGCGACGCAAACGGCATGGTGAACGTGGCGTGGCCGAGCAGGGAGCAAGCCACCGCGTTGTGATCGATGATGTCGCCGCCGCGATGGATGATGAGCGCTTCGAACGCGCCGTCGGCGAGCGTGCGAAAGCGTGCCGCTTCCTCGCGCAGGGCGCGTGTCATGCGTTCATCGAACTGCATGCCGAGCAAGGTGATGCCAAGCACGGCGGCGGCGGCCATGCAGGTCTCGACCACCAGCAACTGGCGTGACAGCGTGCCGTCGGTGGACTGCATCAAGGCATCGAGGGTGAGCGTTACCGCGCTCATGCCCGTGAAATGCAGGCCGAGGATGGTCAAGGAGAGTGCCGCCATGGCGAGCAGGCGACGGCTCGCGGTACGACGTCCGTACAGGGCCAACACCGTGGCGGCGCCGCCCACGCAACTCGCGGCGACCGACCAGGCGACCTGCGCCAAGTCGTAGCTGAGCGTGCCCGGCACGCGCACCGCCGCCATGCCGAGGTAATGCATCAAGGCCACACCCGCGCCGAACACCACGCCACACAGTACGCGCGTTTGCCACACCGCCACGCAACGCGCGCAGACCATGGCCGGCCCCATCACCGCGAGACCGATGAAATACGAGAGCACGGTTTGCGGCAGGTCAAAGGCCACCGCCAGCGTCGGGCGGTAGGCGAGCATGGCGAGGAAGTGCGTGGCCCACACGGTGGACGCCACGCACACCGCCACCATCACGCGCCACGGCCAGGCGTGAGAGCCGGCATCCAGGCGGCGCGCGGACAGCACCGTGGCCACCGAACCAAAAACACAGACGAGCCCCGCGATGACCAACAGCGAGCGGTCATGTTGAAGGGCAATGCAATCGACGACGCGAAACATGCGAGTAAATCCAATCCGGGAAAATGGAGAACCGCCCGGAGTGAGGGGCAGCATTCGACATGCGGGAAGAGGCTGTTCCTGGCGGGAACGGGCGATACCGGGGCGGCGCCTGGAATTCTTTATCGGCGGCGCGATGACAAAATTGGCGGACAGTCAGCAGGGTATAAGCGGCTTTGATTGTCCGCCCCGTCACAAATCGCCGCGTGGCGCGGCCGTGATTGCGAGCCGGTGCGCGGCTCACGCCACCAGGCTGGCGCTCACTTCCCACAGCCGCGCCGCGAGGGTCGCATCCTGCGACAGCCTGGAGCCCGGCTTCACTTTCAGGAATTCGTCGTAGTAGGCGCCGTTGGTCGCTTCGATGCCATCGGCCGAGGCCAGGTGCACGCTGGTGCGCGCGCCGCGCCTGGCGCTCATGTAGGCACCGATCAGGCGATAGAGGGTGCGATTGACGAGGCCGCGGCCCATGATGTTGGTGCCCACCGGCCCGGGGTGCAGGCTCCAGCTCAACAGGCCATCGCCGCCGTGGCGGCGCGCAAGTTCGCGCGCGAACAGCACGTTGCACAGCTTCGATTGCGCATAAGCCTTGAGCGCGCCGTAGGGTCGCTCACCGCGGAAGCTGTCGAAATCAATCTTGCCGAGGTGATGCATCATCGATGCGACGTTCACCACCCGTGGGCGACCGGCGGCCAGCAGCGCCGGCATCAGGTTTTGCGTCAGCAGGAAATGCGCGAGGTGATTGACGCCGAACTGCATCTCGAAGCCATCCTCGGTCAGCTGCCGCTTGAAGGGGAACAGGCCGGCGTTGTTGATGAGCACGTCGATGCGCGGCCATTGCGCGACCAGGGTGTCGGCGCAGGCACGCACCGAGGCCAGCGACGCCAGGTCGAGCGGTACGAGGGCGAGCTTCGCGCCCGGCACGCTGTTCGCAATGTCGGCGCGCGCGGCCTTGGCGCGTGTGAGATCACGACACGCCATCACTACCGTCGCGCCGCCGCGCGCCAGTTCACGGCTGGTTTCGAGGCCGATGCCGCTGTTGGCGCCGGTGATGACGATGGTCTTGTCACTGAGTTGCATGGAACCTTCCCATGGTGTCGGATGGATCGATGGGCGCAAGCGCGCTGCGCGGCGCCGTGTCTAAGGCTTGTCGTGATGGCTTCAGGTGTTGAGCGGTTTGCCGCCGGCCGCTTCGATGCTCTCGGCCAGCGCAATCAATTCGCGTGCGGTCGCCACCATCGCGTAGTCGACCATGTCGCCTTCGTAGATCACCGCCGCGCGCCCTTCGGCTTCGGCCGCCGCCATGGCGGCCAGCACGCCGCGCGCATGGGCGACCTCGTCAGCCTGGGGGCTGAAGATCTCGTTGACGATGGGCACGTGGCTGGGATGCATCACGCACATGCCGCGCATGCCGAGACGACGATTGCGGATGGCATCGGCACGCAGGCCGTCCAGATCGCGAATGTCCCACCACGAACTCGTCATGGGATAGGGAATGCCGGCGGCGCGCGCGTCGAGCACCGCATGCGAACGCAGGAACAGCGTCTCTTCACCGCCCTTGGTCCACTGGTAGCCGACCGCGCGCGCGGCATCGCCGCCGGGACCGGCTGCCAATACCAACTGATGCACGCGCGGACTCGAAAGCGCGATGTGATAGGCGTTGCGCATGGCGCCGGCGGTTTCCAGCAGCAAGGTGGTGTTGACCGTGCCGTGGGCGACGCCATGCCGCCGTTCGAGCTGCGTGAGCATGGCATCCAGCGCCTGCATGTCGGCCACGCTGTCGACCTTGGGCAGCATCACCGAGCGCAGCTCGGCGCACAGGATGCCGTCCAGGTCGTCCAGCGTACGACCGGTGGCATAGCCATTGATGCGCACCGAGCAGTACTGCCCGGCGGCATGCAGTGCTTTCACGCTCTCGCGCACCAACGGTCGCGCCGCGCTCTTGGCATCGTCCGGAACGGCGTCCTCGAGGTCGAGGATCAATTCGTCGGCGCCGGCGGCCTGGGCTTTCGGCACCCATTCGGGCTTGTGACCGGGCACGAAGAGGGAGGAGCGGACGAGATGCATGGCGGCCTCGCTGGCGACTTGTCGGAATGACGGGATGATAGCCGTTCATGGTCGCGCGGTGCGTGCCCACGGCGCGCAGCCCCGGCCATGGGCGCGGCGGCGTCCTTGTGACGGCTCCGGTGTGGACTGATAATCCGGCGGTGGTCGACGCGCGATGTCATCGACCGTCCGACATCGCGACCGCCCGCGCCTTCCCCCAGCACGGAACCTTCCCCATGACGCTCGATATCAAACTCTACGACCGCGTGCTGTCGCTCGCCAACGCCCTGACCGATGCGGTCGAGCGCGATGACGATCGCGCCTTCACCAAGCAATACGCCGAACTGGAAAAGCTGTGCGGCGAAGCGCAGACCGCCGGCACCGCCCATCCTTTCTACCTCGAATCCCTGGGCGACTTCACGCTCGACGACGAAGACGCCATCGACATCTACGAGCAGGCGCTGGAGCTCGCCGACAAACTCGAACAGTCGGACTGCCGCGCTTCCATCCAGCTGGCCATCGCCGAGCGCTACCGCGATCTAGACGACCTCGACGCCGCGCTGGCCTACGCGAGCCAGGCCGAAAAGAGCCTTGCCAAGGACGACGACCCGGCCTTGAAAGAAGAATTGAAAACCTTCCTGCACGATTTGAAGCAGGCCTGACCGACTCTTCGCACTGCCACGGAGCACCGCCATGCACGATCTCATCATTCGCAATGCTCGCATCGTCGACGGCACCGGCGCCCCGCCCTTCATGGGCGAAGTGGCGGTGGCGGACGGCCGCATCGTCGCGGTGGCGCGCGCCGGCGAACCGCCCATCGCCGGGCCGGCCAAACGCAGCATCGATGCGCAAGGCAAATTGCTGACGCCGGGCTTCGTCGACATCCATACCCACTACGATGGCCAGGTGTGCTGGGACAAGCAACTCACGCCGAGTTGCTGGCATGGCGTGACGACCATCGTGATGGGCAATTGCGGCGTCGGTTTCGCACCGGTGCGGCCCGGCACCGAAACCGAGCTGGTCGAGATCATGGAATCGGTGGAAGACATTCCCGGCACGGCCCTGCACGAAGGCATTCCGTGGGGCTGGGAGAGTTTCGCCGACTACCTCGCGAGCATCGATACCCCCTACGCCATGGACGTCGGTGCGCAGGTGCCGCACGTCGCCGTGCGTCACTACGTGATGGGCGCACGTTGCTACGACGACGCCACCCGTGAAGATATTGCCGCGATGGCGGCCATCACCAAACAGGCTTTGCAGGACGGCGCACTGGGCTTCACCACCTCGCGCTTCTACGGGCACTTCGACAAGCACGGTGAGCTCGTGCCCGGCACCCATGCCGACGGCGAAGAGCTGAAGGCCATTGGCAATGCGCTGGCGGAAGTCGCGCACGGCACGGTCGAGATCATTTCCGACCGCATGGACGACCCCGATGAACAGCAGTGGGTGGAGTGGATAGCGCGTCGCACCGGGCGCCCGGTGACCATCCTCGTCACCTCCAATATCGGCGCCGACGTGTGGGGCATGGCTGACCGGCTCAATGCCCAAGGACTCAAGATCCGTCCGCAGGTCGGTGCGCGGCCGGCGTCGGTGCTGATGAGCCTGGAAGGCACGGTCAACCCCATGCGCCAGTTCGGCACTTACAAGGAGATTGCCCGGCTGCCCATCGACGAACAGCGTCGCAAGCTCAAGGACCCGGCGTTCCGTGCCCGCGTGTTGGCCGACACGCCCAAGGTGCCGCGCGACGCGACCACCGCCAACATGATCTCGACCTTCGACAAGATGTTCATCCTGCCGGCCGATCTCAGCTACGAACCGAGCTTCGCCGAGTCGGTGGCCGGCATCGCCGCGGCCGCAGGCGTCCACGTGCGCGAAGCGCTGATGGACATCATGGCAGCCGGGCGGCCGTTGTTGTTCCTGATCGGCGAGTACAGCGGCAGCCTGGAAAAGCAGCATGCCGGCATCGCCCATCCGCACTCGGTGTTCGGCTTGTCCGACGGTGGCGCGCACTGCGGCGTGTTGTGCGATGCCAGCATGCCGACCTACATGCTGGCCTACATGAGCCGCGACCGCGTGCGCGGGCCGATTTTTCCCATTGAATACACCGTGCACAAGATGACGCGCGACACGGCGCTGGTGTACGGCCTGACCGATCGCGGCGTGATCGCCGCCGGTATGCGCGCCGATCTCAACATCATCGATTTCGACGCGCTGGCGCTGGAAGACCCCGAGATGGTTTACGACCTGCCGGCCGGCGGCAAGCGGCTCATTCAGAAGGCACGCGGCTATGTCGCCACCATCTGCAAGGGCGAAGTCACCTATGAGAACGGCGTGCACACCGGTGCCTTGCCGGGGCGCCTGCTGAGAGCTTGACGGGCATTTTCCGCGGGCCCGATCTCAATCGGACCCACGGCATCGGACCTGCTTTGCCCTGGCCAGGAGGCGGCTGCGTCCTGGCCAAGGCGGAACGTCAGGACTTCGCGCCCCAGCTGTCCCAGTGCAGGAAGCGCTCGGTCGGCAGACGCTTGGCGGGCTTGAAATCATCACCGGTGAAATAGGCGACCGGGAACAGCGCGGCCTGGGTGACGGTGGCGGGAATGCCGAGGATGTTCGCGACCTCCTGTTCGTACATGATGTGCAGCGTGGTCCACGCGGTGCCGAGCCCGCGTGAGCGCAAGGCCAGCATGAACGACCAGGCCGCCGGCAGGATCGAGCCATACACGCCGGCCTGTTCCAGCGCGCTGGCCTTTTCGACGCGGCCTTCGATGCAGGCAATGACCAGCGCCGGCGCGCGGTGCATGTTGTCGGACAGGTAGTCGGCGGAACTCAACACCCTGTCCAACTGCTTGGCGCGCAGATCGTCGCTGTCGCCGTCATAGCGCGAACGCATGTTCGGGTCGCTGCTGTAGAGCTTGAACGCCTTCTTGTACAGCGCCGAGATTGCCGCGCGTTTCGCTTCGTCGGTCACCACCATGAACGACCAGCCCTGCGAGTTGCCGCCGGTGGGCGCCTGCAGTGCGAGGTCGATACAGCGGGTGATGACTTCGCGTTCCACCGGGCGGTTGAAATCGAGGCGCTTGCGCACCGAGCGCGTGGTGGAAAGCAGGTGATCGACAGTGGTGAGGTCCATGGAGACTCCTTGGCAAAAAGCTTGGCGTTGAATGGCGCGGGCGCATCACGTCGCGCGCCGGGGAGAGTGCGGCAGCATACGCGAGGCCAGACAGTCGCGCATGCCGCGCCCGACTCAGCGGCGTCGATAGCCCGCATCGTCGAGCCCCGGCATGCCGATGAAACCCGGCAGCTGCCGGATGCGTGCCAGCCACGCCCGGACCGCGGCAAAAGGCGCCAGTGACACATCACCCATGGGCGCGAGCGCGATGTAGGGAAACACCGCGATGTCGGCGATGGTCGGACGCCCCGGCACCAGCCAGTCCTGGGCGCGCAGTTCGGTTTCGAGGATCTCGAGCGAACGCTGCCCGCGCAGCTGCGCGGCAGCCAGGGCTTCACCTTTGAAATCCGCCGGCAGGCCATTGGCCGGAATGCCGAACGACAACAGCGCGCGCGCCGTGAACACGCCGTACTGCACCCAGCTCGCGGCGAACGCCAGCCACTCCATGACCTTGGCCTGCGCGGCGGCGTCTTGCGGCCACCACAGTCCGTGGCCATGCTTGCTCGCGATGTAGAGCAGGATGGCGGCCGAGTCGCGCAGCACCAGCGCGCCATCGACCAGCACCGGCACCTCGCCGCGCGGATTCAAGGTGATGAACGGTGGCTGGTGTTGCTCATCGTGCAGCAGTGACACGTTTTTGACTTCCGGTGTCACATCCAGCAGCGCGCACAACAGCCGCACCTTGTAACTGTTGCCCGATTCTTCAAACGAATAAAGCTGCATGGCGGCGCTCCCGGATGGCGTTGTTGAAGCCGATGTCGCCCAAGCTTAGCGCGCGTGGCGCTCAGGTGCCGCGTGGCTTGGCGCGATGCGTGGCGGTCGCGGTCCACGGGTCGTCGGGCCACGGATGCTTGGGATAGCGGCCCTTCATTTCCTTTTTGACTTCCGGGTAGGTGCGTTCCCAAAAGCCTTTCAGATCCTGCGTGACCTGCAACGGTGTCTGGCGCGGCGACAAGAGGTGCAACAGCACCGCCACGCGGCCACGCGCGATGCGCGGCGTCTCGGCCAGGCCGAACATTTCCTGCAGTTTCACCGCCAGCACCGGCGGCTCGCCGATGGCATAGGCGAGCTTGCGCTGCATGCCGCTCGGCACGGTGAGGTTTTCGGGCGCGTGCTCGTCGAGCGCGCGACGCTGGGCGTAATCGAGCTGGTGACGCAGGGCCTCGGCGAATTCGCCGCCGCCGAGCTCCGACAGGCGTGCCTTGCCGTCGAACAGCGGTGACAGCCACACATCGGCATGGGCGGTGAGGGCCGCGTCCGACACATCGGGCAGGCCGAGCTCGGGGCACCAGGTGCGCAGGTTCACCACGCGCGCCTGCCATTCGCGCAGTGCATCGGTCCACGGCAGGCAGTCGAGTCCCAGCGATGCTACGCCGGTCGCCAGCAGCGCCGCCGTTTCAGCGTCCCGTGCGACAGGCCGCGTGCGACGTTCGAGCACGATGGCGGCGAAGCGCGTTTCTTCAATTTCCTCGACCGCGCGGCTGGCGGCGTTGAAGGCGCGCTTGCGCTCGCGCGTGAAATGGCTGGCGAAGGCCTCGCGCAGAAACTCCGGTGAACAGGGCGCGGCGCGTTGCACCAGGCTGTCGCGCGTATCGAAACGCAATTCGGCAATGGCGAGCCACGGCTCGCCCACCAAGCCTGACAGTGGACCGAGCTGCGCGCCGCGACCGTTGGCCATCACGTAGCGCTGCGGGTTGTTGTCGTCCTGGCGCGCGATGCGATCCGGGTAGGCCAGCGCCAGCACGTCGCCGAGCGCGTGCTGCTCGCGCGGCGCGTCGTCCGTGTCCTCGACTTTCAAGCGCGCGCGCCATTGCCGCGCAGCCTGCTGGAGCGCCGCCAAGGCGCCGCGATGCACGTCACCGCCCGCGCCACGCGCGCCGCGCTGCGCGTGGAGGGCGGCCAACCGCACCCGCAGGTCATCGTTGCGTCGCGCGTCGCCGAGCATCGGGTCGCGGCCTTCGATCAGCGCGGCGACATCGCCGGCCAGGCCACGCCACGCCTTCGGCACGCGCAGCATGGCATTGGCAAGGCGCGGATGGGCGCCGAGCGCCAGCAGTGCCGCGCCATGGGCGGTAACGTGGTCATGGTCGTCGAGGGCGTCGAGGGCGCGCAGCAGATCCTGCGCCTGCGCCAGCGCGCCGGCCGGCGGCGAGTCGAGAAAGCTGAGTTCGTTCGAGCCCCACACTTTTATTTCCAGCACCAGCGATGAGAGTTCAACGCACTGGATCTCCGGGCGCGCGGCGCTATCCAGCACCGTCGACTGCGACCACAGGCGATAGCAACGACCGGCGGCGACACGGCCAGCGCGGCCCGCGCGCTGGCGCGCCGAGGATTGCGCGATGTTGACCGTCTCGAGTCGACTCATGCCGCTGGCGGCATCGAAGCGCGGCTCACGCGCGAGGCCGCTGTCGATGACCGCGCGTACGCCGGGCAGCGTCACGCTCGACTCGGCGACATTGGTCGCCAGCACGATGCGCCGCGTGGTCGACGGCCGCAATACGCGTGCCTGCTCTTCCATGCCGAGCTCACCGTGCAGGATCTCGATCGCCACATCGGTGTCTTCCAGGAGCCGCGCCGAACGTTCGATCTCAGCCTTGCCCGGCAGGAAACACAGGATGTCGCCGTCGGTTTCGTCCAAGGCCTGGCGCACCGCGCGCTTGAACTGCAGCGCCGGCGTTTCGCGCGCCAGCAGCGGCAGGTAGCTGACCTCGACCGGAAAGCTGCGCCCTTCGGACGTGATGCGTGGCGCCGCCATGTAGCTCGCCAGCCGCTCGCCGTCGAGGGTGGCGGACATCACCACCAGGCGCAGCTCGGGACGCACGCCGGCTTGCACTTCGAGGCACATGGCGAGACCGAGATCGCTGGCGAGATGACGCTCGTGGAATTCGTCGAAGACCACCGCCGAGACGCCGTCGAGCAGCGGATCGTCCTGCAGCATGCGCGTCAGGATGCCTTCGGTGACCAACTCGACGCGGGTGCGTGCCGAGACCTTGCGCTCGAAGCGGATGCGGTAGCCGATTGTCGCGCCGACCGCCTCGCCGAGCTGTGCGGCCATGAAGCCGGCCGCGGCGCGCGCCGCGATACGCCGCGGTTCCAGCATCAGCACCTTGCCCGTGCACCAGGGCGCGTCGAGCAGGGCGAGCGGCACGCGCGTGGTCTTGCCGGCGCCGGGCGGCGCTTCCAGCACCACGCGCGGTGCGGTGTTCAAGCTCGCCAGCAGCGCGGGCAGTACGGCATCGATGGGTTGCGGATCGCTGGGCATGGTCTCAGGCGGCTGACACGAGCGGGCATTCTGGCGGCGCACACGGGACTTGCCAATTGTTGATGCCGCAAACGACGACGGCGCCTCGCGGCGCCGTCGTGTAGCGAGCAGGCTGGCAGAAGCTCAGGCGGCGACGCCCGGCGCCAGCCGCGCGCGTTGGTTGACCGCGCCGAGGATCGCGCGCAGCGAGGCCTCGACGATGTCGCTGCTGCGACCCACGCCGCAGTAGCGGTTGCCGTCCAGGTTCAACTGCACGTAGGCCACCGCCTCAGCGCCGGCGCCGCCGCTGCTGGACAGCGTGTGCTCGCTGTACTCGACCAGCACCAGTTTCTTGCCGGTATGGCGTTCCAGCGCATCGACAAAGGCGCCGACCACGCCGCTGGCATGACCCTGCAGGCTGGTCGGCTTGCCGTTGTCGCGCAGGTTGGCGACCAGGCGGTCTTCGCCGTTCTCGCGCGTTGCCTGGTAGCCCATCAATTCATAGGGCGTGGGCGCGGCGAGGTAATACTGCTCGAACAGTTCGACTATCTTGCGCGGTTCGACTTCGGTGGCGCTGTCCTCGGCGTATTTCTGCACCACGCCGCTGAAGTCGATCTGCAGCCAGCGCGGCAGCTGGTAGCCCTCGCTCTGTTCCAGTACGTAGGCGATGCCGCCCTTGCCCGATTGGCTGTTGATGCGGATGACCTCCTGGTAAGAGCGGCCGAGATCGGCAGGGTCGATGGGCAGGTAGGCCACTTCCCAGGGCTGACGGTCGTCACGCTTGGCCAGGCATTTCTTGATCGCATCCTGGTGGCTGCCGGAGAACGCCGTGAACACCAGCTCGCCCGCATAGGGATGACGCGGATGCACCGGCAACTGGGTGGTCTCCTTCACGCAACGGATGATCTCGTCCATGCGCGAGAAATCGAGCTCCGGATCGATGCCCTGGCTGTAGAGATTCATGCCCATGGTCACGATGTCCATGTTGCCGGTGCGCTCGCCATTGCCGAGCAAGGTGCCTTCCACGCGCTCGGCGCCGGCCATGGTCGCGAGTTCCGCCGCCGCCACCGCGCAGCCGCGATCGTTATGGGTGTGCAGGCTGATGATCACCGCGTCGCGGTGTTTCACATGGCGGCAGAACCATTCGATCTGATCGGCATAGACATTGGGCGTCGCCATCTCGACCGTCGACGGCAGGTTCAAGATGCAGGGTTTGGCCGCGCTCGGTTGCCAGACCCCAACCACCGCGTCGCAGATCTCGACCGCGAAATCGAGCTCGGTGCCGGTGAAGCTCTCGGGCGAATACTGGAATATCCACTCGGTGCCGGGATGACGCGCGGCATGCGCCTTCACCCACTGCGCGCCCTGCACGGCGATGCCCTTGATGCCTTCGCGATCGAGTTCGAACACCTGCTCGCGCTGCACGGTGGAGGTCGAGTTGTACAAGTGCACGATGGCGCGCTTGACGCCGGCCAAGGCCTCGAAGGAGCGCGCGATCAATTCTTCGCGCGCCTGGGTCAGCACCTGCACGGTGACGTCGTCGGGGATCAGGCGTTCCTCAATCAGGCGGCGCACGAAGTCGAAGTCCGGCTGCGAGGCGGCCGGGAATCCGATCTCGATTTCCTTGAAGCCGACCTTCACCAACTGCTGGAAGAGCTGCAGCTTCTGGGCGACGTTCATGGGCTCGATCAGGGCCTGGTTGCCGTCCCGAAGATCAACGCTGCACCAGCGCGGCGCGGCGGTCAGTACCTGGTCCGGCCAGGTGCGGTCGCGCAATTGGATGGGGGCGTAGGGCTTGTACTTGCGATGATCGAAAGCGCTCATGGGACTACCTGCTTCGCGCCGGCGGCGCGCTTGACGTTGATTGCCTGGGTGGCGGTGCGCGCCGGAGGCCGGCGCGGCACGGGCACCGCGAACGGGGGGAAGTATAAAGAGGCGCGCTTAGTGAAAGATGGCGTATTCGCCACGGCAGAGTCCGATTTTTGCAATAACTCGCCAAGCTCTGCTAGGTTTGTAGAGAGTCATCGCGTGGATTCTCGCAATGACCGTCCATCGAACCCAGGCCATGAGCATCACCATGAAACTCGACCGCATCGACAAGCGCATCCTCGCCGAAATGCAGGCCAACGGCCGCATCAGCAACCTGGAACTGGCCGACAAGGTTGGCCTGTCGCCGACGCCCTGCTCGCGGCGGGTCAAGCAGTTGGAGGAGTCCGGGGTCATAGACCGGCACGTCACGCTGCTCAACCAGGCGGCGCTCGGCCTCAATATCACCGCCATGATCGGCATCACCATGGACCGTCATACGCCCGAGCGATTCGCGACCTTCGAGCGCGAGGTGCGGGACTTTCCGGAAGTGATCGAGTGCAGCATCGTCACCGGCCAGGCCGCGGACTACCTCCTGAAGGCGGTGCTGCCCGACATGACCTACTACGAGGAATTCCTGCTCGGCCGCCTGACCCGCATCGAGGGCGTGACCGGCGTGCATTCGAGCTTCGTGCTGCGGCGGGTGATCGCCAAGACCGAACTGCCGCTGGAACACATAGACCACATCCGTCGCCCGGAGCGCGTGGCGCCTGCCGGTGGCGCGGCGCGCCGGCGCGTCAGGGATTGAGGTCGTCGGGCCGCGCTTCGCGCTTCCGATCCTCCACGTACAAGGCCTCGACTTTTTCCCGCGCCCAGGGCGTGCGGCGCAGGAATTTCAGGCTGGACTTGACGGACGGCTCGTTGAAGAAGCAGCGGATCGGAATGCGGCGCGACAGCTCCGCCCAGCCGTGACGCGCGACCAGGGCGGTGAGCATGGCTTCGAGGGTGACGCCATGCAGAAGGTCTTTGCAGCGACGCGGTTCGTCGGTCATTGGGGGCAGGTGACAGGACTGGACTCGGCGCATGGTAAGGGAAGACCTTGCCGCGCGCAGAAAAAAATACCGGGCGCGAGGCCCGGTATCTTCATACGCTGGCGGTGTGCCCGTCAGTCGCCCAACACGCCCTGCATTTGCTTGTCGGCAATCTTGGTCGGCACCTGGATGTAGCCGTCCTTGGTCACGATGGCCTGGCCTTCCTTGGACAACACCATGCGCAGGAAAGCGCGTTCCAGCGGCGCCATCGGCTTGTTCGGCGCCTTGTTGACGTAGATGAACAGGTAGCGGCTCAAGGGATACTTGCCGGACAGGGCGTTGGCTTCGGTCGCTTCCTCCATGTTGCCCTGCTTGTCCGCGATAGGCACCGCGCGCACCCCGGAGGTGCGGTAGCCGATGCCGGAGTAGCCGATGCCGTTCAGCGACTTGGTCACGCCCTGCACCACCGAGGCCGAGCCCGGCTGTTCATTGACGTTGTTCTTGAAGTCGCCCTTGCACAGCGCGTGCTCCTTGAAATAACCGTAGGTGCCGGACACCGAGTTGCGGCCGTAGAGCTGGATGCTGCGGCTCGCCCATTCACCGGGAAGGCCGAGGTCGCCCCACTTGGTGATGTCACTCGCGTGACCACACTGGCGGGTTGCCGAGAAGATGGCGTCGACCTGCTCGACGGTGAGGCCCTTGATGGGATTGTCCTTGTGCACGAACACCGCGAGCGCGTCGACCGCCACCGGCACGGCGGTCGGCTTGTAGCCGTACTTGGCTTCGAAGGCTTCCAACTCGTTGGATTTCATGAGGCGGCTCATGGGGCCGAGATTGGCCGTGCCTTCGGTCAAGGCCGGCGGCGCGGTGGCCGAGCCCGCGGCCTGGATCTGGATGTTGACGCTGGGATAGAAGCGCTTGAACTGCTCCGCCCACAAGGTCATGAGGTTGGCGAGGGTGTCGGAGCCGACGCTGGTGACGTTGCCGGAAATGCCGGTCTCGGTCTGGTAGGACTGATGGCCGCCGGCCGTGTCGTCGGCCTGGGCGGTCATGAATGCCGCGCCGAGCAACAGTGCGGCAAGGCCTGGAATCTGGCGTCTCATCACTTGGATTTCTCCCATGGGGCGTTTGAACTCGCCGCAGTATGTGATGACTTTATGACCAACATGTGACGAAACCGCAATCGGGCGCGACCGCGGCGGCGACTTCGACAGGGCTATGATGACCGGCTCTAGTCCTTGCCGGCTGGCGCTTCCGGCATCGGGTCGAGCTCGGTGCACACCTGGTTGCGGCCGCCTTGCTTGGCGGCATACATCGCCAGATCGGCGCGTTCGAACACGCTGTCGACACTGTCGCTTGCCTGGAACTGCGCGACGCCGCTCGACATGGTCACGCGCACCGGCGTGTCCTTGTGGCGGAACGGGCAGTCGGCGATGTGATTGCGCAGCTTCTCGAGCATGGTGCGTGCGTCGCTCACCGAGGTTTCCGGCAGCAGCAGCACGAACTCCTCGCCGCCGAAGCGGCACAGCACATCGCTTTCGCGGATCACTTCCTTGAGCTTGGAGGCCACCGTCGCCAGCACCTTGTCGCCCGCCGCGTGGCCGTAGCGGTCGTTGATTTCCTTGAACAGGTCGAGATCGATGACCGCCAGGCTCAAGGCGCCACCGTAGCGCTTCCAGCGCGCGAAATGCTTGGAGACGGTCTCGGTGTAACCGGCGCGGTTGAGGATGCCGGTCAAGGGGTCCATCAGCACCCGCGCATGCTGGACTTCCAGGTCCTCGCGCAGATGCATGGCCTGCTGCTCGAGATCCTTGAGGCGATGCGTCATGCGTTCGATGACGTCACCGGCTTCGGCCGCGCGCAGACTCTGACTCGACACGAACTGTGTCAGGCCATGGTCGATGACTTCGAGTTTGCTCTCGATGAGCACTTTCAGCGCGTCCAGGTCGTCGGCTTCACCGACGCTGTGGCGCACTTCGCGTACGCCCACGCAAATCGTTTCGCTAAGTTGCAGCGCGTCGGCCTCGCTCTCGGCGTACATCTCCCGCGAGCGCTGCATGATCTGTTCGAATTCCTGCAGGCGTCGCGCCGTGGCGCGCAGGAATTCCGCCAGGCGATCGAGTTCGGACTGCATTTCCTCGCGCAGTTTGCCCACCAATTGCGCGACGGCCGTCGTGCAGGGGCGGATGTCCTCGTGGGTGGCCACTGCTTCGATCGCGCGGCGCACCTGCGCCGCTTCGGCGGCGAGCGTGCGCGACACCGGAATTCGATCGACCAGGTCAATCAGCGACTGGCGGGCACTGTCGATGGTGCGCTTGTTGTCGGCGGCCTGCGCCAGCCTTTCGGAGAACGCCAGTGATGCCTGTTCGACCTGCCCCAGCAGTTCCACGGCGTCACTCTTGGCGGCGATGCGCTTGCGTATACGCTCGACCTCCAGCAGCAGCGCCGGAGGCAGCTGCAGGTGATCGATGAAATGGTGAAACAGATCCGGTTGTTCAGCGACGCCGGGGGTGGCGGTGGCCGGCGCGGCGCTGCCCAACGCCGGCTCGAGGTTGAGGGTGACGATGGTATTGACGATCTCGTCGATCAAGCGCTGCAGCAGTGCGTCGCGCCGACCGGCGCGCACCAGGCCACCGAGTTCCTTCAGCTTCTTGTCGAGATCGGGACTGCGGCCATGGTAGGCCAGCGCCAGGCGCAGAATGCCGCGTTGCAGGCGAGAGATCGTCTCCGAGGCCACACGATCGGCGGCCCCGTCGCGACGGGGCACCGGAGGCTTGGAATTGCTGATCGAGCCGTTCAATTGCGGGGCCGACATTACTGTTCCGACGTCTTGAGTGACGTTCGTGCTTCTCTCGCATCGCGTCCGTATGAAGTACGTGCACGACGCAACAGTTGCACACCTGTCGGTAAGGTCTCGCAGAATGAAGAGACTCGCGCGTTCGAAGCCCCCGTTCAGGACTTCGAGCGCGACCGCGCGTTACGCGCGCGGATGATTACCGCTTGTGTTCCTTATCGGCCAGGGTTTCAACCACCTTTAACAGGGTGTCGAGATCACCGGCTTCCTGGGCACTGGTGCGGTATTTGCCATTGATGATGATGGCGGGGACGCCGGTGATGCCGTATTGACGCGTGAGCGAGATGGCGTGGCGGGTCTTGGTGTCGACATCGAAGGAATTGAAGGCCTTCTTGAATGCTTCCGCGTCGACGCCTAGGTCGGCGAAGAACGTGGCAAGCTCGTCCTCGGAGAAAACCTTGCGCCCCTGCTTGTGGATCGCATCGAACAGCGGATGGTGAACTTTCTCGAGCACGCCGAGCTGCTGGGCGGCGTAGTAGGCGCGTGCATGGACCTCCCAATTGTGGGCGAACACCGCCGGCACGCGCACGAATTCGACGTATTCGGGCTTGTTCTTCACCCACTCCGACAGCTGCGGCTCGAATGCGTAGCAATGCGGACAGCCGTACCAGAACAGTTCCAGCACTTCGACCTTGCCCTCAGCGACCGAAGTCGCGACGGCCGGTTTGACTTCCTGGTAGTGCTGGCCAACAACGAATTCCTGGGCGTTGCCATTGGCGACCAACAGTGCCAGCAAGGCTGAACACACGATCTTGTATAGCTTCATAGTCATCCGATACTCAGTGTTGTGTCGCATGCTGTTCCCGCTATCGGCCGGGCGTGCCCGGCCGATAGCGCTGGACTCAATGCAATGCCGAGACGTAACGCGCCAGGTTCTTGATGTCGTCGTCGGACAGACGCTTGGCGATGGTGCGCATCATCGATTGAGCATCGGTTTGACGCGCGCCGCCGTGATAGTTCGTCAACTGGGTGACGGTGTAGTCGAATTGTTGGCCGCGCAATGCCGGATAGCCCGAGCCGGGATTACCGCCACCGTCGGGTCCGTGGCAAGCCATGCAGGCCGGGATGCCGCGCTCGGCGTCGCCGCCACGGTAGATCTTCTCGCCGGCGGTCGCGGCGGCGGCCTGGTCAGCGGCCAGCGGCTTGACCTTCAAGGTCTGGGCCGCGAAGAAATTGGCGATCTCTTCCATGTCACCTTCGGCAAGCGAAGCGACCATCGGCGCCATCGATGCGTTCTGACGGGTGCCCGCCTTGAACGCCTTCAACTGGGCGACGATGTAGCTCGGGTTCTGGCCGGCAAGATTCGGCCAGATCGGATTGCTGCTGTTGCCATCGGGTCCGTGGCAGGCAGTACACACCATCGCCTTGGCCTTGCCATCCGCTTGGGCAGTGGCGACAAACGCCACGCACAGGGCAGCCACCGCCAGGAACGCGTTCCTCTTATGCATCTCTTGCTCTCGCTTGCGGGAAGTCAGGCGTGATTATATACGGGACGAGGCCGTGATCTGCACTAATGCGTACGGCGAATGGGCGCGACGCGGCCGAGAGCGGAACTTCACCATGACGGACAACGGATCAGAGCGAGCACGCAAACTGCTCAAGACCGCGCGCTTCACCTTGAGCGTGCCCGAGGCGCGCCTGCTGCCGGCCGACGTGGGCCGCGAAATCGCCTTCGCGGGCCGCTCCAACGCCGGCAAGTCCAGCGCGCTCAACGTGCTGTGCGGACAGCGCGGTCTGGCGCGCACCAGCCGCACGCCGGGCCGTACCCAGCATATCGTGGTGTTCGAACTGGACGCCGAAAGGCGTCTCATCGACCTGCCGGGCTTCGGCTACGCGAAAGTCGCGAAGTCCATGCGCGCCCACTGGGAGGACGCGTTGCCCGAATACCTCGAGACCCGCGCCTCGTTGGCGGGCCTCGTGCTCCTGATGGACATCCGTCATCCGCTCAAGCCGCAGGATCTCGCGGTACTCGAGTGGTGCAACCACGCCGGCGTCGCCGCGCACGTGCTGCTGAACAAGAGTGACAAGCTCGGCCGTGGGCCGGCCACGGCGACGTTGCACCAGGTCACCGCGGCCATCGCCAAACGCGGCTGGGCGGCAAGCGCGCAGCTGTTCTCGGCCCTCAAGCAAGACGGCGCCGAGCAGGCCTGGCAGGTGCTGGCCGAGTGGTTACAGCTGGAGTGAAAAAAAAGGGCCCCGGTACAGGCTGTTAGGGGGACTGACTGACCGGGGCCACTTTGTTGCCCGATTGGGGGATCGGGCGTCGCCTACCTTGGGAGGGGGTTGGCAGGCTCGTTCTGGCGAACGTGACGTTGAGACTTGGGGCTTGATTGTTGGTTCCGCGTCACAGTGAAAAAAATCCTGGAACGCAAACCGCGCGGCAATTTGACCGAGTGCCGAGCCCTTAAACACAAGCGGCGCGTCGAGGCGCGCCACTCATCATGATACCGGGAGCCCGTACCGACGAAGGCGCGGGCAGAGAATCTCAGGCCGGGCCGCCGTACTTGCGACGGAACTTGTCGATGCGGCCGGCGGTGTCGACGACCTTCTGCTGGCCCGTGTAGAACGGGTGGCAGGACGAGCACACGTCCAGCTGCAGCTGCTCACCGTGCAGGGTCGAGCGCGTCTGGAAGGTGTTGCCACAGCTGCACTTGACGGTGATGTCGTGGTAGTTGGGATGGGTATCCGATTTCATGGACGCTGCTCGATAGCTCGCAAAAGGGGCCGAATTCTAGGTCCCGGCCCAAGTCAATGCAAGTCGCAATGGCTCATACCGTATCGTCGCGGCGGCTGAACGGCAGTACCGATGCCTGCCGGCGCGGCTGCTCGCGCGGCGGTTTGACGCCGGACAACTGCTCGAGGTTGTCCACCAGGCCGCCCTCGCCGAGCACCCGGTCCCACATCATGCCCGAGATCTTGATGCACGATGCCATCGGGTTGTCGGCCCGCTCGCGTTCGCGGTCGATCTGCCATTGCAGACCTTCCAGGCGCCGCCGCTGGTTGGCGGGGGCCGATTCGATGAGGCCCTGCAGCACCTGGCGGCGGGCGGACTCGAAGCCGCGCGGATCGTGACGGGCCAGCGAGGCCCACTCGTCGAACGGGAATTCTTCGTCGTTGTTTTCGTGGTTCATGGCTAAAGCCTACCGAGGCAGACGCCCATGCGGCGCGACCTGGTCGACACATGGGCGGAAACTTGAGTAAAGCATTGTGTCATCTCAAGCGCGCAGTCGCGCCACCACCGGCGCGTGGTCCGAGGGCTTGTCCCAACGACGCGGCGTGAGATCGATGGCGCAGGCTTCGCAGCGCGCGGCAAGCGCGGCATTGGCCAGGATGAGATCGATGCGCAGGCCTTCGTTGCGCCGAAAACCGCCACCGCGATAGTCCCACCAGGAAAAGCTGCCCGGCGCCTGCTCGAACTGACGGAACACGTCGCTGAGGCCGAGTGCCAGCAGTCTTTGCAGGCGCGCGCGCTCGGGTTCACTGCACAGGATCTTGCCGCGCCAGGCCTCCGGATCGTGTACGTCACGATCGTCGGGCGCGATGTTGAAATCGCCTACCACCATCAAGGGTTCGCCGCCGGCGGCGAGCTGCGCCACCCAGTCGCCGAGGGCGTCCAGCCACGCCAGCTTGTAGGCGTATTTGTCCGAGCCGACCTCGGAGCCGTTGGGCACGTAGAGATTGACGAAAGTGATGCCGGCTACCTTGGCTGCCAGCACGCGCCGCTGCGGATCGTCGAAGCCCGGCAGATCGGTGGCGATGAGCGTGGCTGGTTCGCGCGACAACAGCGCCACGCCGTTATAGGACTTCTGGCCACTGAACAGCGTGTGGTAGCCAAGCGCCTGCAATTGCTCGAGCGGGAAATCCGGGTCCTGGACCTTGGTTTCCTGGATGCCGACCACGTCGGGCGCGGCCTCCGTGAGCCAGCTCGAGAGGTGCGCGAAGCGCGCGCGTATCGAATTGACGTTCCAGGTCGCGAAGGTCGTCATCGGCAGTGCCCGCGCCTAGACCCTGAAGCCGCCATGACGCCGACGGTTGAGGAAATCCAGCAGGTAGACGCCCGCACCGAAGCCGAGCGCCAGTAGTACCACCGTCAGCAGCACGAGGCTCTTGGCGTACTCGCGCAGCACCACGGGCACCAGCGCCGCGACGTCGTCCAGCGACGTGCGGGCGGCGTACTCGGCAAGCTTGGCGCGCGCGTCTTCGAGGTCCCGCTCGAGATCGTCGCGCGAGCGTTCGAGTTCCACCAGGCGCGTGTCGGGCGGCACGGCGGTGCTCTTGACCTGGGCGCGCAGCGAGGAGACTTCGGTCTGCAGCGTCTCGGCACGCAGCTTCTCGTCGGACAGCCGACCTTTCAGATCGGTGTTTTCCTTGGTCAGGTTGTCGATTTCGGCGCTGGCCGCGTCACTGGCCGGCGCGCCGGCCACCGGCGGCGCGCCGCGCGAGGCCTGCTCGACGTGCTTGAGCTGGTCTTCCAGCGCGGCCTTGATCTTCTCGAGCTCGGCGATGCGCACTTGCGCCGGCGGCTCGGCGCTGAGATACGCGGCATCGACCCAGCCCGAGGCGCCGCCCGGTTCGCTGACGTTGGCGACGTCGCCATCGCGCTTCAGCACCTCGAGCTTGGTGCCGGTCGGTACGACCTTGATGATGGCGCTGTCGGTATCGCGGCTTTCGTGGATGCCGACCAGCAGCTTGTCGATGACATAGGCCGTGTCGGCCGCCGCGGCGGCGCCGCAGGCGAGCATCAACAGGGCCGGCAGTAGGCGGATGGGGAGGCGCATCCGGGCGATTATCCGGTCCGCTTAAGCGATGAGTCCAGCCTGACGCAGCAGCGCCGCGACCTCGGGCTCGCGACCGCGAAAGCGACGGAACAAGGTCAGCGCATCCTCGGCGCCGCCCTTGGCGAGAATGCTGTCGCGAAAAGCGCGGCCGGTGTCGGCGTTGAAGATGCCTTCCTCGGTGAAGCGTTCGAAGGCGTCGGCGGACAGCACTTCGGCCCATTTGTAGCTGTAGTAGCCGGCCGCGTAACCGCCGCCGAAGATGTGCGTGAAGCTGTGTTGGAAGCGGTTCCAGCGCGGTGGCGTGATGACCGCGACCTGCGCCCGCACGTCGTCCAGCAAGGCCTGGATGTCGCATCCCGGCGCGTAATCGCGGTGCAGGCGAAAATCGAACAGCGCGAATTCCAGCTGACGCACCATCTGCATGGCGGCCTGGAAGTGGCGCGCCGCATCGAGGCGCTCGAACAGCGCCTGGGGCAAGGCTTGCCCCGATTCGACATGGCCGGACATCAAGTCCAGCGCCTCGCGCTCCCAGCACCAGTTCTCGAGAAACTGGCTGGGCAACTCGACGGCGTCCCACGGCACGCCGTTGATGCCGGCGACCGCCGGTCGCCCGACTGTGGTCAGCAGGTGATGCAGGCCATGGCCGAACTCGTGGAACAGGGTGGTGACGTCGTCGTGGGTGAGCAGGCTCGGGTTGCCGCCTTGGGCGGGCGTGAAATTGCAGTTCAGATAGGCGACCGGCAGCTGGGTGTCGTCACCGTGCTGCCAGCGGCTCAGGCAGTCGTCCATCCACGCACCGCTGCGTTTGCCGGCGCGCGCGTAGAGGTCGAGATAGAAATAGCCGCGCGTGGCGCCGTCGGCGTCGCATACCGCGTGGAATTCCACGTCCGGGTGCCAGGTTTCCACGCCCTCGACGCGCTCGAAGCGCAGACCGAACAGGCGCGCGGTGATCTCGAACAGGCCGGCGCGCACTTTCGGCAACGGAAAGTAGGGGCGCAGCTCTTCCTGGTTCAACTGGTAGCGATGCCGGCGCAACTGCTCGGAGCAGTAGGCGATGTCCCAGGCTTCGAGCTGGTCCATGCCGAGTTCGGTGCGCGCGAAGTCGCGCAGCTGCTCGACTTCCCGCTGCGCCGCGGGCCGCGCCTGGCGGCCGAGGTCTTCCAGGAACTCGACGACTGCGTCCGGCGACGGCGCCATCTTGGTCGCGAGTGACAGGGCCGCGTAGTTGTCGAAGCCGAGCAGACGCGCGAGCTGCTGACGGCGCGTCAGGAGATCGTGCATGACCGCGCTGTTGTCGTGGCTGCCGGCCTGCGGACCGCAGTCCGAGGCGCGCGTCGTATAGGCCTCGTAGAGCTGGCGGCGCAGTTCGCGGTCGACCAGGTTGCACATGGCGGGCACGTAAGAGGGCAGGTCCAGCGTCAAACGCCAGCCGGCGCGGCCGGCATCGGCGGCTTTCTGACGCGCCATCGCGAGGGTCGACGCCGGCAGGCCGGCCAGGCGTGATTCGTCGTCCACGTCCAGGCTGAAGCCCTGGCTGGCGTCGAGCACGTTTTCCTCGTAACGCGCCGCCAGTTGCGCCAGTTCCACCTTGAGCCGGGTGACCTCGGCCTGGGTCGCGGCGGGCAGATCGACGCCGCCCAGACGGAAATCGCGCAGCGCGTTGTCGACCAGCTTGCGCCGCGCGTCATCGAACTGGCTGAAGGCCGGCTGCGCGCGCAGGCGCTGGTAGGCCGCGCACAGTCCGGCGTTCTGTTCGAGTTCGGCGCCAAACGCCGATACGCGGCTCACGCACTCGGTGTACACCGCGCGCAGCGCGTCGGTATCGGCGACGTTATGCAGGTGCGAGACCGGCCCGAAGAAACGATGCAGCTCATCGGCCATTTCCTCCATGGGCGTGACGACCTCCTCCCAATCGCTGCTGCCGGCGGCCGTCAGGGCAGCGATACGCGCGCGCTGCGCATCGAGCAGCGCATCGAGGCGCGCGACCAGGGTGGATGCATCGATGCCGGCGAAATGCGGCAGTCGGGCCAGGGTGGGATGGGCGTTGGCGTTCATGCGCGCATTATGCAGAACTGCGCGACACGACACAGCGCCGCGGGTTCTAGCCCAGGCGCAGCATCCAGCACCACAGCACGAGTGCGGCAAGCGGCGCACCGAGCGCGATGCACAGCGCGGCCGCGCGTGCGTGGCGCGCGATCACGGCGTCCTCGTCGCCGGCGGCGATGACGAAGGGGCGACGGCGATCGCCGCTGCGGCCGATGACATCCACCGTCGGCGGCGCGCGATGCTCGTCGCGCTCTGCCTGCACTTCACGCGCCACCGTGGCTCGCGCCGCCTGCCATTCCTGGTCATCGAGGTGGCCGTCACGGTTGGTGTCGAACCGGCGTAACAGGGCGGCCTGATCCCGTTTCAGGGCCCGCAACCGCTCCGCCACTTCGTTGTCGCCCGGCAGCGGCGCCGTGCCGGCGCCACCGTGGGTGGTGAACAGGCCGATGACATACAGCGCGTCGCCGGCACAGATCAGGTGTTCGGTATAGCGATAGGTCTTGCCGAGACCGGTAAACCAGCGCGACAGCATGTTGTTGCCGGCCGGGTTGAAGCAGCCGGGAGTGCGCGCCTGGCCGTACCACACGTCGGGTCGACGGGCATGCACTTCGGCGCCGTCGGGGTCGACCGCGCAACTGCCGCTGGTGTCGGTCAGGTAGAACAGGCTGTCGCTCACGCCCTGTTCGACCACCACCCAGTCGCGGCGCCGCTCGCGGCCGTGGCCCGACTCCTGGTATTGCTCAATCTTGTACTTGAACCACACGCATTGGCGTAACGATGCCGGCGTGCGTATCGGTGCGCCGGCCATCATTTCCGCCATGCCGCGCAGTTCGGTATAGCCCTGCGCGGCGGAGCGTATCAGCGCGGTGGGCGTGTTCTCCATCGTGCGTTTGCGCTCGAGGCTGCGCTGCGCGCCGTAGCACAGGCCGCCGGCGAGCAGTGCCGCCACGCCGCTCATGATCCAGAACGGCGCGGCCTGGGCGGTGTGGACTGCGCTGGCCAATGCCTCGAGGAGCAGCATGCAAGAGCGCTGCCCGAGGCCTTAACCGAACAAGGATTTGACGTCGAGATCGGCCGTCTCGGCGGCGCTGAATTCCAGTGTCGCCTGGGCGCGGAAGCCGAACCAGCGCGCCAGGATCAGATCCGGAAAGGTTTCGAGGCGGATGTTGTTGAGGGTGACGGACTCGTTGTAGTACTCGCGGCGGTCGGCAATGCTGTTTTCCAGCGCGGAAATGCGCTCACGCAGTTGCGTGAACTGCTGGTCCGCCCGCAGCTCGGGATAGGACTCCGCCACCGCGTAAAGCTGGCCGAGGCTCTTGCGCAGGGACGCTTCGCCGGCGCCCACCGCCGCCACGTCATGACGCTGATTGGCGCCGAACACCGCGGCGCGCGCGCTCGTGACTTCCTGCAGCGTCTGTTGCTCGTGCTGCATGTATTGCTTGCACACCTCGACCAGCTTAGGCAGTTCATCGTGGCGCTGCTTGAGCAGCACATCGATGTTGGCCCACGCCTTCACGACGTTGTGCTTGAGCGTCACGAGGCCGTTGTAGATCGCGATGGCATAGCCTCCGACCACCACCAGCAGGACCAGCATCACGACAGTACTGACATTCATGGGGCGCGAACTCCTTGCTCGACGGATAGGGACGCTATTATGGATGAGGACATCGGCGCCGCGGCGCCGTACTTGATCAGCGGGCCGCGAGCCCACGTGCACAGCGAGGAAGCCGACATGAAGGGCGACGCAAAAGTCATCGAACATTTGAACCGGGTGCTCAAGAACGAGCTGACCGCCATCAACCAGTATTTCCTGCACGCGCGGATGTTCAGGAACTGGGGACTGAAGAAGCTCGACGAGCACGAATACCACGAGTCCATCGACGAGATGAAGCACGCCGACAAACTCATCGCCCGCATCCTGTTCCTGGACGGCCTGCCGAATCTGCAGGACCTCGGGCGCTTGCGCATCGGCGAGAACACGGTCGAGATCTTCAACGCCGACCTGGCCCTCGAGAACGACGGGCTGCCGGCACTGCGCGCCGCCATCCAGGCCTGCGAGGCCTGCGCCGACTTCGTTTCGCGCGAACTGTTCACCGAGATCCTCGAAGCCGAGGAAGAGCACGTCGACTGGTTGGAAACCCAGCTCGCACTCATCGAGCGCCTCGGTCTCGAGAACTACCAGCAATCCCAGCTCTGACGACGGGGGACGGCGGGCAGGGACGCTCGCCTTGGATATGATGCTCTTCTTTATTGCTAATGTTTCTCATTTGTACTAACGTTACCATCACATCATCTGAGCGGACTCCCATGTACGTCTGTATCTGCAACAACGTCACCGAAAAGGACATCCACCAAGCCGTCGACGCCGGCGCCTACAGCCTCGAATGCCTGGCGCGGGAACTGGCGGTGTCGACCTGCTGTGGTCAATGTCATTGCTACGCCGAAGACGTGTTGCACGAGGCGCTGCGCGCCGCCGAGCGCTGCGCCGAGCACGCCACCGCCGCCTGACCGTATTCCGCCCCGCGTCCGCGCGGCGGCCCCAGCGATTTCTTTATGCCGCCGGTCGGGCGACCGGCTATCTGGAGGATTTTCCATGCGCTTTAAACCGACTTTGAGCACGCTGTGGGCGCTGCTCGCCATTGCCTTGCCGGCCGCCGCGGCGCCGACACCGAGCCTCGACGAGCTGTGGCGGGTGGTGCAGCAGCAGCAGTCCACCATCGAGCAGATGAACAAGAAGCTCGACGCCACCCTGCAGCAACTTGCCCAGGCCGAGAGCAAGCTGGCCGGCGCGGAGAGCAAGTTGGCCAGCACCGAGACCAAGCTCGCGACCACTGAAACCAAGCTGGCCGACAACGAAAAGAAACTCGAAGCGACCGCCGACGCGGTCGAAGCCAAGGTCGCCGGCGGCGAAAAATCCTCGTCGCCGAGCTGGGCCGACCGCACCAGCCTCGGCGGCTACGGCGAGTTGCACTACAACCACCTCGACAACGACGGGGTGGCCGGCGGCAAGCAGAACCGCACGGATTTCCATCGCTTCGTCATATATATGAGCCACGAATTCAACAGCTGGCTGCGTTTCGGCTCCGAGCTCGAAGTCGAGCACGTGGTGGCGTCCAGCGAAGACCCGGGCGAAGTGGAAGTCGAGCAGGCCTGGGTGGAAATGGACTTGAACGACAAGCACCGCCTGCGCACCGGTCTCGACCTGTTGCCTGTCGGCATCATCAACACCACCCACGAGCCCAATACGTTCTACGGCGTGGAGCGCAACGCCATCGAAAGCGAGATCATTCCCAGCACTTGGTGGGAAGGCGGCGCGGCGGCGAGCGGCGAGATTCGTCCCGGCCTGTCCTATGACGTCGTGATGCACACCGGTCTCATCATGCCCTTCACCGGCAACGATGCATTCCGCCCGCGTGCGGGCCGCACCCAGATTGCCGAGGCCGACGACCACGACGTCGCCTTCACCGGGCGTCTGCGCTACACCGGCATCGCCGGTCTCGAGCTCGCCACCAGCGGCCAGTACCAGGCGGACTACACCGGCACCGGCGACGCCGCTGAAGCGGCCGCTTATCTCATCGAGACCCATCTCGACTATCGTCACGCCAGTGGTTTTGGCCTGCGCGCCCTGTATGCGCGCTGGGAACTGGGCGCGGATCGCAATCACGGTCTCGACCCCAGCAGCGTCGGCGCGGACCATCTGAGCGGCTGGTACGTCGAACCTGCCTACCGCTTTGCGCTGGCAGGTTTGCTGCCGGCGCCGGGCGAGATCGGCGTGTTCAGCCGCTACGCCCGCTGGGACCAGGCCGACGGCCTGGGCGGCCGCTTCCGCAACTTCGAGCGTGTGTCGCTGGGTCTGAATTACTGGCCAGTGCCGCAGGTAGTGTTCAAAATCGACGGCCAATTCGAAGACGCCGATGGACGCGTACGTAGGGAGTTTGATGGATTCAATCTGGGCTTCGGCTACCAGTTCTAAGCTTGGTCCGCGTTACAGGCCGCGCCGGTTCCTGCCGGGCGCGGCCTGTGCCGTTTGCCTGTGGCTGGCCGCCGCGGCGACGCAGGCCGACGAGGTGTATCTCGAGCCGACGGCATTCGTCAGCGAAGCCTTCGACGGCAAAGCGCCAGCCGCGCAAAAGCTGTGGGTGACGCCGGCGCTCAACGCCAAGGTCAAGGACATCCTCGGCAGCGCGCTGGGCTTGCGTCAGAAGTACTGGCGCGAAGGTCAGCGCACGGTGTGGATCCTGGAAGCCATCGGCCGCGACAAGCCGATCACCGCCGGCTACGTGGTCGAGAACGCCGCCATCACCCGCGCCGCCATCCTCATCTACCGCGAAAGCCGTGGCGCCGAAGTGCGCCATCCCTTCTTTACCGACCAGTTCAAGGGCGCGACTCTCAAGGCCGACAGTGCCTTGGACCGCCACATCGACGGCATCACCGGCGCGACCTTGTCGGTCCATGCGATCAGTGCCCTGGCGCGCGTGGCCCTGCTGCTCGACGAGGCCGCGCGAGCCGAGCCGCAATGAAACCCGAGCAACTCCCGCTACGACGCGCCAACGGCACGCGCGTCCATCCCGCCACGCGCTGGCATCGCGCGCTCGGCATCGCGAGCACGCTCATCGTCATCATCACGGTGGTGACCGGGCTCGTCCTGAATCATGGCGACGCGCTCGACCTGTCGCGCCGCCATCCGCACAACGCCGTCATCGACAAGCTGTACCGGCAAAGCGCCAAGGCCCTGCCCAAGGGTTTTGCCACCGAGCGCGGTTGGCTGGCGCAACTCGGTGCGGAGATCTACCTCGACACGCGCCCACTCGCCACCCACGAGGCGCCGCTGGTCGGCGCCCTGGTATGGGACGACACACTGCTGGTCGCCTACCTTGCGGCGACGCTCGCCGAGGTCTACCGCGGCAGCGGCGTCAGCTACGAACGCGTGCTGCTCGACGTGCACTCGGGCCGCCTGTTCGGCCGCGTCGGTGTATGGGTGGTGGATGCCGCCGCGGTCTGTCTTTTGGCCCTCGCCCTGACCGGCACCTGGATGTTCTTCAAATTCAAACGCGGTGGGCAGCGACCGCCCCGCTAGATGACGGCCTCGGCCGCCGCCGCCGTCACCAAGGGCGCGCACACCGGGCAACGCGGATCGCGACGGAAGCGCATGCTGTGCCATTCCATGGCGAGAGCATCGAGCAAGAGCAGGCGGCCGGTCAGATCCTGGCCGACGCCCATCAATACCTTGAGGGTTTCCAGCGCCTGCACGCTGCCGATGATGCCGAGCAGGGGCGCCACCACGCCGGTCTGGGTGCAGGTCTCGGTGCCCGTCGCGTCGTTGTTGTACAGGCAGCGATAACAGGGGCTGGCCTCGGTGCCGGGATGAAACACTGTCACCTGGCCTTCGAAACGGATGGCGGCGCCGGACACCAGCGGCTTGCGATGCCGCGCGCAGGCGGCGTTGATCAGAAATCGCGTTTCGAAGTTGTCGGTCGCATCGACCACCACGTCGACCGAAGGCAGGTGCCGGTCGAAATCCTCGGCCTCGAGGCGCCGGTCGATGGTCTCGATGCGGGTATTGGGATTGAGCTCATGCAGGCGATCGCGCGCCGACTCGACCTTGCGTCGCTTGAGATCGCTCGTGCCGTGCACGATTTGCCGCTGCAGGTTCGACAGTTCCACGTGGTCATGATCGACCAGCACCAGCCGACCGACGCCGGCCGCGGCGAGGTACATCGCGATCGGCGAGCCGAGCCCACCGAGACCAATCAACATCACCGAACTCGCGAGCAGGCGGTTCTGTCCGTCGATGTCGATTTCAGGCAGCAGGATCTGGCGGCTGTAGCGCAGCAGCAATTGGTCGTCCATCTTCATTCTCCGCAAGCGTCGCCGGCAGCGACCCGGTGGTATCGAGTGTCGCCGAGGCTAGCGCGATGTTCAATCGCGCCACGCCGACGTGGCGCGTTCGCGGCCTTCGAGATCGGTCGCGGTCGTGATGCGTGAAAAGCCGTGGGCCGCGAGCAGGGCCCGCACCTGCTCGCCCTGTCGATAACCGTGTTCGAGCGCGAGGAAGCCGCCGCGCTTCAGACAACGTGGCGCGGCCGCGATGATGGCGGTGAGCGCCGCGCCGCCATCATCGGCGGCGAACACCGCCTGCGCGGGTTCGAAGCCAACCGCCGCATCGACGTCTTCCTGGGCGCCGACGTAGGGCGGATTGGACAGGATCACATCGCAACTGCGGTCCGCGAGCGCGTCCAGCCAATCACCGCGCAGGCAAGCGATGCGCGACACGCCCAGCCGCGCGAAATTTTCGCGCGCCACGCTGAGTGCCGCCGCCGATGCGTCGCTCGCGATCACGGTCAAGCACGGGCGCTCGCGCGCCAGCACCGCGGCGATCGCGCCACTGCCGGTGCCGGCATCGAGCAGCACGCCGCAACACTCGCGCGGCACGGCCGCGAGCGCGAGTTCCACCAGCACTTCGGTGTCGGCGCGCGGCACCAGCACCGCCGGTGTCACCGTGAAGTCGAGTGACCAGAATTCCGCACGGCCGGTGAGGTAGGCCAGCGGCGTATGCCGCGCGCGGGCCTCGAGCAGGGCGTCGAAGCGCGCGCTGACGCTTGCATCGAGCGTGGCTTCCGGATGGCTGTAGAGATAGCTGCGACCGACATCGAGGCAATGCGCGAGCAGCACTTCGGCATCGAGCCGCGGCGAATCGCTGGCGGCCAGGCGTGCACCCCCGCTGCGCAGCGCGGCCGCCACCGTCAGCGGCGCGGTCACCGGCTCAGACGTCCTGCGCGAGCTGCGCCATGAGGTCCGCCTGGTGCTCGGTCAACAATGGTTCGATGACGAGATCGACATCGCCTTCCATCAGCTCGGCGAGCTTGTAGACGGTGAGGTTGATGCGGTGATCGGTGACGCGGCCCTGGGGAAAATTGTAGGTGCGGATGCGCTCCGAGCGATCGCCGCTGCCGACCAGGTTGCGCCGCGTCTGCGCCTGCTCGGCCTGCTGCTTGCCGCGTTCGGCGGCCAGCAGGCGCGAGCGCAGCAGGCTCATGGCGCGCGCGCGGTTCTTGTGCTGCGAACGCTCGTCCTGGCACTCCACCACCACGCCGGTCGGAATGTGCGTGATGCGGATCGCCGAATCGGTCTTGTTGACGTGCTGGCCGCCGGCGCCCGAGGCGCGGAAGGTGTCGATGCGCAGATCCTTGGTGTTGATGTCGACGTCTTCAATCGCTTCGACCGCCGGCATCACCGCCACCGTGCAGGCCGAGGTGTGGATGCGGCCCTGGGATTCGGTGTCGGGCACGCGCTGCACGCGGTGCGCGCCCGATTCGAACTTCAGTCGCTCGTAAACGCCCTGGCCGGTGATCTTGATGATCACTTCCTTGTAGCCGCCGAGCTCGGCCTGGTTGGACGACATCACCTCGTTGCGCCAGCCGCGGTTCTCCGCGTAGCGCAGGTACATGCGCAGCAGGTCACCGGCGAACAGCGCGGCTTCGTCGCCGCCGGTGCCGGCGCGGATTTCCAGGAACACGTCGGCGGCGTCGTCCGGGTCCTTGGGGATGAGCAGCTTCTGCAGTTCGACTTCCAGGCTGCCCAGCGATTCGCGCGCTTCCTGCGCCTCTTCCTGGGCGAGCGCGCGCATCTCGGCGTCGTCTTCGCGCATCAGCTCCTCGGCGTGGGTGATGGCGTCCTGGGTACGCCGATACCTGTCGAAGCATTCCACCACCGGGCTGATCTCGGCATGCTCGCGCGACAAGCTGCGGTACTTGTCCTGATCGTTGATCACTTCCGGCACGGCCAACATGCCGTCGAGTTCGGTGCGTCGCTCGACCAGGGTTTCGAGCTTGCGTAGGAGCGAGGCTTGCATGGGTCAGGATCCGTCGAGGCCGAGGAGCGTGCGCGCCACGCGCACGTATTCCTCGCTGCCACCGCTCTGGCGCAGGCTGGCGGTGGGATGGTGCATGAGTTTGTTGGTCAGGGTGTTGGCAAGTGATTCGAGCACGGCGGTGGGGTCGTCACCGCGTGCCAGGCGCGCGCGCGCCTTGCTCATCAATTCGTCGCGCACGCGTTCGCCGTGGGCGCGGTACTCGGCGATGGTGGTGCCGCTGCCCTGGACCTTCAACCAGTCCATGTAATCGCGCACCTGCAGGTGCACCATCTCCTCGGCCTGGGCGGCGGCCTCGTGGCGCAGCTTGAGGTTGGAACTGACCACGTGTTCCAGGTCGTCGACGGTGTAGAGATAGACGTCTTCCAGCTCGCCGACGCTCGCTTCGACGTCGCGCGGCACGGCGAGATCGACGATGAACATCGGTTCATAGCCGCGCTGCTTCATGGCGACATCGATGATGCCGCGCGTGACGATGGGCAGGCGGCTGGCGGTCGAACTGACGACGATGTCGACCTGGGTCAGGACGTTGGTGATGTCGGACAGTTCGACGGCGCTGCCGCCGACCCGCTCGGCCAGCGCGCGCGCATTGTCGAGCGAGCGGTTCGCCACCACCAGCTTGCCGATGTGCGCACCGGCCAGATGGTTGGCGACCAGCGAGATGGTGTCGCCGGCGCCAATCAAGAGCGCCGAGCGACGCTCCAGCGAACCGTGAATCTGTTGGGCAAGCTTGACCGCCGCGTAGGCCACCGACACCGGCGTGTTGCCGATGTCGGTTTCGGAGCGAATCATCTTCGCGGTCGAGAACGAGAACTGCATGAGGCGGTTGAGGAACTTGCCGACGGTGCCGGCGTCCACCGCGCTACGGTAGGCGTCTTTCAGTTGCCCGAGGATCTGCGGCTCGCCGACCACCAGCGAATCGAGGCCGGCCGCCACGCGCAGGGCATGGCGCACGGCGTGTTCGCTGTCGAGGTGATAGAGGTGCGGCGTGATGTCGTCGGCGCCGATATTGCGATAGCGGGTCAGCCACGCCAGCGGCTCGCGCAGCGCCGACTGGTGGATGTCGCAGTAGAGTTCGGTGCGGTTGCAGGTCGACAGGATCAGCGACTCGGTCACGCCCGGGCACGCGTTCAAGGCGCCGAGCGCCGAGGGCAGCTGCGCGAGGTCGAAGGCGACCTTCTCGCGCACCTCCACCGGCGCGGTCTTGTGGCTGAGTCCGAGTATGAACAGGGTCATGGGGCGCGGGCGGGCAATGATTCCCGCCGCGCGTCCGAATCGAGTCGGGACGCCATCGCGTGGGAACGACTGCTCTTCGGTCCTATCAAAATGAAGCTTGGGCGTTAACTGGGTTATAGTTTAAGTCAGAACATCCGTGAAACCACTAACGACTGCGAGAGTGGCGTGCTGCTCGGCGCGGTCGGCATTCGGCAAAGACACCTTGCAGCATTTCTCCCTCCGATCCGTTCGTCCCCTGGCTCGCGTCGTGGCGGGCCTCGGCCTGGGCCTGTTGGCCGCCTGCGCCACGCCGCCCGCGCCCAAACCGGTGGTCATGAATGCCGCGCCCGCGGCGGCCAGCGCCCCCGCTCCCGCGAACGCGCAGCCGGCGCCGCCTTTCCAGTACGAGAACGACCCCTATTATCGCCTGCTGATGGCCGAATTCGCCGGCCAGCGCGGGCATCTCGACGTCGCGGTCAAGAACTACGTCGAACTCGCCCACAGCCTGCGTGACGTTGGCCTGGCCGAGCGCGCCACGCGCATCGCGGTGTTCGCGCGCGATGACGAATCGGCCCTGAGCGCCGCCCGCACCTGGGTCGAACTCGATCCCAAGGACATGGATGCGCGCCAGATCCTGGCCGCCATGTACATCCGCCACGGCAATGCCGACGCGGCGCTCGAACACCTGGAATACGTGGTCTCCCACGATGCCGGTCAGCCCGGCAACCGTCTGCGCATGGTCGCCAACCTGCTCGGCCACGAGGACGACCGCCAGACCGCGCTGGCAGTGATGGAAAAACTGGTCGCCAAGCACAGCGAGGACAGCGACGCGCTGCTGGCCTACGCGCTGCTCGCCATCCGCGCCGAGCAGCTCGACAAGGCGCGCGATGCCATGAACCGCATCGTCAAGCGCACCGAGCTGTCGTCCAACGTCGCAATGGCCTACCTCGCCATCCTGCAGAAGCAGGGCAAGCTGCCGCAGGCCATCGATTGGCTGGACTCGGTGCTGGCCGCCAACCCCAAGCAGTTCGGCCTGCGCCTGATCTACGCGCGCCTGCTGGCCGATGCCAACCGCTACGAGGAAGCGCGCCTGCAGTTCCGCATGCTGTCGACCGAGGCGCCGGACAATTCCGACATCGTGTTCGCGCTCGGCCTGCTCAACCTGCAGGCCAACCGCGTCGACGAGGCGGCCAAGAACTTCACGCGTCTGCTCAAGCTCGACGCGCGCCTCGACGAAGCCCATTTCTACCTCGGCCAGATAGCCGAGGCGCAGAAGAACCCCGAGCAGGCGCTGGCCGAATACCGCAAGGTGCAGGGCGGCAGCAATTACTTCAATGCGCAGATGCGCATCGCCCTGGTCAAGGCGGTCAAGGGCCAGACCGACGAGGCCATCGCGTTCCTCGACAGAATGACGGTCGAGGACGACGAGCAGCGTTTCAACGTGGCGCGCGCCAAGGGCGAGATCCTGACCGACAAGAACCGCTTCGATGAGGCCATGCAGGTCTACGACGCGGCGCTGGCCAAGGGCGAGTTCAATTCGGACCTGCTCTACACGCGCGCCATGCTGGCCGAGCGCATGGGCAAGATAGATGTGCTGGAAAAGGATCTGCGCACCATCCTCGCCAAGGAACCGGACAACTCCCAGGCCCTGAACGCGCTCGGCTATACGCTGGCCGACAGCACCAAGCGCTACGACGAAGCCCTTGCCCTCATCACCCGCGCGCTGGAAATCAGTCCCAAGGACTTCTACATCCTCGACTCCATGGGCTGGGTGCTGTACCGCCTCGGTCGCCTGGATGAGTCCATCAAGTACCTGGAAAAGGCCCGCGAATTGCGCAATGACCCGGAAGTGGCCGCTCACCTCGGCGAAGTGCTGTGGGTTAAGGGCGACCGCGCGGCGGCGACCAAGACCTGGGACGCGGCGCTGCGCGACACGCCCAACGACAAGAAGCTCCTCGAAGTCATCAAACGACTGAAGCCGTGAGTGCCGTGCGTGCGACCTCGAGGGCGCCCACGGCGCGGCGCATGCTGGCGCTGCTCGGCGCCCTGCTGCTCGGCGGATGCGCGACGCTGAAAGCGCCGGCCCCGCCCGCGCCGGTGACCCCGCCGGCCGTCGACCCGCATGCCGCGCACCTGGCGGCGCTGACCTCCTTCAATCCTTGGCGCCTGGCCGGCCGCATCGCCGTACAGCGCGAGGACAAGGGCTTCAGCGCCGACCTCGCCTGGCGTGAGGCCGGCGACGACTTCTCGCTGCGGGTGGCGGCGCCCTTCAATGGCGGCACCTACGCGCTGTCCGGCAACGGTCGTGCGGTGTCGCTGGTGTCATCCAAGGGCGATATCTTCAGCGCCGCTGACGCCGAAACCTTGATGCAGCAGCATCTCGGCTGGGCATTACCGATAGCGGGCGCTCGCTACTGGGTGCGGGGCCTGCCCGATCCCGGGCGCGCGGTGAGCGCCGAGCGCCTCGATGCCAGCGGCCGCTGGACGGATTTTTCACAGGACGGCTGGCACGTGAGCGTCACCGAGTACACCCACGCCGCCGGGCGCGACCTGCCCAAGCGGCTGTTCCTGGCCCGCGACAAGTTGCAGGTGCGCATGGCTATCAAGACCTGGGAGCAACGTTGAAGATGAGCGCGGCGGGCTGGCCGGCACCGGCCAAGATCAACCTGTTTCTGCACGTCACCGGCCGCCGGCCGGATGGCTATCACCTGCTGCAGACCTTGTTCCAGTTCGTCGATCACGGCGACACCCTGCATTTCAATGTGCGCGAGGACGGCGACATCCGCCGCCTGTCGGCACTGGCCGGGGTCACCCCGGAGCAGGACCTGGTGGTGCGCGCGGCGCGCAAGCTGAAGGATCTCACCGGCTGCGCGCTGGGTGCGGATATCGCCGTCGACAAGCGCCTGCCCATGGGCGGCGGCCTGGGCGGCGGCAGTTCCGACGCGGCAACCGTGCTGGTCGCCTTGAACCAGCTATGGGGCACGGCCGTGCCGGTGGACGAACTCGCGCGTCTCGGGCTCTCGCTCGGCGCCGATGTGCCGGTGTTCGTGCGGGGCGAGGCGGCGTGGGCCGAAGGGGTGGGCGAGATCCTCACGCCCTGCCCGGCGGACGAGGGCCCGGTGCTCGTCATCACCCCCGACTGCAACGTCGAAACCCGGGTGGTTTTCAATGACCTTGAATTGACACGGGATACCCCGCCAATCACAATGCCCGCCTTTTCGTTGAGCCGAACCCGCAACGATTGCGAGCCTGTCACGCGGCGGCTCTATCCGGAGGTCGGTCGCGCGCTCGATTGGTTGTCGCGGCACGCCTGGGCCCGCATGAGCGGTACCGGCGCCAGCGTCTACGCCCTGTTCGACAATGACAGCGCGGCCGACGCGGTGGCGCGACAGGTGCCGCCCACGTGGCGCCACTTCCGCGCCCGGCGAGTCAATCGCTCGCCACTCGCGGACCGGCTCGCGGCCGAACTTGGCTTGAGGCAAGGTCGGCACGACACATATTGATAGCGACAGCGTGCCGCCGAGCACGCGCGATGATTCAGCTTTGGGGTGTCGCCAAGCGGTAAGGCACCGGGTTTTGATCCCGGCATTCCCAGGTTCGAATCCTGGCACCCCAGCCATTTTTCCGGGCACTGCCCTGTAGGTGCGAATCCATTCGCACATTGAATGAACTCCCGCCCGCGGTTGCCGTGGTGCGGCCGCATTGATTGGGAGAGGCCTCGCGCCCCGCACATGATCGAAGAATCGATGATGCTGTTTACCGGCAACGCCAACCGGCCGTTGGCGCGCGCCATTGCCCGCCACTTGCACATGCCGCTTGGCAAGGCCACGGTCGGTCGCTTCAGCGACGGCGAGATCACGGTCGAAATTGCCGAGAACGTGCGCGGTCGCCACTGCATCGTCATCCAGTCGACCTGCGCGCCGGCCAACGACAACTTCATGGAACTGATGGTGCTGATCGACGCCCTGCGTCGCGCCTCGGCGCACAGCATCACCGCCGTCATTCCGTACATGGGCTACGCCCGCCAGGATCGCCGTCCGCGCTCGGCGCGCGTGCCGATCACCGCCAAGGTGGTGGCCAACATGATCACTTCCGTCGGCACCACGCGCGTGCTGACGGTCGACCTGCATGCCGAGCAGATCCAGGGCTTCTTCGACATCCCGATGGACAACGTCTACGCCTCGCCGGTGTTGCTCGGTGACATCTGGAAGCATGAATACGAAAAATTGATGGTGGTGTCGCCCGACGTCGGTGGCGTGGTGCGCGCGCGCGCCATCGCCCGTCAGCTCGACAACGCCGATCTCGCGATCATCGACAAGCGCCGTCCGCGCGCCAACGAATCGCAGGTCATGAACATCATCGGCGATGTCGCCGGCCGCACCTGCGTGATGGTCGACGACATGGTCGATACCGCTGGCACCCTGTGCCGCGCCGCCGAAGCGCTGAAGGATCACGGCGCGCGCAAGGTGGTGGCCTATTGCACGCACCCGGTGCTGTCCGGCAAAGCCATCGACAACATCAACAACTCGACGCTGGACGAACTGGTGGTGTGCGACACCATTCCGCTGTCCGAGGCGGCTGCCGGTTGCGACAAGATTCGCCAGCTGTCGGTGGCGAGCCTGTTGGGTGAATGCATCAGCCGCATCTGCTCGGGCCAGTCCCTGAGCTCGATGTTCGTCGACTGATTTAGATTTGAATTCGCCGTGCCGCCTCGCGGCGGCGCGGTTTTGTGAAAAGCCTGCATCGGGCTCTGGTCGCGGATCCATGCAGGCGTTTTTGTGTTTACCTTGAGACTCTGGAGTATCGGTCCATGAACAAATTCGAGATCACTGCCGTGACTCGCGCTGACAGGGGTAAGGGTGCGAGCCGCCGCCTGCGTCGCGAGGGCAAGCTTCCCGCGGTGCTGTACGGCGGTCACGCCGAGCCCGTCGCCATCACGCTCGACCACAACGACGTGCTGCTGCATGCCGCCCACGAAGCGTTCTATTCGCACATCCTGACCCTGACCCTCGACGGCAAGGCCGAGCGCGTGGTGGTCAAGGACATGCAGCGCCACGTCTACAAGCCGCGCATCCATCACATGGATCTCTTGCGCGTGTCGGAAACGGAAGTGCTGAACATGCGCGTGCCGATCCACTTCATCAACGAAGACACCTGCGTGGGCGTGAAGGTCGGCAGCGGTGTGATCTCGCACCAGATGGCCGATATCGAAATCACCTGCCTGCCGAAGGATCTGCCGGAATTCATCGAGGTCGATCTGAAGGACATGAATGTCGGCGACACGCTGCACGTCGGCGAGATGAAGCTGCCGGCGGGCGTGCAGGTCACCGCGCTGCTGCATGGCGGCGACGAGCACCTGCCGGTCGTGACGGTCTACGCGCCCAAGGGCAGCGAAGGCGACGGCGCAGGCGCGTAACGCCCTACCGCGCCGGGCGCGCCAGCGAAGTTCGCGAACGTGTCCGGCGCGGAAGTCGTGCAATTGGTGGTCGGCCTCGGTAATCCCGGCGCCGGTCACGCTGAAGACCGCCACAACGTCGGCTTCTGGCTCATCGATGCGCTGGCCGCCAGGCTCAAGGTCGATCTCAAGCCCGAGTCGCGTTACAAGGGCGAACTCGGTCGCGCAGCCTCCGGCCTGCGCCTCTTGAAGCCCGCCACCTACATGAATTTGAGCGGAGAATCGGTCGCGCCCTGCGCCGCCTATTTCCGCGTGCCAACCGCCGCCGTGCTGGTGGTGCATGACGAACTCGACCTGCCGGTGGGCGCCGTGCGCTTGAAGCGCGGCGGCGGTCACGGCGGTCACAATGGTCTGCGCAGCATCGACCAGATGCTCGGCACCAACGACTACCTGCGCGTGCGCCTCGGCATCGGCCATCCCGGTGTCGGCCGCGATGTCGCGGGCTACGTGTTGTCACGCCCTCCCGCGGCCGAGCGCGATGCGATCGACGCCGCCATCGGTGCGGTGCTGGACAATTTCGAGACCATCATCAACGGTGGTTTCAACCGCGCCATGAATACGCTCAACCAGCGCGTGGCCAAGGCAAAGGAATAGAACGATGGGTTTCAAATGCGGCATTGTCGGCCTGCCCAATGTCGGCAAGTCATCGTTGTTCAACGCGCTGACCTCGGCGGCGATCGCGGCGGAGAACTACCCGTTCTGCACCATCGAGCCCAATGTCGGCATCGTCGCGGTGCCCGACCCGCGCCTGGATAAACTCGCCGAGATCGTCAAGCCGCAACGCGTGCTGCCGTCGAGCATGGAGTTCGTCGACATCGCCGGCCTGGTGGCCGGTGCGTCCAAGGGTGAAGGCCTCGGCAACAAGTTCCTGGCCCACATCCGCGAGACCAATGCCATCGCGCACGTGGTGCGTTGCTTCGAGAACGACAACATCACCCATGTCGCCGGCCGCATCGACCCCATCGCCGACATCGAAGTCATCGACACCGAACTCGCGCTGGCCGATCTCGACACCGTGACCAAGGGCCTGGACCGCGCCGAGAAAGCCGCCAAGTCCGGTGACAAGGAACAGCGTGCGCGCGCCGAGGCCTACAAGGTGTTCCTGGCGGCGCTCGACGCCGGCAAACCGATTCGCTCATTGGAACTCGACGACAACGCGCGCGCCCTGTTGCGCGAAGTGAGTCTCCTCACCGCCAAGCCGGTGCTGTTCATCGCCAACGTCGACGAAGCGAATCTCGCCGGCAACGATTACAGCAGGCGCGTCGCCGAGTACGCCGAAAACAACGGCGCCGAATGCGTGGTGATCTGCGCCGCCATCGAAGCCGAACTCGTCAGCCTCGACGCCGCCGACCGCGCCGAATTCCTGAAGGATCTCGGCCTCGACGAGCCCGGTCTCAATCGCGTGATCCGCGCCGGCTATCACCTCTTGGGCCTGCAAAGCTATTTCACCGCCGGCGTGAAGGAAGTACGCGCCTGGACCATCCGCCAGGGCACCACCGCGCCCGGCGCGGCGGGCGTCATTCACACCGATTTCGAACGCGGCTTCATTCGCGCCGAGGTCATTGCCTATGACGATTTCATCGCCTGTGGCGGTGAGACCAAGGCCAAGGAAGTCGGCAAGCTGCGCGTCGAAGGCAAGGAATACGTGGTGGCGGACGGCGACGTCATGCATTTCAGGTTCAACGTCTGAGCCTGCGCCGACGGCGCGCGGAGCGCGGGCGTAGGTGCGAATTCATTCGCACATTTCGTCCCGATCGTTAACTAATGTCACACCCGAGACGACCCTTCGATGGCGCTGACCGTCGCGGTTACCATTCAGCTTCGAACTAACAATCAATGGAGTGTTGCGATGAAGTCTCTCACCTGGTTCGCGCTGGCCGGCGCACTGGCTTGCGCCTCTGGTACAAGCCAAGCCACTGTCATTGACTTTGAGGACGTGGCTCCGGTTGGTAGCGGGATCAATATCAATCCAGGTTTCACTTACAGCGAAGACGGCTTCACCTTCACACCAGTCAACAGTGACTCGGCGGTCGTCGATGCCGGGTTTGTCTACACCATGCCAGGCAACACCACCGATTTTTTCGCCTTTTCGGAATTCAACATCATCACGCTGACCGGGCCCGCGCCCTTTGATCTCACCAGCGTGCTGATTGGTCAGTATTCGAACGCCAGCTCGCCGTCGAGTCTTACGATTGCCGCGACGCTGTTCGGCGGCGGTAGCATCAACGCCACGTTCCAGAACCTGACCACGGCGACCCTTGCCACGCTCAACTGGGTGAACCTGCTCAACGTGCAGTTCCGCACCACGGACGACGCGGCGATCGACAACATCGTGCTGAACGAGACGGACGTGCCGGAACCGGCCAGCCTGGCGCTGTTTGGTTTAGGACTGGCGGGCGTGGGTTATTCGCGACGTCAGAAACGCGGCTGAGCCGTCTTCGCGTTGTCCGCGACGAAGCCCGCCTTGTGCGGGCTTTTTGTTGACGCTTCATCGGCGCGCGGCCGACTTGCCCATATCGGGCGGCTGCGAAGCGGGAAAGAACTGGAGTTTGGAATGTGCGATTGAAATCGCACCTACAACGCGGGTCAAGCGTCAACCATCCGGCGCGCTGCGAGGAACCGGCAATGGCCATAGTCGTTTGAACTCGCCCTGGTAGCGAGACGGGCGATGCGGGAAGGCCGCCCCGCCGCAGCGACCCGGACACCCCTTCGTCGGAGGTGCGAATTCACTCGCATATCGATAGGCCGGTCGTTATCTGAATCGTTCCGGGTCATGGCACTGGGCGTCGCCCGGCGGTTTGGCATCACGAGTCGGGTGTAGAGCCCTCGCGTCGAGTCACCCGCACCCATCGAACATGCGCGCCCCGCGCGCCGGCGGTCAGGATCAGCTGGCCGTCGGCGAGCTCGACCTGCGCCTCGTCGTCGCTTTCGGCATGCCCCTGCCATAGTTCCTTGGACAGACCGGCGATGCGCAGGGCCACCGACTGGCCGGGCTTGAGGGCCACGCCCACGCGGCCGGCCGCGTCGAGCATGGTCACGGCGTTGCCGACCGCGAAGAAGTGGCCGGGCACCGCCACGCCCTCGCGGCTACTGCGGATGCCGATGCGCCCATCGGTGCGTACGAAGATCTGCGAGCGGAATCGATAGGGCTCCTGGCCTTCGAAATTCACCAGCCGGTAGCGCGCGCGAAAATCCTTGCGCGCCAGAAGTTCGCGGCCGCTGCGATAGCAGCCGTGGCTGGCGCCCTGGGCGAGGCAGGGCAGCACCAGGTCCGGCTCGCGCGACATCACGTACTCGCCGTTGCCGAGTTCATGGCCAACGCGACCGTGACCGAAGTCCGCCGGTGGATGGCTGGCCAGGAAGCGGTCGTTGATGCCGAGCATGTCGAGCGCCGGCAGGCGCGAGAAATATGGCAGGCAGCCGGCCGAGTCGACCGCCAGCAGCGGTTGCTCGGCGTGGAAGGCGCGGTTCAACAGTCGTCCGATCACTTCGCCATCCCATTCCCAGCGCTCGGTGGTGGCGAGGAAATTCTGTGGGTCGCGGCCGGTGAGATGGATCTGTGCGGCGAGCGCCAGCACCGTGAGCGGCAACATCAACGTGGACGCGCGTCGTGTCTGGAACGCTTCACGCAGGCCGATGGCCAGCACCAACGCCAGCGGCACGAGCAGCGCGACCACATGCCGCCGCGCGGGAAAGATGTCGCCGCCGATGGTCATGACATAGAGCGTCCACAGCACCATCACGGCCAGCGCCGGCGCCATGCGTCGCCAGGCGCGATGGGCGACCACCAGCAGCACCAGGCCGAGGGCGAGCAGCGGCCACAGGTGCAAGGCGGCGTCGAGCACGTAGATGACGCCATGCACCAGCCGGTCAAACGTGAGCGCGAGCTTGGCACGCGCCGAGTTCGGCACCCACTCGCCGTAATAGGCGAGGCGAAACGCGAGCTGCGCCGCGACGGCCGTCGCCGACATCAAGCCAATGACTATGACCCGTGGCAGAGCGCGCCAGCCGAGCGCGCACATGAGTCCGAACAAGAGGCCGGCGACCAGCACCGGACTGTCGGGACGCGTGACACACAGGGCGGCGAGCGGCAGGGCGCAACGCCACGGCCGCGAGATCTCGCCCGCCTCGATGAGGCGGTCCGCTTCGACCAGCGCAAGGGCGAGAAACAGCGCGATGAAAGCCTGCTCGAGACCGCCGATGGCCCATGCCGCGATGGGCCCGGTCACCGCGAGCGCACAGGCGGCCAAGGCGCTCGCCGCCCAGCGACCGCGCGTGTCACCCGCGGTGCAGCGCGCCACGCACACGATGGCGCCGCCCATGGCGAGTACGCCGAGCACGCGCGCGGCCACGATCAAGTCCATGCCGAGCGCATGCAGCGCCGCCGTCGCCAGCACCCAGGACAGGTTCGAATAGCCCTCCACCCGCTCACCGTCGGTCCAGGTCAGGCCCAGGCCCTCGACGAAGCGTTCGGCATAGCGCAGCGAAATCAGCGCGTCGTCAGCGATGAAGGGATGGTAGAGCGTGATGTGCAGGCCGAGCAGCAGCAAGGCCGGCAGCGCGGCGAGGACCGTGTACGTCCAGTGTAATTGTGGCGCCGGCGGCGCAGGCGTTTTCAATCGCGCTCCCGGGCTTTCACTTCGCGCGCGACGTCGCGCTGTGCGTCGAACTCGGCGCGACGCCGAGCCAGCTCCTCGTTCGACAGTCGCGCGATGTTCGAATAGTCGAGTTTCCAGTCGGGATCGCCGGACCAGCGCAGTGGCGACTGCTGCGTGGTGCGCGGGCCGCGCGCCGATTCGAGCAGGCCGAGCGCGAGTGCCAGTGTGGTGTCCTGCGAAGCGAGGTCATGCGGCCGTCCGGCGGCATTGCCGAGCGGGAAATCGCTGAACAGGAAACGCGGTACGCCGACCAGTTCGACGATGTCCTTGGCGCACCCCAGCACCACGGTCGCGATGCCGTGGGCTTCGAGATGACGGGCTGCCAGACTCACGGTCTGGTGACAGACCGGTCAGGTCGCGACCAGCAATACCGCGTCGACGCCGTCCTCGCGGCAACGCGCGAGCAGTTCCGCGCAATCGACATCGAGCGTGGTGCGATGGGAGCGGTTGGTCGGCGCGCCGTGAAAGCGCGCGGCAACGCGGCCGATGCGTGCGGCTTGCGCGGCGCGCCGCAGCGCCGGCAAGGGGAACCAGGTGTTCTGATCCTCGGCACTGGTGTGCTGACGGTCGTAGCTGATGTGCGAGATACGCATGTCGTGATCACGGGCCGTGTCGCCCGAGTAAACGCTGAAGAACTTGGCGCCGGCGTTGTAGGGCGCGCCCGGACCCTGGTCGCCCTTGTCGGGCTGGAAAGGCGCGGCGGTGGTGATGAGCCCGACCGTCATCGCCGACAGCGGTTTGTGCAACGGCGCGAACGGCACATCGACGTACTGCGCCCAGCGATACGGTGCGCCGTAACCAAGCGTCGCGTAATACTCGCGAATGCGCGCGAGGTAGGGGATGGCAGTGTCGTGGGGCGCGGCAAAGCCCAAGGCTTCATCCTGCGGGTCGGTCATGGCGAGGTTCCTCGGCGGGCTCTGAATCTTTGTGGGTCAGACTTCAGTCTGACATTAAGGGATTGGCACCTGGCTTGGAACCCCTCCCCGAGGTCAGACTGAAGTCTGACCCACAGAAGAGCGGCGTTGGATTCAGCTACCCCTACAAGAGCGCGATCAAATCGATGGCCACCTTGCAGCCCGGCACCAACAGGGGATTCGGCACGCGGATGGTGGTGCTGGCCGGCGGCGCGCTCGGAAAGGCCTTGCCCCAGGTCGCGAAGGACGTGAAGAACTCGCTGAAGTCGGTGTAGAAGCCGCGCCGGCGCAATAGCTTGTCGGCCGTGGTGCCCGCCGCTTCACAGATCGCTTCGACGTTCTTGACGATGTAGTTCACCTGCTGGGCCGATTCCGAGCCGTAGAAGGGAAAGGCGGGATTGAGCCTGGCCTCGGCCGGCACGCCGGTGCGATAGTCGGTCGCCATCTGCTGCGAGAAGAACAGCAGCGAGCCGGCCTGCACCGCCTGCGGCTCGTGGGCCAGCGGTCGCGGCGCGGCGTCGGTGGCGATGGTGCGGCGAATGTCACCGGCGCCCGGCAAGTAGGCGATGAGATTGATGGCGACGCGCGCGCCGGGCACGCCGAGACTCTTGACCGGCGCGGTGGTGCGCGCCGGCGGATTGACCGGAAAGAATTCGCGCCACACCTCGTCGAGACGGAAGAAGTCCTTCAGATCCGTCAGGTAGACCTCGGCCTTCACCACGTCCTTCAAAGTCGCGCCACCGGCGGCGAGTACCGCTTCCAGTTGCGTCAAGACATGCGCGGTCTGCAACCGACCGTTCTCGCCGTAATAGGGGAAAGTGGCGGTGGTGCGCGCATCGGCGGCGATTGCTTCGTTGAAATCCGTGGCCACGAGACCGCTGGTGAAAATCCACTGGCCGCATTTGGCCCCATAGTGATAGAGCGGCGCACCGTCGAGGCCGTCGGGCAACGCGCGTGGCAGGCCAATGGGATCCAGCATTTCGATGCGCTGCCCGGCGGGTGGCACCAGCGCCACCAGGTCAATCTCGGAGCGGCAGCCTGGGATCGGCAGTTCTTCCACGAGGATGGTCGAGGTGGGTGGCGGCGTACCACCGAAACAGGCGGCGAGCGCCTGGCTGGCGCCTGCCTGATCGCTGTCCTCGGTCAGGTAGTTGGTCAGGTGCACGACGTGTTCGAGGCGCGCACCGCCGGCCCGCAGGCAGGCTTCGATGTTCTCGCCGATGTAACGCGTTTGGCGTGCGATCTCCGAACCGTGCCAGGGAAAGTTCGGATTGATGGTCGCGCGTGACGGTGTGCCGGTGTTGAGATCCGAGGCCAGTTGCCCCGACACGAACACGAAGGGCCCGGCCTTGACGGCGGGCGAGTAGGCGACCCGCGGGCGCGGCAGTTCCGGCGGAAACAGGGCTTGCTTGCTCATCACGACACTCTCCTCCCGGGGTTACGTGTCGGTGACTCGCCGTGAGTCACCGGCCAATCCATCTTGCGAAACGCTCGGCGCGCCGCGCCTGGTTGCTACTTCTTCGCCACCACCGCCACGCGCGCCTGCTGGCGGATGTAGTGCAGCAGCGCATCCACGTCCTGGTCGGTGAATTCGCCGAAGCGCGGCATGCCGTTGGCGACCTTCACGCCCTTGACCACCACCTCCTTGAACGCATCGCGGCTGGTAGCGATGGGGGATTCGCGCAGATCGGGCGCGGTGCCGCCCGACACCACGCCACCGCCGTGGCACCACATGCACGAATGGGCGAAGCGCGCCTTGCCCTGCTCGGCGAGTTTGTCGTCCACCTTGAAGTCCGGCACGTCGACGGGCGTGGCGAAGGCCGGCGGCGGCGAGGCGGGGAGTGGCGCCTTGCCGTCCAGCACGAAGGTGAACAGGCGGCGCGGATGCACCTTGTACTTCCAGCCATGTTGCGCGGCGGTCGAGCCGAGCAAGGTGCCACCGCCACCCCAGCCCACCAACAGCGAGATGTACTGCTTGCCGTCGACGCTGTAGGTGATGGGCGGCGAGGAGATGCCGTTGCCGAGCTTCACCGCCCACAGCTTGTCGCCGGTGGTGGCGTTGTAGGCATCGAACTCACCGTCGGCGCGCCCTTCGAACACCAGGTTGCCCTTGGTGGTCATGGTGCCGGCGTTCCACATCGGTGGCAGCGGCAGCTGCCAGACCTTCTTCTGCTTGATCGGATCCCAGGCCAACAGCGATGCCGTGCTGTAATCCTTGGGCGTGTCTTCGCCGCCGAACACCACGCCGGGATCGATGTAGAAATGCGGCGACTGCCACTTGCCCAAGTCCATGCCCTTGTCCTTGAACACACCGGCCATCTCGATGGTGGGGATGTAGACCAGGCCAGTGTTGGGGTTGTAGGACATCGCGTGCCAGCTATGCGCGCCGAATGGGCTCGGCCACACGGTTTCCTCGCCGTCCTCGTAGCGCGCGCCCTTCACTTCGACCGGCCGGCCGGTCTTCAGATCGATGCGCTCGGCCCAGGTGACCTTGGCGAATTTCTCGGCCGACAGCAGTTCGCCGTTGGCGCGGTTGATGACATAGAAGAAGCCGTTCTTCGGCGCGTGCAACAAGGCCTTGATCGGTTGCCCACCGTAGTTCACGTCGGCCAGCACGATGTCCATGTTGGAGTTGTAATCCCAGGTCTCGCCGGGATTGGTCTGGTAATGCCACTTGTATTCGCCGGTGTCGGCATCGAGCGCGACTATTGAACACAGGAACAGGTTGTCGCCACCGCCTGGGCTCCTGATCTTCTGGTTCCACGGCGAGCCGTTGCCGGTGCCGATCAGCACTTGGCTATAGGTCGCGTCATAGGTGATGCCGTTCCAGGTGTTGCCGCCGCCGCCGTGCTTCCACCATTCGCCGGTCCAGGTCTTGGCCGCCATTTCCATGGCCTTGTTCTCGAAGCCGTCGGCCGGGTTGCCGGGCACGATGAAGAAGCGCCACGCCTGCTTGCCGGTATCGATGTCGTAGGCGGTCACGTAGCCGCGCGCCGCTTCGTGCTCGGTGCCGCCGTTGCCGATGATGACCTTGTCGCGGAACACCTTGGGTGCGCCGGTGATGTAGTAGGAGCGGCGCGGGTCGATGGTCATGGTCTCCCACAGCATCTTGCCGCTCCTGGCGTCGAGCGCAATCAAGCGGCCATCGACGGTGGAGATGATGAGCTTGCCCTTGTAGAAGGCCGGGCCACGGTTGGAATCCCACATGATGCGCAGGCGGTCGCCGGCATGTTCGATGACTTTCGGGTCGTACTCCCACAGCACCTTGCCGGTCCTGGCATCCACCGCGCGCGTATGGCTGTAGCTGGCGGTGAAATAGATCACGCCGTCGACGGCCAGCGGGGTGGCGATCAGCGAGCGTTCGTTGGGCAGGTCCAACGACCACGCGAGGCCCAATTGCTTGACGTTGTCGGCGTTGATCTGATCGAGCGGGCTGTAGCGCTGCTCGCTGGCGGTGCGACCGTAGGCCGCCCAGTTCGCGCCGTCGCCTTCCTCAGCGAGATACTTGTCATCGACCACCGTGTCGGCGGCCGGCGCGATGCCGGCCATGAGGCCCGCCATCACGCATGAGATCCCTAACCATCGATTCATGCTTGCTCCCCTTGTGATTGAGATCCCGCGTCCGGCCGTCCTTCTCCCCGCGGCCGGACGCGTAGGTCGTGGTTTTGCGAACCTGCAGCGACGACGCCCGCTATGCGATCAGGCGTTGCGCATTGCTTTCGATGATGCGTTTGTACTCATCGGCGCTCGCGCCGAAGGCGCCGACGATGACCTGGTGCACGCCGACATCCGCGAAGCGCTTCACTTCGTCGCTACTGACTTCCAGGCCCATGCCGGTGGTCACGGAAAAATGCAGCGCGCCGGCATCGCGGCCGGCGGCCGCGGCGTAGGCTTTGATCTTGGTGATGTGCGCCCTGGCGCTGTCCGGCGTGACATTCACGCCCCACCAGCCGTCGCCCACTTCACCCACGCGTCGCAGCGCGGGCTCGCTTTCGCCGCCGAAGATGATCGGCGGATGAGGATTCTGTACGGGCTTGGGATAGGAACGCACGGCGCCGAAACGCACGAACTCGCCCTGGTGCGAGGTCTCCTCCGTGGTCCACAGCTTCTTCATGGCGGCGAGGTAATCGCGGGTGCGCTCGGCACGTTTCGGCCATGGCACTTCGAGCGCCTCGAACTCTTCCTTCAGCCAGCCGATGCCGACACCGAAATCGAAGCGGCCACCCGAGAGCTTGTCGAGCGTCGCCACTTCCTTGGCCAGGGTCAGCGGCTGGCGCTCGGGCACCAGGCAGATGCCGGTGCCGAGACGGATGCGGCTGGTGACCGCGGCGGCGAAGGTCAAGGCCAGGAACGGATCGAGTATGTCGACCTTCATGGTCTCGAACGGCATGCGGCCGTTCTGCGTGTAGGGGTAGCTCGACGAATACTGGTCGAGCAGCACGATGTGCTCGGGCGCCCACAACGAATGGTAGCCACAGGCCTCGGCCGTGGTCGCGATCAGCTTGATGATGTGCGGGTCAGCCGACAGCCCGGCACCGATGGCAAAGAATCCAATCTTCAAAATGCGTCCCCCTCGTCGTCGACTGTTGGCCGAATCTACTGCATCGGCCGGGGCCTCACCATTGTCGGTTTGGGGGTGAGCAGCGGGCGGCGCCGCGCGGGGAGGCCGCGCAGCGCCGCCGCTCATGCTTCAGCGTGGCAGGGCGCGCACCGCCTCCAGGGTCGCTTCGGGTTCGGGCCTGACGGTGTAGTCCGGGTCGACGTCCACCGCGCGCACGATGCCGTGGCGGTCGACCACGATGCGGCCCGGCATCGGCAAGGTCCATGACTCATCGCCATCGAACAGCGGCAGGTTGATGCCGAAGCTCGCGTAGATGGTGCGCAACTCGGCCGGCAGCGTGAAGCGCAGACCGAGCGCCGCCGCATAGTCGTTACGCGGGTCGGACAGGATGTCGAATGCGAGCTTGTTCTTCTCGACGATGGCAAGGCCATGTTCGGGTTTCTGGGGAGACAGCGCGACGAGATTCGCGCCCAATGCTTGCAAGGGTTCAACGATGCTTTGCAGAGCATACAGCTCCGCCACGCAGTAGGGTCACCAATGTCCGCGAAACACCGACAGCACAATTGCGCCACGCGACAAGAGCTCGGCCGACGACACCTTGGCGCCGCGCATGTTGGTGAGCGTGAAGGCCGGCAGCGGCGCACCGACCTTGACGACCTTGTCGACGATGCCGGAGGCCCTAAGGTCGGCGGTCGCTTGCGTCATCACCGCCAGCTTGTCGGCGGGAATCATCTTCATCGCACCTTGACGAATCTCATCGAGTTTCTCGCTCAGGCTCATTGCAACGTCTCCATGTGGAAGGATGAGCGACAAGACTAACTCAATTCGTGCGCGAATTTGCCGTGCACCGTACACCGTGCACGGCCCGCGCTCAGTGCAGCTTGAACTGCCCCATGCCGCTCTGCAGCGCGGCGCACAGGTCGGACAATTCGCGCGTCGCGCGGCCGACATCGTTGGTTTCGTTGGCGGTGCGATCGGCGCCCTGTTGAATGCGCAGGATGTTGCGTTCGACATCGACGATGACCTGGCTCTGCTCGCGCGCCGCTGAAGCAATCTCCGAGTTCATGTCGCGCGCGCGGCCGACGGCCGCGTCGATGGCGGTCAGCGATTCGCCGGCCACGCTGGCGGCGTGCACGGTGTGATCGGCACGCGTGCGGCCGGCGTCCATGGCGTCGGCGACACGCCGAATGGCGGCCTGCAGCCGGTCGATCATCATGTTGATTTCCGCCGTCGAATCGCCGGTACGCTGCGCGAGGGTACGCACCTCGTCGGCGACCACCGCGAAGCCGCGGCCCTGCTCGCCGGCGCGCGCCGCTTCGATGGCGGCATTCAAGGCCAACAGGTTGGTCTGCTCGGAAATATCGCGAATGACCTGCAGCACTTGGCCGATTTCGCCGCTGGAACGCTGCAGTTCACCGACCGCTTCCGCCGAATCGCGGATGTCGTTCGAGAGGTCGGTGATGGTGGTGATGACCTGCGATAGCACGTTGCGGCCGTCGCCGACCTTGCGCTGGGATTCGTGGGTCGCGTCGACCGCGGTGTCGGTATTGTGCGCCATGCTCTGCGCGCTGCCGGCGAGTTCGGTCAAGGCCGCGGCGACCGCTTCGGTTTCGGCCAGCTGCGCGCGCATGTTCTGGTTGGAGCGTTCGGAGGTGAGCGCCACCTGCTGGGTGGCGTTGGCGATGCGCGTGCTGGTTTCGGCCACCGCGCCCATGAGGCTGCGCAGGACCGCGATGAAGGCATTGAAGCCGATGGCGATGTCGCCGATTTCGTCCTTGCGCGATTCGTCCATGCGCACCGACAGGTCGCCACGCCCGCCGCTCAGGGCGCGGAAATGGGTGGCGAATTCGCGCAGCGGCATGACGATGGTCTGGCGCGTCACCCACGCTGAGAAGAAGAACAGCAGCAAGCCCGTCACCGACGCCGTCGCCAGCGCGATGTGGGTCCGCGACAGCAACGCGGCGACCTGGTCGTGATGGCTCTCGACCTGCCGGTCGCCGAATTCCTCGACCTGCACGAGCTTGTCCAGCACACGTTGCGCGGCGTCGAGATAACCCACGCCCGTTGCATCCAGGCCGTCGCTCGCGAAGTTCGGGGCCTGCAGCGTGGCCAGCAGCTGGTCGCGGCGGCTCGCGTAGTCCGCGAGCAGTTGCCGCGTCTCCTCGACCAAGGCCGGCGGCAGCAGGCTGCCGGACGCCGTCATGCGCGCGGTGGCGGACTCGGCGAACTTGTGTGCTTGCTCGTAATTGGCCAGCGCCGCGGCCGAACCCGACTCGCGCATCACGCGCTGCATCGCCAGCATTTCGCCCTGCACGCCGATCTCGGTCTCCATGGCACTGTCGGCGGTTTCCCACGCCGGGCCCATCACCAGGGCCAGCATCCGTTCCAGGCCGACCACGCCATAGATGCCCGCGCCTCCGGCCGCGCACAGGGCCAGCAGCAGCAGCAGGTTGAGCAGATTCAGGCGGGTGCCTATCGACGAACTATTCACGGAACTCTCCTCAAGGGCTCGGGTGCGGGGGCCGCGCAAACGGCGGTCCGCTCCCGACAGATAGCGGCCGTGAAGGGCCTCGACTTGAACCGGGATGGGGCGTCCGCGGCGCCTTGGCGCGGCGTCGCGGACGGGGATCGCGGCGCGGTTGCCGCGCTCAGCGCGTCTCGGGCGGCATGACGGTTTCGTGGTCTTCCATGATCATGAAACGAATCGAGGACTTGTCGAACAGCATCTCTTCGTCCGCGCCGATGATGGCGGCCGTGGCGGGCTCGGTCAGCATCGCCATGCCGCGCTGGAATTCCGCTTCATCGTCGAACCAGATCTCGGTGAGCACATCGTAGGGCGGCTCGGCATCGGTGCCGTAGACGTCGTTGCCGTAGGGTCGAATGAAATGACGGACGTAGCGCTTCATGTTCGGCACCTTGCTGGCGCCGAGCGGTGCATGACGGGTTTCGTAGTAGTTGATGAAGTCCTCCATGCTCATGCCGCGCTTGCGCTTGATCATGACCATTGCCTTGAACATTGCTCGCCCTCACTGGTGGTGACGCCCCCCATGATAGCCACGGCGCGTCACTCGCCCCACGTTCCTATGGGGGTCAGGCACGCGGCCGTCGCTGTTCGCGCCACACCTTGACGATGCTACCGACGTTGGACAGCGGCGCCTTCAACAGCCAGGTGATGGCGATCTCCTCGATGGCCGCGGCCACCGCCAGCAGTGCCGCGAGCCGCAAGGGGCCGGCCGAGCCTCCCCACAGCGCCCACATCAAGGCCAGCGCCGTGGCGCCGACCGCAGCCTTGACCAGCAGCGTGTGGTAGCTGGTGAAACGCCGGAACTTGGCATAGCCGATGATGCCCGGCAACACGAAGCTCAGGATGATGGCGAGCATCGCCAGCCATTGCTCGGTCACCAGGCGCGGGAACAACAGCGGCAGGCTGATGGCGATTGCGCAATAGGCGGCGCCGTCGGCCCACGAATCCAGGCGTGCGCCGAAACGCGTGGTGCCGCCGGTCAGTCGCGCCACCGTGCCGTCGGCCGCATCGGTCGCGAACGACAAGGCCAGCATCCACAGGAAAGCCTCGCGCCAGCCGAGCAGCGCCAGCACGATCATCGAGGGCGCCGCTACCAGCAGGCGAAAGGCGGTCAGGCAGTTGGCCGCCGTCCAGCGTCGATGACGGGTACGGGTCGCGCCGCTCACAGCGTGAACCACGCCTGCAGGGGCGCGTGGTCCGACAGGCTGGGCCACGGTGGGCCATTCAGACGCGTCGCGGCCCGCGCCTCGAGGCCGCGGCAGTAGATGCGATCCATGGGGAACAGCGGCGCCCACGACGGGAAGCTGCGCGCATGGCGACCATGCAGTTCGCGAAACACCTCGCGCAAACCCAGCGCGGCATTGAACTCGCGCTCGGCGCGGCCCCACCAGTCGTTGAAATCACCGGCCACGATCAGCGCTTCATGATGCGGAATGCGTGCTTCGATGTGCGCGCACAGGCGGTGGATCTGCGGGCGTCGCTCGGCGGCGATGAAGCCGAAGTGGATGCACACCAGGTGCACGCTGCGCGCCGCCTGCGGAATTTCGATGCGCCCATGCAAGAGACTGCGGCTGGCGGCGAAGGGATAGGGCGAGACGTCGACGTTCTCCCATTCGAGCAGCGGGTAGCAGCTCAGGATGGCGTTGCCGTGATGGCCGTGGTCATAGAGCGCGTTCTTGCCATAGGCATGGTGCGGCCACAGGCTGTCAGCGATGAATTCGAACTGCGAGGCGGCCGGCCACTGCTCGAGGCGTGCGGCATGTTGGCGGTGTTCGCCCTGGGCTTCCTGCAGGAACACCACGTCCGCCGCGCTGGCGGCCAGCGCTTCACGCATGCGCGGCAAAACGAAGTTGCGTCGGCCGTCACCCGAGAAGCCCTTGTGCATGTTGTAGGTGAGGACGCTGAGTTCGCTCATGTCGGCACCGCGCTTTGACTTCTCACCATGGTCGCGAGCGCAGGCGCAGACTGTAAAGCAGCGGCGAGGCCAACCTCACCAGCAACACGAAACCTGCCACCACCAGCGCCACCTGCAGCCACGACAACGACAAGGATGGACGCAATACCAACGCCGGCAGCAAGGCCTCGGGCACGCTGTCCAGGCGCGGCGCGCGCTGGCCGGGCGCGAGACCCAGGCGACGCTTGATGAAGCTCGCCACCAGGTCGCCGGCCATCGCCAGCGCGCCGCACTGCATGCCGAGTTGCCACGGCACACCGAGCAGCGGCGCGGCCAGCGCGCACAGCACGACGGCGGCGATGACGCCACGCCAGGTCTTGGAGCGACCCAGCACACGACGCTCGTCGCGCCACACGAGGCCCGCGTCCAGCGGCTGTTGCCAGGTGTCGCCGAACAGGTGCCGCGCCAGCACCGGCGCGCTGTTGGCAAGCGTGATCAGGATGATGAGTTGCAGTACCGGCACGGCATCGACAGCGCATGTTCACCATGAGCCTAGTCTGAAAGCCGGCGACGCGCCGCGAGTTGACCCGCGTCACACGCGCACTCGCGGCACCGGCAGGATTACATGAAGCGCAGCAGGATGCGGCGGCTGTGGGCGTCGAGCCTGGCCTGGTCGACGATTTCAAGTTGCAGGCCGTGGCTGTCGGTGATCATGAGACGGCCTTCGCCGAGGCGGCGGATGTCTTCCTCCGCCTTCAGCACGAACTCGGTCTGGCCGCGATCGGTGCGCACCGTCCAGGTGCTGGGCGTGGCGAACGCGCTGCAGGACACGATCGCTTCGATCTTCGGCACGAACTCGCGGGCGGCGAGGGTCTCGACGATGATGCCGCGCGCCGGCTCGGCGAGCTCCGAAAGGCGCGCGATGTTGACCACTTCATGGCCACCGCTCGAGACCAGTGCCACGCATTCATCGGGCGCGGTCAGGGGAAAGGCACGCACCGGCACCACGCCGTCGTAGCGGCTGCCGTCGGCGAGGGTGAGTTCGAGGCGGCCGCGCGGGTCCTGGCTCAGGGTGAAATCGTGGGTCATTGTTCTGCCTCGATGCGCGCCTGCGCTTCGTAAAGGCGCGCATAGGCGCCGTCCCGCGCGAGCAGCGTGTCATGGTCGCCGATCTCGACGATACGCCCGCGCTCCAGCACCACCAGCCGGTTCGCCTGGCGCAGGGTGGAGAGCCGATGGGCGATGGCGATGGTGGTGCGGCCGCGCACCAGGTTGTCGAGCGCCTTCTGGATCTCCTTCTCGGTTTCGGTATCGACCGACGAAGTCGCTTCGTCCAGCAGCAGGATCTTGGGGTCGATCAGCAGCGCTCGCGCAATGGACAGGCGTTGACGTTCGCCGCCCGACAGCTGCTGGCCGCGTTCACCGACCAGCGAGTCGTAGCCGTGGGGCAGACGCAGGATGAAGTCATGGGCGTGGGCGGCGCGCGCGGCGGCGACGATTTCCTCGCGCGTGGCGTCGGGTTTGCCGTAGGCGATGTTGTCCGCCACGGTGCCGAAGAACATGAAGGGCTCCTGCAGCACCAGGCCGATGTTCTTGCGGAAGTCCGGAATGGAGAGCTGCCGGATGTCGATACCATCGAGCAGGATGGCGCCCTCGGCGACGTCGTAGAAGCGGCACATGAGATTGACCAGCGTGCTCTTGCCGGAACCGCTCTGGCCGACCAGGCCGATCATCTCACCCGGCTGGATGTCGAGTGACACGTCGCGCACCACCGCGCGGCTGCCGTAGCGGAAGCCGACATTGCGCAATTCGATGTGACCACGCACCGCGTCGAGCTTCTGCGGTGACTGGGGCTCGGGCACGCTCGACACGTGGTCGAGGATGTCGAAGATACGCTTGGCGGCGGCCGCCGCCTTCTGCGTCACCGACACGATACGGCTCATGGAATCGAGGCGCGTGTAGAAGCGTCCGATGTAAGCCAGGAACGCCGTCAGCACACCGACCGTGATCTCGTGCTTGGACACCTGGTAGATGCCGAAACCCCACACCACCAACAGGCCGAGCTCGGTCAGCAGGGTGACGGTGGGCGTGAACAGCGCCCAGATCTTGTTGAGCCTGTCGTTCTGCGCGAGGTTGTACTTGTTGGCCTTGAGGAAGCGCTGTCCTTCGCGCTCTTCCTGCGCGAAAGCCTTCACCACGCGGATGCCGGGAATGGTGTCGGACAGCACGTTGGTCACTTCCGACCAGATGCGCGTCAGGCGCTCGAAGCCGGTGCGCAGCTTCTCGCGCACGATGTGGATCAGCCACACGATGAACGGCAGTGGCAGCAGGGTGGTGAGCGCCAGCCACGGGTTGATCGAAAACAGGATGGCGGCCGTCATCAGCATCACCAACACGTCGGTGATGAAGTCGAGCGCATGCAGCGACAGGAACACGCAGATGCGATCGGATTCGGAGCCCAGGCGCGAAATCAGATCGCCGGTGCGCTTGCCGCCGAAATACTCGAGCGACAGCTTCAACAGGTGGTCGAAGGTCGTGGTGCGCAGGTCCGCGCCGATGCGCTCCGATACCAGGGCGAGGATGTAGCTGCGCGCCCAGCCCAGCAGCCACGCGACCAGCGAGGCACCCACCAGTCCGCCGAGGTACATCGTCACCAGCGCGCGATCGATGGGCGTGCCGTTCTGGAAAGGGATCAGCACCTTGTCCATCAGCGGCATGGTCAGGTAGGGCGGGATCAAGGTCGCGAAGGTCGATGCCAGCGTGAACACGAAACCGAAGAACAGCTGCACGCGGTATGGCCGCGCGAAGCGCCACAGGCGGAACAGCGTCCAGGTCGACGGCGGCGTATGCAACTGCTGGGCGCACACCGGGCATTCGTCCTGGCTGGCATCGAGCACGGTGTTGCACACCGGACAATGTTCGGCCACTTCGTGCACGGCCGCGTCGCCGGCCAGCACGCGCTCCGCCTCGGCCACGAAACGCTTGGCGCCGAGGTCTTGGGCGAGCGTGAATCTCAAGCGGCCGAGGCGTTCTTCACCCCGCAGGATCTCGAGCGTGCCGACCCCGGCATGCTCGATGTGATTCAGGAAAAGTTCATTGCTTAGCGGCCAGTCTTGCCCCCCAGCGTGCTCGACCAGGTACACGATGCGGGTATCGGTCAGCAGCGCCAGGCCTCGCGCGTAACGCAGTTCCGCGGTGAGGTCGGTCTCGAACCAGGCGCGCACGGTTTCCGTGCTGGCGATGTGGTTGGTGGCCAGGGCCTGCCAGTGTTGGGGCAGGGCGGGTACTAGCGAAAATTGGGAACGAGCAGTCATTACTTATATTATCGCCGGATTGAGTACAGGATGGTGCCGTTGCCGCCTGGGGCCGCTTCCCGCGGTGAGCGTGGCGCCTAAACGGGTACGCCCGTACCGCCACCAACAGCCTTTGCTGATGAATCAACACGACATTCGAATTCTCGATCAAGTCTTCCTGCGCGGCCCCAACCGCTGGTCCTACCGCCCCGCCCTGGAGGCGCTGGTCGACATCGGCACGCTGGAGGAATTCCCTTCCAACACCTTGCCCGGCTTCGTGCCGCGGCTGGTCGAATGGCTGCCGGGCTTGCGCAAGCATGAATGCAGCTATGAAGAGCCGGGCGGCTTCGTACGCCGCCTGGAGGAGGGTACCTGGGTCGGGCATATTCTGGAGCACGTGACGCTCGAATTGCAGACCCAGGCCGGCAGACCGGCGGGCTTCGGCCGCGCGCGCAGCACGGCTACCACCGGCATCTATCACGTGGTGGTGCGCACCACGCAGGAAGATCTCACGCGCACCTGTCTGCTGCGCGCGCGCGACCTCATACTTGCCGCCATCGAAGGCAAGCCTTTCGACGTCACCCAGACCCTGCGCGAACTGCGCGTGCTGGCCGATCGCAAGGGCTTCGGGCCGAGCACCGCGTGCATCGTCGACGCGGCCGTCAACGCCAAGATCCCGGTCGTGCCGCTGTCCCAGGGCAATCTCGTCATCCTCGGCCATGGCACTCGTCAACGCCGGATCTGGACCGCCGAGACCGACCGTACCTCGGCCATCGCCGAATCGATTGCCAGCGACAAGGATCTGGCCAAGCAGCTGATCGCGCCCTGCGGCATTCCGGTGCCGGAAGGCCATCTCGTGCGCAACGCCGATGCCGCCGTCGATGCGGCCGAAGATCTTGGGTACCCGGTAGCCATCAAGCCTGGTGAAGCGAGCCGCGGCGAGGCGGTGTTTCTTGATCTGAACGATGCGGACGCGGTGCGCGCGGCGTTCGCCGTCGCCAATGAAGTCGATTCGACGGTGATCGTCGAGAAATACATCGAGGGCGAGGAGCACCGCCTGCTGGTGGTGGGCGACAAGGTCGTGGCCGCCACCCGCGCCGAAATGTTCCGCGTCACCGGCAACGGGCGCGATACCCTGCAGCACCTGCTCAACGTGGCATTGAACCAGCTCGCCGATGCTTCCGAGCCGACGGCCGTGCCGCTCACCATCGAAGACTTCGAGGACTTTCCGACCGTGCGCCTGGCCTTGAGCCGGCAGGGCCTGTCCTTCGAGGCCGTGCCGGCCACCGGCCAGGTGGTCGAGCTGCCACGCCACGCCAAGATTGGCGTCGACGTGCTGGCCGAAGTGCATCCGAGCATCGTCGCGCAGGCGACTCTCGCCGCTCGCGTGGTGGGGCTGGATATCGCCGGCGTCGACATCGTGGCCAGGGACATCTCGCAACCGCTGGCCGCGCAGGGTGGCGCACTCATAGAAATCAACGCCGGGCCGGCGCTGCCAACCCATCTGCCGCGCGGACCGAATGGTTCCCATCATGCTGGCGAGGCCATCGTCCGTCACCTCTTCCCGGGCGATGACCATGGCCGCATTCCGTTGATCGGCATTGGCGGCAGCAGCGACACCACCGCCGTCGCGCGCCTGGTCGGTTTCCTGTTGCATCTGCATGGCGTTTCCGTCGGCGTGGCCTGCGGCAATGGCCTGTATCTCGGTGAGCGTCGCGTCGAGCACAACGATGCCGCCAACTGGGCCGCCGGTCAGCGCTTGCTGGTCAATCGCACGCTGAACGCCGCGGTCATCGAAACCACCGCCGAAAGCCTGTTGCGCGAGGGCCTGCCCTATGACCGCTGCCAGGTGGCCGTGGTCACATCATTGGCAAAGGATGACAAGCTCGCCCGCTTCGGCGTCGAGGACAGCGAGCAGTTGACCAAGCTGCTGCGCACCCACGTCGACGTGGTGCTGGCGCAGGGCGTGTCGGTGCTGAACGCCGACGATGCCGGCGTGCTGGCGCTGGCCGAATTTTCCGATGGCGAGGTGCTGCTCTATAGTCGTGACGCGCACTCGCCGGCGGTGCGCGCGGCGCTGGCCGCAGGCCGTCGCGCCGTGTATCGCGATGAAGACGAACTGGTATTCGCGCATGGCGCAAACGCCGAGCGCCTGCCCATCCCGCCCACTTTCGATGCCCCCGAGTGCCTGCCGGCCGCCGCCTGCGCATGGGCGGCGAACGTACCGGTCGGCCTCATCGTGAGCGGCATCGTCGGTTTCCCGGCGGCCACCACCGCCGCCGACGAAGCCACACGTTCCACCAACTGAAGCACACTTCGAGGCAATCACCGCCGATGGAAATCGAACGCGTCCGCGCCCTGCGAGGCCCCAATCTGTGGAGCCGCCGCACGGCCATCGAAGCGATCGTTCACTGCAATGAAGACGAACGGGATCTGTCACGTTTGCCGGGCTTCATCAAGCATCTTCGCGCCATCTATCCACAACTGCAGGTGTTGCCGGTGCCGGACGGCGGAGTACCGCGCTCGGCGGCCCACGTCATCGAGATTGCCACGCTGAGTTTGCAGGCGCAGGCCGGTTGCCCGGTGAGTTTCAGTCGTTGCGGGCTCACGCCCGACGCCGGCGTGTTCCAGGTGGTGGTCGAATACAGTGAGGAGTCGGTTGGCCGCGCGGCGCTCGATATTGCCCAGCGCCTGGTGCAGGCAACGCTCGACGATGCCCCCTTCGATGTCGAATCGGAAGTCGCGCGTTTGCAGGAGATGGACGAGGACGAGCGTCTCGGACCGTCCACCGGTTCAATCGTCGCCGCGGCGGTCGAGCGTGGCATTCCCTATCGACGTCTGACCAGCGGCTCGCTGGTACAGTTCGGCTGGGGTAGCCGTCAACGCCGTATCCAGGCAGCCGAAATCGATCGGACCAGCGCCATCGCGCAGTCCATCGCCCAGGACAAACAGCTCACCAAGCAATTGTTGAAGGCCGCCGGCGTGCCGGTGCCGGACGGTCGCGAAGTGTCGAGCGCCGAAGATGCCTGGGTCGCGGCCTGTGCGATGGGACTGCCGGTGGTGGTCAAGCCCAAGGACGGCCACCAGGGCCGCGGCGTGACGGTCAACATCGAGACCAAGCCGCATCTCGAAGCCGCCTACCGGGCCGCCATGGAAGCCGGCACCAAGGTGTTGGTCGAGCGTTACATCCCCGGCCACGATTACCGTTTCCTGGTGGTGGGCGACAAGCTCATCGCCGCCGCGCGCCGCGACCCGCCGTTCGTGATCGGCGACGGCGTGCATACGGTCAAGGAGCTGGTGGAAGAAGTGAACAGGGATCCGCGCCGCGGCTCGGGCCACGCCACCTCGCTGACCAAGATCCGCTTCGATGAAATCGCCTTCACCTGTCTCGAGCTGCAGGATCTGACGCCGACCTCGATCCCGGCCAAGGGCCTGCGCGTGGTGTTGCGCAACAACGCCAACCTCTCGACCGGCGGCACCGCCACCGATGTCACCGACGAAGTGCATCCCGATCTCGCGGCGCGCGCGGTGGCGGCGGCGCAGATGGTCGGTCTCGACATCTGCGGCGTCGACGTGGTGTGTCAGAGCGTGTTGAAGTCGCTCGAAGAGCAGAATGGCGGCATCGTCGAAGTGAACGCCGCGCCGGGTCTGCGCATGCACCTGTCGCCGTCCTACGGCACCGGCCGCAAGGTCGGCGAGGCCATCATCGCCGAGATGTTCGGTAACGGTAACGATGCCCGCATCCCGGTCATCGCCGTGACCGGCACCAATGGCAAGACCACCACCGTGCGCTTGACCGCCCACATCCTCGAACAAGCCGGTTTGCGCGTGGGCATGACCCTGACCGACGGCGTGTACGTGCAGGGCACGCAGATTGACAGCGGTGACTGCAGTGGCCCGCGCAGCGCGCGCAGCGTGCTCATGCATCCCGACGTCGATGCCGCGGTACTGGAAACCGCGCGTGGCGGCATCCTGCGCGAAGGCCTGGCTTTCGATCGCTGCCAGGTGGCGGTGGTGACCAACATCGGCACCGGCGATCACCTGGGCCTGAACTACATCACCACCGTCGAGGATCTGGCGGTGTTGAAACGCGTCATCGTGCAGAACGTGGCGCCGACCGGCTACGCGGTGTTGAACGCCGACGACCCCATCGCCGCGCGCTGCAACGTTGCCTGCCCGGGCGGCGTGATCTATTTCTCGCGCAATCCGGCCAATCCCATCAGCGTCACGCACCGAGCCCAGGGTCGGCGCGTGGTGGTGGTGGATGGCGACGCCATCAGCTGCGTGGAAGGCAGCGAGCTGTGCCGCTTGCCGCTCGCCGACATTCCGCTCACGTTCGGTGGGCGCATCGGCTTCCAGGTCGAGAACGTGCTGGCGGCGGTGGCCGCCGCCTGGGGCGCCGGTGTCGATTGGCAGCATATCCGCGCCGGCCTCGCGACGTTCGTGCCGAGCGTTGCCGCCACGCCGGGACGTTTCAATCTCATGGACTACCGCGGCGCGACCGTGATTGCCGACTATGGTCATAACCCCGATGCGATGGTGGCGCTGGTGCAGGCGGTCACGGCCATGCCGGCCAAGCGTCGCCTGGTGGTGATCAGCGGCGCGGGCGATCGTCGCGACGAAGACATCCGCGATCAGACCCGCATCCTCGGCAACGCCTTCGATGCCGCCATCCTCTACCAGGACGCCTGCCAGCGCGGCCGCGCCGACGGCGAAGTGCTGGCCCTGTTGCGCGAAGGTCTGGGCAATGCCACGCGCACGCGTGACATCAGCGAGATCAACGGCGAGTTCGTCGCCATCGACACCGCGCTGGCGCAGTTGGAGCCGGGCGACCTGTGCCTGATCCTGATTGACCAGGTGGAAGAGGCGCTGGCCTACCTGACCCAGCGCTGCAAGGAAGAGAAGTCGGCGGCCGTCGCCTGATGGCCAAGCGTGGGCGTGGCGCGTCAAGCGCTCATGCCGCATCCGCCCGGTAGTGGGTGTTGAGCAGCTCGCACACTTCGGTGTGCAGACGAAACACCTGCGTCAATTCGCGACGCGCCATGGTCAGCGAGCCGGCGCGCGCCTCCATCTCGATGCCTCGACATAGCGCCGCGAGCCTTTCGGCGCCGATGACGGCGCTGCTCGACTTCAAGGCATGCACCGCAAACGCCACCGACTCGCGGTCGCCGCTCTCGCAGCCGGCGCTCAACATTGCGAGGTGTTCCACCGATTGCTGCAGGTAGCCATCGACCACGCGTCGCAGCAGGCCGACGCGACCATTGCGCTCACGCACGCGCATGCCGTCCAGGGCGGCGGTGTCGAGCACGACCGGTAGCGCAGCATCGCGGGCCGGACCATGGGTGAGGATGGTCGGCGCGGCGGGCATGGCGGTGTCACTTGTCGCGCTTGCCGCTGACCTGCCTCCCACCCACTTCATGAGCACGCCGCGCAATTGTTCGTCGGTGAAAGGCTTGGCCAGGTAGTCGTCCATGCCGGCATCGAGGCAACGTTCGCGATCGCCGTGCAGCGAATTGGCGGTCAAGGCCACGATCGGGGTGGGCGCGCGCTTGCCGAGACGTTCGCGCTCGCGAATTGCGCCGGTGGCGTCGTAGCCGCTCATGCCCGGCATCTGGCAATCCATGAGGATGAGGTCGTAGGCGCCGCCCGCCCAGGCGTCGACCGCCGCCTGTCCATCCGGCACGGTGTCGACGCGCAGGCCCGCCATTTCCAGCAGCGCTCGCACCACTTCCTGGTTGACGAGGTTGTCCTCGGCGACCAGCACGTGGCCATCGAAATTCGTGGCCGCGAGGCCGCCATCGCCACGCGTCGACGGCCTTTCGGCACTGCCGAGGATGTTGCGCACGTCGCGCAGGCGCAGCGGTTTGACCCAGATACCATCGATGCCGGCGGCGCGCGATTGCCCATGAGTGGGACGGTTGCGCAGCGGCGCGGCGAGGATCTTGCGCGGCGCAACGCCTGTCGCGCGCGCGCCGATCTCCGTCAGCGCGGCAATGGCGACGTCGGCGCTGCCGTAGTGACCGAAAATCACCGCATCGAAACGACGCGTGCCAAGGCTGGCCACGGCCTGGCCGACATCGGCCACGCTTTCGACCTGGCAGCCGCTGGCGGCAAGGTAGCTGGCGCCGATCTCACGGTCGAGCGGGTTGTCGTCGACCAGCAGCACGGCGAGGCCCAGTGCGTCGCCGGCGGCCATCATCGCCGATTCCACCGGCAGCCGCGCGGTAAACCAGAAAGTCGAGCCGCTGCCGGGCGTACTGTCGACGCCGATCTCGCCGCCCATCAGGCGCACCAGCCGCGCTGCAATGCTGAGGCCGAGACCGGTGCCGCCATAGCGGCGCGCCGTGCCGCCGTCCGCCTGGGCGAAGGCCTCGAAGATTCTTTCTCTATCTTCCGGCGCGATGCCGATGCCGCTGTCGGTGACCGACACGCGCACACGGTCTTCGCCCGCATCCTCTTCCACGCGCACCACCACGCGACCGTGGCTGGTGAACTTGATGGCATTGCCGACCAGGTTGGTCAGCACCTGGCGCATGCGCGCCGCGTCACCGCGCCGCCCGACCGGCAGCCGCGGCGGCACCACCACGTGCAGGGTCACGCCCTTGGCCAGCGCGCTGTCGGACAAGAGACCGATGACGTCCTCGGCCAGCTCGCGCAGATCGAAACCCTGTTGTTCGAGCGCCAGCATGCCCGCTTCAAGCTTGGAAAAGTCCAGCACATCGTTGACCACGCCGAGCAGCGCCGTGCCGGAATCGCGGATGGTCTGCGCGCAATGTTTCTGGTGTTCATCGAGGGACGTGCGCAGCAGGATCTCGTTCATGCCGAGCACGCCATTGATGGGCGTGCGGATCTCGTGGCTCATGTTGGCCAGGAACTGTGACTTCACGCGCGCCGCGTCCTCGGCGGCGACCAGTGCCACGCGCAATTCGCGGGTGCGCGAGTCGACAGTGCGTTCCAGGCCCTGGTTCATGCGCTCGATGTGCAGGCGATGGCGCTGCTGCGAGCGCCACCACAAGAGCAGCAGCAAGGTCACCAGCGCGGCCACCAGGTAGCCGGTATGCGCCACGGTTTGCGCGGCGCGCACGTCACTGCGTGACCAGAACAGGCTGTCGGGCTGGCCGGCCCACAGCGTCCAACGGCCCGAGCCGTCGACGATGTCGAGCTTGAGCACGTCGGAGTAGATGAGATCCGGCGCTGGCCGGTCAGCGGCGATGCTGTCGCCGGCCGTGCGCCACGGCCCGCTCCGGCGGGAGGGCGCCACGTAGTGATTGGCGCCATTGTGCAAGGCATAGAAGCCCCCGGGCAGCAGTTCGCGGAGCACCGTGGTCAGCATCACGCCGGACACCAGCCCGGCGAACGCGCCGTCGTGGTCGTAGAACGGTACCGAGTACACCAGCCCCGAGCGATCCTTGTCGTCGGGATGCATGGGGTCATAGCGCGTGTTGTCGCAGGTCAAGACTTCCGGTCCGCTGAGGGCCGGGTAGGTGAGGCCCTTGACCGCCGATTCGTGATTGAAAGCGTCCTTGAGACGCGCGGCCTGTTGGCGCATGAGTCGGTACTCGAAGATCTCGATCTCCGGTAGCTCGTCGTGGGCATGGGGGCTGTCGCCGCCCCGGCGGCCGACGATCATCTCGTCGAACGTGACTATCGGCGCTTCGAGACTGCCGGTCACGGCGTCGATGCGGTCCGGGTCGAGATCGTGCGGCACGATGTAGACCTCGGACATCGAGACCTGCGTGGCAAGGTTGTTGTACAGCTCCTGCACCGTGGTGCGGGCATCGGCGGAGAAATTGCGCCCGTGGCGATCGATGGCGCGCACGCTCGGCAGCCGCGCCATGGTGCGCAGGCCGGAATAAACGGCGCTGAAATTGTTCTCGACCGCGGTGGCGACATCCCGTGCCCGCTCGCGGGATTCGGTGCGGTAGCTGGTGCGCGCGGCGTCCAGCGCGCTTTGCTCCTGCCAGCGCACGACCGCCATCACCGCCAGGCCAAAAGCGAGGATGGTGAGGACGGCCTTGGAGTTCGACAGGGATTCCATTGCGCGGTCTAGCGGCCGCCCGGGCTGAAAATTGAGCATGACGGCGCGCCCGGGACGCGGGCGTGTCCGCGCGGCCCACGGCCAGCGGGCGTGGAGGCTGGTCAGCGCGGCGGGCGGCGCGGCATGGGAGGCGGAGGAAAATTAAGAGGTGTTCTCCACCGTGCCGTCTCGACCGTAATCTTGAACCAAGGGTTCAAGACGGGACGTCTCATGATGAATCAGGCTTTCCGCTGAAATGCGGACATGCACAACATCACCGATTGATCTGTCCCTGAGGTAAGAATAATAGGCTCAAAGATCTCAGGTCTTTGACGCACACAGCAGAGAACACCAAGCTTTAAATCGTCAAATCGATGCGGACCTTTAACCTCGGCCGGTCCGCCGGCGGAAATCAGTGGCCGGATGCCTTGAATGACATGCCGAGTCCGCGTGACAGCACCTGCGAGATCTTGCCCTGCATGCGCGTCACGCTGGCGCCGACGTCGGACACGATGGATTCGTTGTTGCGGCGGTACTCGAGGTACTCGTGGGCGATGTTCAGCGCCGACATGACCGCGATACGCTCCGCGCCTATGACCTTGCCGTTGTCGCGCTGCTCGACCATTTTCTTGTTCAGGAACTGCACCGAGGCGAACAGCGCCTCGCGCTCGTTTTCCTTGCAGCCGACGACGTAATCCTTGTCGAAAATCGTCACCGTGATCGGTTTGACTTCACTGTCGCTGCTCATGAACGGGTCTCCATCGCCTTCAAGCGGGCAATCATGGCTTCGACGCGCGAGCGCGCCTGTTCCGTTTTCTCGATCAGGGCCGCACGTTCGGTGGTCAGCGAGGCCTGCTGCGAGCGCAGGGCTTCGTTCTCGGTGGCCAGGCTTTCGACGGCCTTGATGAGCTCATCTACCCGCGACTCGAGCGCAGCGAGTTCCAAGCGGTCTTTACTGCCTGCTGTCATGACGTCAACGCGTGCTCACCGGGGCGGATGGAATGCGAGGCCAATATAGAGCCGTGGGCCGCGAACGGTCAACAGCGCACCGCGCGCCCTGCGTGGTGGTTGGCGTCATGCGCTTTCTGCGCAACGCCTGGCCATGGGATAATCCGCTGCCCGGCGCGCGGCGCTTCGGAGACATTTAATATGAGTACGCCAATCCGCTTCGCCGCGCACGCGCGTACGCGTCGGCCGACAGCGCCATGAACGGCGAACTTTTCGAACGCGTCACACGCGCCTTGAAGTCGGTGCAGTGTGACATCGGCGCCGCCGAATGCCACGGCATGCTGTGCGGCATGCTGAGTGGACCGCGCAGCTTCGAGCCCGGCCTGTGGCTGGACCACGTCAGCGGCGGCCAACGCGAGTTGTTCGCAAGCGGCGAAGCGCGCGCGGCGCTCGATGCGCTGGTGCGCGAGACCTTCAGCGCCATGAACGCCGAGGACTACGAACTCGAATTGCTGCTGCCCGACGACAGCGCGCTGCTCAGCCTGCGGGCAGCGGGTTTCGCCGACTGGTGTCGTGGTTTCCTGTCGGGCCTCGGCCTGTCGGGGATTGCCTCACTGGAGGCGCTGGGCGAAGATGCGCGGGAATTCCTTGCCGACCTGTCGCGCTTCACTTCGCTGGCGATGGATGCCGACGGCGACGAGGACGACGAGCGCGCGCTGGTCGAACTGACCGAGTTCACGCGCATGGGTGTGATGCTGGTGCGCGCCGAGCTCGGCGCGGGGGCGGGCGAAGACGACGACCCGCAGAACGTCACCCTGCACTGACGCGCCGCCGCCGCTGGCGCGCGTCGTCACCCCTTTCCGAACTGGCCGAGGTCGCATGGAGAAGAGAGAATTCGCACGCCGCCGCAAGCGACTGATGGATATCGCGGGCCATGGCGGTATCGTCATCCAGCCGACCGCGCCGGAGCGGATCCGCAATCGCGACGTCTACTATCCCTTCCGTCCCGATAGCGACTTCTATTACCTGACCGGCTTCCCCGAGCCCGAGGCGGTGCTGGTGCTGGTGCCCGACCGGCCGCAGGGCGAGTGCATCCTGTTCTGTCGCGAACGTGATGACGAAGCCGAATCCTGGCATGGCCGTCGCGCCGGCCTGGAGGGCGCCTGCGAGCTGTACGGCGCGGATGACGCGTTCCCGATCACCGATCTCGACGACATCCTGCCGGGGCTCATCGAGAACAAGGAACGCATCTATTTCACCATGGGCCGCTACGCGGAATTCGATCAGCGCCTGGTGAGCTGGTTGAACCGCGTCACCAGCAAGGGCCGCGCCGGCATCCATGCGCCCGACCAGTTCGTGTCGCTCGGCCATGTCGTGCACGAGATGCGGCTGTTCAAGAGCAGCCAGGAATTGAAGGCCATGCGGCGCGCGGCGAGCATCGCGGCCGCCGCCCATCGGCGCGCGATGGCGGTGTGCAAGCCCGGCATGCGCGAGTATCAAATCGAAGCGGAGCTCTTGCACAGCTTCATGCAGCAGGGCGCACGTTCGCCGGCCTACCCGTCCATCGTCGGCGGCGGCGCCAACTCCTGCATCCTGCATTACACCGAGAACAGCGACGTCCTGAAGGACGGCGACCTGGTGCTCATCGACGCCGGCGCCGAGTACGACAGCTACGCCAGCGACATCACGCGCACTTTCCCGGTGAGCGGCGAATACACCACCGAGCAGCGTCAGATCTACGAGCTGGTGCTCGAAGCGCAGCTCGCCGCGATCGCCGAAGTGCGGCCGGGCAACACCTGGAACGAGCCCCACGAAGCCGCCATCGAAGTCATCACCCGTGGCCTCATCGACATCGGCATCTTGAAAGGGCGATTGCGCAAGCTCATCGACGAGGAAGCCTACAAGCCCTACTACATGCACAAGACCGGGCACTGGCTGGGCATGGATGTCCACGACGTCGGCGACTACAAGCTGCACGACGAGTGGCGGGTGTTCGAACCGGGCATGGTCACCACCGTGGAACCCGGTCTGTACCTCGCCGCGACGCTCAAGGATCTCGGCAAGCAGTGGTGGAATATCGGTGTGCGCATCGAGGACGATGTGCTGGTGACCGAGACCGGTCACGAGATCCTGACCATAGAGGCGCCGAAATCGGTGGAAGCGGTGGAAGCGGCGATGCGCGAGCGCAGTGCAGTCTGATTACGACGCCATCGTGGTTGGCGCCGGCCTGGTCGGCAGCAGTGCCGCGCTGGCCTTGCGCCGCGCCGGCCGACGGGTGCTGTTGCTCGAGCAGGGCCCGGCGCCCCGCGCGCCGGACGGCGACGCGCGCGCCCTGGTGCTGTCGGCGGCCTCGGTCGAGATCCTGACCGAACTCGAGGTGTGGCCGCGCCTTGCGCCGCATGCCACCGCCATCCGGCATATCCGCGTCAGCGATCGCGGCGGCCCGGGCGCGCTGGCGCTGGATGCCGAGGCGGGCGGACTGGACGCCATGGGCTGGGCCTGTCCGGCCGATATCCTGCTGCATGAATTGCGCGTGGCCATGACGACCGCCCTGGGCGAGGACGCGTGCTGGGATTGCCGTTATGTCGGCCATCGTGTCGACGACGCCGCGGTCGAGGTGGAAATCACCCAGGGCGACACCTCCCGCTTGCTGCGCGCGGCGCTGTTGATCGGCGCCGACGGCAACGCCTCGCCGGTGCGCGTGGCGGCCGGCATCCCGACCGACGGTTACGACTACGGGCAGCACGCGCTGATTGCGCGCGTCGAGGTGTCGCGCCCGCAAGCCCATACCGCCTTCGAACATTTCACCCGCGAAGGACCGCTCGCCATGATCCCCTGCGGCGGTGCGCGCTACGTGAGCGTGCAGTGCCTGCACGAGAGCCGCGCGCTGGCCGCGCTGCAGCTCGACGACGCGGCCTACGGCGCCGAACTCGCGCGCCGTTTCGGCGCTCGGTTGGGCGCCATCACCGTGCTCGGTGCGCGCCGCGCCCACGCGCTGGCGCGACAACGCGCGCGGCGCGTCACCGATGCGCGCCTGGTGTTGCTGGGCAATGCCGCCAACACCATGCATCCCAACGCCGCCCAGGGTTTGAACCTTGGTCTGCGCGACGTGGCGACGCTGGCGACCCTGCTCGGCGCCGCCGGCGACGCCGGACTCGCGGCCGCGTTGCAGCGCTACGCCGACGCGCGCGCGCCGGACCATCGCGCCACCGTCGGTTTCAGTGACCTCCTGGCGCAAGGCTTTCGCTCGCGCCTGGTACCGGTCAGCGCCGCGCGACGCCTGGTCATGACGCTCGCCGACCTGTGCCCGAGCGCCAAGCAACGTTTCATTCACGAAGCGAGCGGTCTCGCCGCATTGGCGCGCAGCACCGCCGCGGTGCGCGCATGATTTTCGATATCGTGATTGCTGGCGGCGGCGTGGTGGGACTCACCGCCGCCGCGCTCCTGAACGATGCGGGCTACAGCGTGTGCCTGCTCGAACCGCGCCTCGATCGCGCGCCGCCCAGCGGTGAAATCGGTCTTCGGACCTATGCGCTGACGCCCGCCGTGCGCCGCATCCTGGAAGCGGCGCGCGCCTGGGCGCCGCTGGACCATGCGCGCGTCGGATACTTCGACGCGATGGAGGTGTGGGATGCCGGCTCCAGCGGTCATCTCGATTTCCTGCCGCCGCCCGGCCATCGCGGCGCCATGGGTTACATCCTCGAACAGCAGAACCTGGTCGCGGCGCTGGCCTCCAGCCTCGCCACACGCCCGGGCGTCAGCCTCCAGCCGCGCGCCTTGAACGGCTTCGAGCCCGGCACGCCGGTGCTGCTCAATCTCGACGATGGCACGCGCCTGCGCGCCCGGCTATTGATCGGCGCCGACGGCGCCAACTCGGCGGTGCGCAAGGCGGCCGGTATCGAACATTCCAAGGTGCCCTACCGGCAGAGCGCGATCCTGGCCAATGTCGCGTTCGCGCGCGGCCACGGCCACGTTGCCCGTCAGCGCTTCCTGGACAGCGGGCCGATAGCCGCGCTGCCGCTCGCCGCGCAGCGCGAATGCTCCATCGTGTGGTCGTGCAACGACGAACGCGCGGCCGAACTGATGGCCTGCGAAGACGCGCATTTCATCGGCGCGCTGCGCGAGGCCTTCGAGGATTGCCTCGGCGGCGTCACGTATTTGAGCGCGCGCGCCGCGTTTCCGCTGGCGCGCGCCCAGGCCGCGCGCATGGTCGACGGCCACTGCGTGTTGCTGGGCGATGCCGCCCATCTCATGCACCCGCTGGCTGGGCAGGGCTTGAACATGGGGCTGATGGATGTCGCCGCGCTGGTCGAATGCCTGGGGCCGGCCACTGTCGGCGCCGCGCCATCGGCCAGCGCCCTGCGCCGCTTCGAGCGTTGGCGCAAGAGCGAGACCCTGGCCATGACCGCCGTCACCGACGGACTGCACCGGCTGTTTCAGCGCAACGAGAACCTGCTCTGCCAGGCGCGCGGCGCCGGCATGAACGCCACGCAGCGACTCGCGCCGCTCAAGCACTGGCTCATCGCGCGCGCCATGGGCACGGCCGGCGACGTGCCGCGCATGGTCATGCCGCGCGCCTGAGGCAATAGCCCCACCGTCCGCGCGGTGGCCTTTCGGCAGGGCATTGGGCAGAATACGCGCCCCTTTCCTTCACGGCAGGCACGTACGATGACCGCGGCCCTCTACGAATCCCATCTCACCAGCCTGCCGCTCATCCAGCGCGGCAAGGTGCGCGACATCTACGAGGTCGATGACAAGCACCTGTTGATCGTCACCACCGATCGCATCTCGGCCTTCGATGTCATCTTGTCCGATCCGATCCCGGGCAAGGGCGCGGTGCTGACCGCCCTGTCGAATTTCTGGTTCGCGCGTGTCGCAAGCGTGATACGCAACCACCTGTCGAAGCTGACGCTGGCCGAAGTGTTGCCCGACGCCGCCGAGCGCGCCAGCGTCGAAGGCCGCGCCATCGTCGTCGACAAGTTGAGACCGCTGCCGGTCGAAGCCATCGTGCGCGGTTACATCATCGGCTCGGGCTGGAAGGATTATCAGAAGACCGGCCGCGTGTGCGGCATCCAACTGCCGGCCGGGCTGCAACAGGCGCAGCAATTGCCCGAGGCCCTGTTCACGCCCTCGACCAAGGCCGAGATCGGCGAGCACGACGAGAACATCGACTTCGAACGCACCTGCGAGCTCCTGGGTCGCGCGCGCGCCGAGCAGGTGCGCGACGTGAGCTTGAAGATCTACCAGGCCGCCGCGGACTACGCTCGCACCAAGGGCATCATCATCGCCGATACCAAGTTCGAGTTCGGCCTCGACGCCAACGACGAACTGGTGTTGATCGACGAAGTGCTGACGCCCGATTCCTCGCGCTTCTGGCCGGCCGACGAATACCAGGTGGGTGTCAGCCCGCCGAGCTTCGACAAGCAGTTCGTGCGTGATTACCTCGAGACCCTCGACTGGAACAAGCAGGCGCCGGCGCCCAAGCTGCCGGCCGAGATCGCCGAGAAGACCGCGGCCAAGTATCGCGAGGCGCTGACGCGGCTGACGGCGTAACAGGCTGTTCGATTTCGTGCTTTGCGGCGCCCCCCGAATGAATTCGCACCGACTTGCCCGGAAAGCGCCTCCGGCTGAATCGCGCCCGGCAGTTCAGCCTGAGATCCGTTCGGCGGCAGTCTCTGAGGTCGCGGCGATGCTTCCCTGAGTGCCGAGCCGATCCCGCCGAACAGGTCCTTGGCCAGCGGCTCCGCTTCCGCCTCGCACCCATCCTTGTCCGGCAGTCATGCGACGCCAGGTTTCTGGTATGACCAGGCGGAGGACGAGTGGGCGATATTGCTGGCCGGCAGCGCGGCCTTGGAATTCGAGGAGGGCGTGGTCGAGATGTCGGCGGGCGAGGCGCTGCTCATTCCCGCCCATGTGAAGCATCGAGTCGCGCGCTCAGCGCAGGCGGTGTGGCTGGCGCTGCATTTTCTGTAGGTGCGATTTAAATCGCACATTCATGGCGCGGCGCCGCGCCTTCGAATGTGCGAATAAATTCGCACCTACAAAGCCGTCATCAATCTCAGGTCTTCGACGCGAGATAAATGCTCTGGATGGCGGCGTCCATGGCCTTGTCGAATTCCGCATCGCTCTGCTGCGCGGTCAGGCCTTCGGTCAGCGCGCGTGAGAAGCTCGCCACCATGCCGTGCTGACGCGCGAGCTTCTTGTTGGCGTCTTCACGTGAATAGCCGCCCGACAGCGCCACCACTTTCAAGACGTTCTTGTGCGACACGAAGTCGGCATAGAGGTCGTCGACTTCCGGCAGGGTGAGCTTCAGCATCACCAGCTGACCGGCCGGGAAGGCATCCAGGCCTTTCTTGAGCGCGTCTTTCAAAATCGCTTCGGCCTGGGCCTTGTCCGGGCAGTGGATGTCGACTTCCGGCTCGACGATGGGCACGAGGCCGGCGGCGATGACCTGCTTGGCGACCGCCAGCTGCTGGTCGACCACCGCCTGGATGCCGGCGGCGTTGGCCTGCTTGATGACCGAACGTTCCTTGGTGCCGAAGATGCCCTTGGACTTGGCCTTGGCGAGCAACGCGTCGAGGGTCGGCATGGGCTTCATGAGCTGCACGCCGTTGGCTTCGTCTTCCAGGCCCTTGTCGATTTTGAGAATCGGCACCACGCGCTTGACGTTCCACAGGAAGTCGGCGGTCGGCGTGCCCTTGATGTCACGGTCCATGGTCGCTTCGAACAGGATGGCGGCCAGGATGCGATCGCCGTTGAAGGAGGGGCTGGTGATGATGCGGGTACGCATGGCATGGATGAGATCCATCATCTGCGTCTCGCCCGAGTATTCCCCTTCGCCGATGCCATAGAGCTTGAGCGCCTTGGGCGTGCTGCCGCCGCTCTGGTCGAGCGCGGCGATGAAGCCGGCCTGGGTCTGGAACTTGGTCTTCTGCTGTTCGATTGTGCTCATGGTCGTCCTCGCCGAAAGGTCAATGTGGGTGGGCGCGGCGTTCGCACACGGCCCAAGCCTGGTTCAAAAGGGGTTACCCGGATTATAGGAAGCCGGCCATGGTGGCACCAGCGCGGCGCCGCGACGGGCATCTCATCCGGCCGGCGCCACCACCTCGCCGACGGTGACGATTTTGAGGCCGTTGGTGCTGCCGGAATAGCCATGCAGATCACCTTTGGTGATGATGACACGGTCGCCGTCGGCGACCGCGCCGCGCGCCTTCAAGACCCGCAGCACTTCCTGCGTGACGCCGTCGTAGGGCACCGAATTGAAATCGAACTCGACCGGCACCACGTCGCGATACAGCGTCACGCGGCGCAGGGTCGTGGCATGGCGGGCCAGTGCGAAGATCGGGATGGCGGTATTGACGCGTGACATCCACAGCGGCGTCGCGCCGGATTCGGTCAGCGCCGCGATGGCTTTCACGCCCATGCGGTTGCCGCAATAGATGGCCGACATCGCGATCGCCTGGTCGACCCGCTCGAAGGCGGTGTCGGGCAGGGTCGACGACGGCGGATTGCTCCATTCCTGTTCGGCGCCCTGGCAGATGCGCGACATGGCCGCGACGGCCTTGTCGGGATAGGCGCCGACGCTGGTCTCGCCCGACAGCATCACCGCGTCGGTGCCGTCGAGCACGGCGTTGGCGACGTCGAACACCTCGGCGCGGGTCGGCAGCGGGTGCTCGATCATCGATTCCATCATCTGCGTGGCGGTGATGACGGTACGGAACTGGCGGCGTGCCATCGCCACCAGCATTTTCTGCGCGGGCGGCAGGCGCGCATCGCCGATTTCGACGCCGAGATCGCCGCGCGCGATCATGATCGAGTCGCTGGCCGCGATGATCTCCTCGGCATGCACGAGCGCTTCGGCGCGCTCCATCTTGGCGATGATGCCGGCGCGGCCGCCGGCGGCCTTGATCAAGTGGCGCGCGCTTTCGATGTCCTCGGCGGTGCGCGGAAACGACACCGCGATGTAATCGGCGCCGTGCGCAAGGGCGTGCAGCAGGTCTTCGCGATCCTTGTGCGTCAGGGCCGGCGCCGACAAGCCGCCGCCCTGGCGGTTGATGCCCTTGTGATTGCTGAGCGGCCCGCCGATCTGCACGGTAGTATCGATGCGCGCGCCGTGCACGCGTTCGACTTTCAGCACGATGCGGCCGTCGTCGACCAGCAGGGTGTCGCCGGCATGCACGTCGCCGGGCAGGGCCTTGTAGGTGACGCCGACTTCGCGCTGCGTGCCGTCGTGGTCGCCGAGTTCGGCATCGATGACGAAACGCGCGCCTTCGGCGAGCGTGACAGGACCGTCACGAAAACATTCGAGGCGAATCTTGGGGCCTTGCAGATCGGCGATGAGGCCGACTTCGCGGCCGGCGGCGGCCGCGGCTTCGCGCACCGCCTGTGCGCGGCGCGCATGATCGGCGACTTCGCCGTGGGAGTAATTGAGTCGCGCCGCATCCAGGCCCGCCTCGATGAGGCGCGCCAGCATGTCGCCCTGGTCGGTGGCCGGCCCCAGGGTCGCAACGATTTTCGTGCGCCTCATGTCGGGAGCCGGCCGCTGCCGGAAATGAGAATGCCGTGGCCGGCGGGGATCATCCCTGCGCCGCGCGTTGTTCCAGGATCTCGATGGCGGGCAAGGTCTTGCCCTCGAGGAACTCCAGGAACGCGCCACCGGCGGTGGAGATGTAGGAGACATCCTTGGCGATGCCGAACTTGGCGATGGCCGCGAGCGTGTCGCCACCGCCGGCTATCGAGAACGCCTTGGATGCCGCGATGGCCTTGGCGAGCCGCTCGGTGCCGGCCGCGAAGCTGTCGAACTCGAACACGCCCAAGGGCCCGTTCCAGACGATGGTGCCGGCTTTTTCGATCTCGGCGCACAGCGCGTCGAGGCTCTTGGGGCCGAGATCCATGATCATGTCGTCGGCCGTCACCGCATCGGCGCTCTTGGTGGTGGCCGGCGTCGTCTCGGCAAACTCCTTGCCGCACACCACGTCGACCGGGATCGGGATATGCGCGTCGCCCGCCAGCAGGCGCTTGGCGATGTCCAGCATGTCGCGCTCGCACAGCGACTTGCCGACTTCCTTGCCGGCCGCGGCCAGGAAGGTGTTGGCGATGCCGCCGCCGACCACCAGCTGATCGACCTTGCTGACCAGGGATTCCAACAGGTCGAGCTTGGTCGAGACCTTGGAACCGCCGACGATCGCGACCAAGGGCCGCGCCGGCGCTTTCAGCGCTTGGTGCAGCGCCTCGACTTCGGCCATCAACAGCGGGCCGCCGCAGGCGACCGGCGCGAACTTGGCGACCGCGTGGGTCGAAGCCTGGGCGCGGTGGGCGGTGGCGAATGCATCGTTGACGAACACGTCGCACAGCGCCGCCATGCGCTTGGCGAGCGCGTCGTCGTTGGCGTTCTCGCCGACCAGGAAGCGGGTGTTTTCACCAAGCGTAATGGTGCCGGGCGCGAGGTCCACGCCGTCTATCCAGTCCGACGCGAAGGCCACCGGTACGCCAAGTAGAGAAGACAGCGCAGCGACCACCGGCTCGAGCGAGGCTTCGGCCTCGAACTTGCCTTCCTTGGGACGTCCGAGATGCGACATCACCAGCACCGCCGCGCCGGCGTCCAGCGCCAGCTTCAAGGTCGGCAGCGCGGCGCGCAGTCGGGTGTCGTCGGTGATCTTGCCGTTCTTCAAGGGCACGTTGAAATCCTCGCGGATCAACACGCGCTTGCCCTTGAGATCGAGTGCGCTCATCTTCAGCATGGTCTTAGCCTCGCGCCTTGACCATCGCAATGGTGGTGTCGAGCATGCGGTTGGAGAAACCCCACTCGTTGTCGTACCACGACAGCACCTTGACCATGGTGCCGTTCACGACCTTGGTGTTCGACGATTCGAAGATCGACGAAGCCGGGTTGTGATTGAAGTCGATGGACACCAAGGGTTCGTCGTTGACGCACAGGATGCCCTTCAAGGGGCCGCTTTCCGAGGCGGCGCGCACCACTTCGATGACTTCCTTGGTGCTGGTCTCACGCGCGGCCTGGAAGGTCAGATCGACCAGCGAGACGTTGATGGTCGGCACGCGCACCGCGTAGCCGTCGAGCTTGCCGTTCAGTTCCGGCAGCACCAGGCCGACCGCGGCGGCGGCGCCGGTCTTGGTCGGGATCATGGACTGCGTGGCCGAACGCGCGCGGCGCAGATCGCTGTGGTAGACGTCGGTCAGCACCTGGTCGTTGGTGTAGGCATGGATGGTGGTCATGATGCCGGCCACGAGACCAATTTTCTCGTGCAGCGGCTTGACCAGCGGCGCCAGGCAGTTGGTGGTGCAGGACGCATTCGAGACCACCGTGTCCGTCGCCTTCAGCACGCCGTGATTGACGCCGTAGACGATGGTGGCGTCGACATCGTTGCCACCCGGCGCCGAGATCAGGACCTGCTTGGCGCCGCCCTTCAGATGCTGGCCGGCCTTGTCCTTGCTGGTGAAAAGACCCGTGCACTCGTGCACCACGTCGACACCGAGATCGCCCCACGGCAGCTTGGACGGGTCGCGCTCGGAGAAGACCTTGATGGTCTTGCCGTTGACGACCATGTTGCCGTCCTTCACTTCGACCTTGCCCGGGAACTTGCCATGGGCGGAGTCGTAACGGGTCAGGTGGGCGTTGGTTTCCGCGTCGCCGAGATCGTTCACTGCGACGATTTCGATTTCGCCGGTGCGCTCCGCCTCGAACAGGGCGCGCAGCACGTTGCGGCCGATGCGGCCATAGCCATTGATACCGACTCGTATGGTCATGATTGAAGCTCCGTCATGTGGGCGATGAATTACTGTTGATTACTATTAACGCGAACCCGTATGAATCGACCTGCGCCCGATCACTCAGGCGCCAAGTACGCGGCGCGCGGTGGCGGTGGCGTGGGCCGCGGTCAAGCCGAACTGCTCGAACAGCGCGCCGGCCGGCGCCGAGGCGCCGAAGCTGTCGAGTCCGATGACCGCGCCGTCGAGACCGACATGGCGATACCAGAAGTCGGTGCTGCCGGCTTCGATGGCGATGCGCTTGCGCAGGCCAGGCGGCAACACGCTGTCGCGCCAGGCGGCATCCTGGCGCGCGAAAGCTTCGGCGCAGGGCATGGATACCAGGCGCACGGCATGGCCTTCGGCGTTGAGCGTGGCCACCACTTCGCGGGCGAGGCCGATTTCCGAGCCGGTGGCGATGACCACCGCGGTGGCGGGCTTGTCGCTGTCCATCAGCACGTAACCACCACGCGCGACGTCGGCCAGCTGCTGGGCGCTGCGCGGCTGCTGCGGCAGGTTCTGACGGCTCAAGAGCAGCGCGCTCGGGCCATTGTCGCGTTCCAGCGCCACGCGCCAGGCGACCGCGGTCTCGGCTGCGTCGCACGGGCGCCACACGTCGAGATTCGGAATGAGGCGCAGGCTGTTGGCATGCTCGATGGGCTGATGGGTCGGGCCGTCTTCACCAAGACCGATGGAGTCGTGGGTGAAGACATAGACGGTGCGCAGCTTCATGAGCGCGGCCATGCGCACCGCGTTGCGCGCGTAATCGGAAAACACCAGGAAGGTGCCGCCGTAGGGAATCGCACCGCCGTGCAGCGCGAGGCCGTTCATCATCGCGCCCATGGCGAATTCGCGCACGCCGTAATAGACGTAGTTGCCGTCCATGCTGGCGGGCGTGAGGCCGCGGCTGGCCTTGTGGAAGGTGAGATTGGAACCGGTCAGATCGGCCGAGCCGCCCACCAGCTCCGGCACCAGCGCACCGAATAAATCGAGCGCGCGTTCGGACGATTTGCGCGAGGCTTCGGCCTTGTCGGTGGCGGCCATGGTCGCCACCGCGGCGTCGGCGCCGGCAAGCCAGTTGTCGGGCAGGCGGCCGGCCATGATGCGTTGATAGTCGGCGGCCAGCGCCGGATGGGCGGCGGCGTAGGCCTTGAAACGATCGTTCCATGCCTGCTCGCGCGCCGCGCCGGTCTCGCGCGCGCTCCACGCTGCGTAGACGTCCTGCGGGATCTCGAACGGTGCGTGCGGCCAGTCGAGCGCGACGCGGGTGGCCGCCACTTCGTCGGCGCCGAGCGCGGCGCCGTGGCAGCTTTCCTTGCCGGCCTTGTTGGGCGAGCCGAAACCGATGACGGTCTTGCAGATGATGAGGCTGGGCCGCGTGCCGTCGGCGCGGGCCGCTTCGATGGCGGCCTTCACCGCCGCCGCATCGTGGCCGTCGACGGCGCGGATCACCTGCCAGCCATAGGCTTCGAAGCGCCCGGCGGTGTCGTCGGTGAACCAGCCGTGCACTTCGCCGTCGATGGAAATGCCGTTGTCGTCGTAGCACACGATGAGCTTGCCGAGGCCGAGCGTGCCGGCCAGCGAGCAGGCTTCATGGGACACGCCTTCCATCAGGCAGCCGTCGCCGACGAACACGTAGGTGTGATGGTCGACGATGTCATGGCCGGGGCGATTGAAGCGCGCCGCCAGGTGACGTTCTGCGAGCGCCATGCCGACGGCGTTGGCGATACCCTGGCCGAGCGGCCCGGTGGTGGTCTCGACGCCGGGCGTTTCGCCGCGTTCGGGGTGGCCGGGGGTGCGCGAATGCAGCTGGCGGAAGGCCTTCAGATCGGCGATGCCGAGGTCGTAGCCGGCGAGGTGCAGCAAGGAGTAGAGCAGCATCGAACCGTGGCCATTGGACAGCACGAAGCGATCGCGATTGCTCCACGCCGGGTTGGCGGGGTTGTGCACCAGGAAGTCGCGCCACAGCACCTCGGCGATGTCGGCCATGCCCATCGGCGCGCCGGGATGGCCGGAATTGGCGGCCTGCACTGCATCCATGCTCAAGGCGCGGATGGCGTTGGCCAGATGACGCCGCGCTGAAATGGCGGATGTGTCGCTCCGCTGTGGGCGCGGTTCGCTCATGCTGATTCCCTCAAGACTCGTCGTCGGTGCGCGGCGGCGCGCCAACGACAGGGCGGCACGCGGGGCGCGAACCGGTGAATTGAATGGGTCGGCCGCGCGCATTCCGAGGAACGCAGGAGCCCCGCGGCGCCTGGTGCGGTGGACCGGCAAGCGCGTCGCGCTCGTCCGTCGGACCCGAAAAAATGAAGCCCGCATTTTAAAGAGACCTGCTGCATTGCGCTACCTCGGTGGCTGTGAAGCAGGTCGGTTTGTTATGAGAATGCCGGTGCGTCAGGGATAATCGCCGGCAGTGTCGACAACCCTGGGGACAGCGCCATTGGCGCGCCGCCCTCGCCGTGTGAACCTGAATACCATGACCAGCTCCAGCGCGCGTTCCGTAGGCCTGTCCTTTGAATTCTTTCCGCCGCGTACGCCGGAAGGCGTGGCGCGCCTCGCCACCACGCGGCGCAAGCTCATGGAACTCGCCCCTGAATTCTTTTCCGTGACTTTCGGCGCCGGCGGCACGACCCGCGACCTGACCCTGGAGACGGTGCTGGAACTGCGCGAGGACACCGGCATCGAGACCGCGCCGCACCTGTCCTGCATCGGCTTCGGCCTGGCCGACATCCGCGCGGTGCTGGCGCGCTACAAGGAGTCCGGCATTCGTCACCTGGTGGCGCTGCGCGGCGACATGCCGTCCGGCACCAGCGGCTTTGGCGAGTTGCGCCATGCCAACGAGCTGGTCGAGTTCATCCGCCGCGAGACCGGCCAGCATTTCCGCATCGAGGTCGCGGCCTATCCCGAGATCCACCCGCAGGCGGCCAGCGCCAGTGCCGATATCGACAACTTCCAGCGCAAGGTCGCGGCCGGCGCCAACGGCGCCATCACCCAGTATTTCTACAACTCCGACGCCTATTTCCGCTTTCTCGACGAAGTGCACAAGCGCGGCGTCGACGTGCCCGTAGTGCCGGGCATCATGCCGATCACCAATTTTTCCAACTTGAGGCGTTTTTCCGAGATGTGCGGCGCCGAGCTGCCGCGCTGGATGGTCAAGCACCTGCAGGAATTCGGCGACGATCACGGCGCCATCGCCGATTTCGGCATCGAGGTGGTGACGCGCCTGTGCGAGCGGCTGCTGGCAGGCGGCGCGCCGGGCCTGCATTTCTACACCATGAACCAGCACGAAGCGGCGAGCGCCATCTGCAGCCACCTCGCCATCCGCGGACGCGGTCGCGCGTGAGCGCCTGAACTTGAACTCGCCAGCACCCCGGCGCCCCGTGCTGCTGCTGGTCGATGACGACGAGCTGATCGTCGATGCGCTGGGCTTCGTGCTCGGCGATGACTTCGACATCGTCAGCGCGGCGAGCCGCGCCGAAGCGCGCGAGCTGCTGCGCAAACCGGGCCCGGCGCCCGAACTCGCGTTGGTGGACCTCGGACTGCCGCCCGAGCCCCACGGGCCGGACGAAGGCTTTGCCCTGATCGGCGAGCTGTTCGCGTTCAACCCGGCCATGAAAGTGCTGGTGCTGTCCGGCCAGGACGAGCGGCGCAACATCCAGCACGCCCTGACCCTGGGCGCGGTGGATTTCGTGCCCAAACCCTGCGAACCGGCGCTGCTGCGCGCGCGCCTCGAGCACCAGCTGCTGCTGCTCGATGCCGAGCGCCTGCCGCCGTCCGCGCAGGTCGGCGCCGGCGCCGGCGAGCTGCTGCTGGGCGCGAGCCCGGTCATGACCACCCTGCGTGCCCTCATCGAGCAATTCGCCGACACGCCGTTCCCGGTGCTGGTGGAAGGCGAGTCCGGCAGCGGCAAGGAACTGGTGGCGCAGGCCCTGCACGCCGCCAGCGGGCGCCGACGCGGGCCCTTGCTGACCATGAACTGCGCGGCCTTCAGTCCTGACCTGCTCGAAGCGCAGCTGTTCGGCCACGCGCGCGGCGCCTATACCGGCGCCGACAAGGCGCGCGCCGGGTTCTTCGAAGAAGCCAGTGACGGCACGCTGTTTCTCGACGAAGTGGGCGAGATGCCGCTCGACCTGCAGGCCAAGTTCCTGCGCGTGCTGGAGAACGGCGAGTACTACCGGCTCGGTGAAACCGAGGCCCGACGCTCCAATGCGCGTATCGTCGCCGCCACCAACCGCGAGCTGCGCGAGCTGGCGCGCAGCGGGCAGTTTCGCCAGGATCTTTTCCATCGCCTGCGCGTGCTGACCATCAGCGTGCCGCCGCTGCGCAGTCGCGGCGACGACTGGCGGCTGCTGCTCGACGCCTTCCAGCGCCAGTACGCGGCCAGCATCAAGCCTTTCACGCTGGAGTCGGCGGCCGCCGACTTGCTGGCCGCCTACGCCTTTCCCGGCAACGTGCGCGAGCTGCGCAATATCGTCATCCGCCTCGGCGCGCGCTATCCCGGCCAGTGCGTGACGGCGGCGCAATTGCGCCCGGAGCTGGAGCTCGATTTCGACGCCGCGCCGTCGCCGCGGGCCGGCGCCGGCTGGGCGCCGGAACAACGTCTGCGCCAGCCCGGTTTCCGCCTCGACGACGAGCTGGCGGCGCTCGAGCGCCAGTACATCGAGGCGGCCTTGCGTCTCGGCGAGGGCAACCTCAGCAAGGCCGCGCGCCTGCTGGGCGTCAATCGCACCACGCTCTACAGCCGCCTGGCGCGCTTATCGCCGCCCGCCGCGGCGGACGACTAGCGGTGTACGAACGGCATTTCGGGCTCGGCAAGCCACCGTTCCGCATCACGCCCGACCCCGAGTTCTTTTTTTCCGGTGGCAACCGCGGCGCGGTGCTGGAAGCGCTGATCTACGCCACCGCGCGCGGTGAAGGCATCGTCAAGGTGGTGGGCGAGGTCGGCAGCGGCAAGACCATGCTGTGTCGCATGCTCGAGCGCGAGCTGCCGGCCGACTGTGAAATCGTCTACGTCGCCAATCCGCGTCTCAATCCTGACGCCGTGCTGCACGCCATCGCCACCGAACTCGGCCTGGCCGCCGCACCCGAGGATTCCAAGCTCAAGGTGCTGCATGCCCTGCAGGACTACCTGCTGGCGCGCCACGCGGCCGGCAAGCGGGTGGTGATGTTCATCGAGGAAGCGCAGGCCATGCCGGTCGAGACGCTGGAAGAGATCCGCCTGCTCAGCAATCTCGAGACCACCCAGGCCAAGCTGCTGCAGATCGTGCTTTTCGGCCAGCCCGAGCTCGACGACAAGCTCGCGCTGCACGAGATCCGCCAGCTGCGCGAGCGCATCACCCATGGCTTCGAGCTCACGCCGCTCAAGCGCGAGCAGATCCGCGATTACCTCATGGCGCGTCTGCGCGCCAGCGGCTATCGCGGCGAGGGCCTGTTCGCGCCCGGCGCCATTCGCGCCATCGAGCGCGCCTCGCTGGGCCTGTTGCGTCGAATCAACGTGCTGGCCGATAAAGCCTTGCTGGCGGCCTATGCCGACCAGGCGAGCGTGGTGGACGCCAAACACGTCCAGCGCGCGGTGGCCGACAGCGAATTCGGCGCCACATCGCATCGCTCGCGCCGCCCGTGGCTGGCGGCGCTCGCGCTGGCGCTCGCAGTCGTGCTGCTCTGGCGGCTTGCCCTCGACCGGGAATTTTTCCCGCGCCGTGCCGCGGCGACCGTGGCGCCGACGGCCGACGCGGTCGGCGAGCCTAAGCTGCCCGCGTCGCCAGCCTCGCCCCCGTTGGCGACCGCCGCGTCGGCGCCGGGCGGCCGCCATGCACCTGTCGCCGACGTGGCGCCTGCTCCGCGCGTATCGCCCGAGACCGGCTTGGTGGGATTGGAACACCTGGCGCCGGCGGGACTGCCCGACCCCGACGTCGACGCCTTGCCGTCGCCATCGGGCGGCCGCTCGGCGCACTAGCCCTCGGGCCTGGCAAGGCGGATTTTGAAAGGGGTAGAGTTCTTTATTTATTAGATATTTATAGTAGATTTATAATGTGTTATGTTGGAAATGGGCGATCCCGAACCGCGACCCGAGGCCCATGCACATGAAATTCAAAGCGATAGTCGTGACGCTGCTGGCGCTGCTGGCGCTGCTGGTCGCCGGTTGTGCCGAGATTCGTCCGCATCCGCCGGCCGCGCCGCCGGCCGGCCATCTGAACAATGCCCCGGTCGCGCCCGCCAGCAGCATTCCCGAAGTGGTAGGCCAGGTACCTTACGTGCCGACGCCGGCCGCCACGCCCGCGCCCGAGCGCTACACCGTGGTGGTCAACGATGTGCCGGTGCGCGAATTGCTGTTCGCGCTGGCCCGCGACGCCAAGCTCAACATCGATATCGGTGGCGCCATCAGCGGCAATGTCACGCTCAACGCCATCGACCAGACCTTGCCGCAGATCCTCGAGCGCGTCGCGCGCCAGGTGTCGCTGCGCTACGAGGTGACGCAGGACACCATCGTCATCGCCCCCGACGATGCCTACCTGCGCACGTACGAAGTCGGTTACGTCAATCTCGCGCGCGACATCGATACCACGGTCAACGTCGCCACGCGTGTCGCCACCACCGGCGACAGCTCGGTGGAGGACGGTGGCGGCGGTGGCGGTCGCAGCAGTGGTGGTGGCGGCGAGAACAACTCCTCGTCCACGCGTCTCGAGACCCGTTCCTACAACCGCTTCTGGGACACGTTGCGTTCCAACATCCTGTCGATACTCGGTGAAGCCAACAACACCAGCGGCGACACCCAGGCCTCGGACAAGGTCATCGTCAACGCCGAGAGCGGACTCATCACGGTGCGCGCCACCAGTCGCCAGCACAAAACCATCGAAGAATTCATCCAGCGCGTGCTGGTCAACGCGCGGCGCCAGGTCATGATCGAGGCGACCATCGTCGAGGTGTCCCTGAGCGATCAGTACCAGGCGGGTGTCGACTGGAACCTGTTGCTGAACAATTCGAATTCGGCGGGTTTCACCGTCGATCAGACCATGCTCGGCAAGATTGCCGACGGCGCCATCGACAACGCCATTTCGTCATTCACCCTCGGCTACAAGAATCCGGCGCTGGGCGACAACACCGTGACCGCCACCGTGCGCCTGTTGCACGAATTCGGCGATACGCGCGTGCTGTCGAGTCCGCGCCTGATGGTGCTCAACAACCAGACCGCGGTGCTGAAAGTGGTGGAGGAACTGGTCTACTTCACGCTCAATGTCACCGACAAGGATTCCACCACCACCTCCCAGGGCCGCACCCTGGTCGAGACCGATGTGCACTCGGTGCCGGTGGGACTCGTGATGGCGGTCACGCCGCAGGTGTCGGCCAACAGCGAGGTGACGCTCACCGTGCGTCCCACCATCTCGCAGAAGATTGACGATGCCGTCGATCCGGGCCCGGCCTTGATCACCGAGTTGCGTGGCTCGTCGAGCAACGTCACCAATCTCGTGCCGGTGATCCGCGTGCGTGAAATGGAGTCGGTGTTGAAACTGGTCGATGGCCAGATCGGCGTGCTGGGCGGACTCATGCAGGACGACATTCGCGGCGGCCACCGTGACGTGCCGGGCTTTTCCCGCATCCCGGTGCTGGGCGACATGTTCTTTCGCACCGAGGAAACCAACAAGCGCAAGACCGAACTGGTGGTGTTCCTGCGCCCGGTGGTGGTGCGCGACCCGAACATCAACACCGACCTGAAGGACTACGCGGCCCTGCTCGGCCACACGCCGCCGCCCAGCGCCGCGGTGCCCGCGCCGGCGACGCCCTGAGGTCGTGAGCATGTCGCGCGTTGCGTACATCGCGCCGTTGTCGTTGCCGAGCATGGCGCGGGCAGGCGCACGCGAGGCGCGCCCATGAGCCTGTTGATGGACGCCTTGCGCCGCGCCGAGGCCGACAAGAAGGCGCAGGAGGAACGCGCCGCGCGGGCCGCGGGCGACGAAGCGCCGGCCGCCGACAACGGCGTCGTCACGCGCATCTCGCCCTACAGCAAATCCCAGGACGACACCGTGCAGATCGACGGCCGCGCGCTGCAGGCCGCCGCCGCCACCATGGCCGACTTCGACCTGCGCATCGACGACAATCTCGACCGCAGCGTTTCCATGACCCTGCCCGAGAGCCTGAGCCTCGAACCCTTGGACGGGCCGGCCGCCGCCGATGGCAACGACACCGATTTCCTGCCCATGGAGCGCGGGCCCGATGAAGATTTCGAGGCGGCCGAATACGGTGGCAACGTTACCTTCACCAGCCGCGTCGAGCGTCGCGAACAGACTGCGACCCTGCCCAATGCGCGCGGCCTGTCGAGCGATCTCGATGATTACTTCGACCGCTCCCAGACCTTGTCCGCGCCGAAAAATGACCAGCCGGGCGAGGACGGTACGCTCGAAGAGGTCGCCGCGCATACCGTGGCCGGCGCGCAAACCGTGTTCCGCGCCGGTGAGCGACCGCGCAGCGGGCGCGTGCTGACCTGGGTCGCGGCGCTCGCCATCTGCATCGTGCTCGGTATCGCCGGTCTCGGCGTCTACTACGCCGGCCTGAATCCCGCGCCGCACGTGGTGCCCTCACCGGCGGTGGCACGCGACGTCGAAAAGGCACCCAGCGAACTGCACGTCCCGGGCGCGCCACTTGGTCTGCCGCTCAACAGCGACGGCACCTTGGCGCGCATCGACACCCGCCCGCCGCCAGAGGCGAGCAGCAAGGTGGAGAGCGCGGAGACGGTCCAGGGCAGCGCGCCTGTCGCCGCCGATGTGGCGCCGCCGCCCGCCGCCGCGCCCGCCGAAGCCAAGCCCGCGGCCGCCGATGCGCTTGCCGCCAGGCCGCGTGAACCGCAGCGCCCGCGCGCGCCGCGCCGCGCCGCGCCCGCAACCCAAAGCCACGCGGCGAGCGAAGAGATCGCGAGTGGCGAAGTGCGCATCTCGCGCAGCCAGCGCCCCAATCGCGTCGATGTCACCTTGGCCGAGGCCTATGCCGCGTTCCAGGCCGGCAATCTCGACGAGGCGGCCAAGCTTTACGACCGCGCGCGCGCACTCGATCCGGAGCGCCGCGACACCTTGCTCGGCCTCGGCGCGGTGGCCTTGAAACGCGGCGACCTGCCGCGCGCCTACGAATGCTATGCGACGGTGTTGAAGCGCAATCCCGACGACCCGGTGGCGAGCGCGGCCTTGTTCAACATGACCGAGGCCGACGGTGAAGGCGGTGCGGCGCGTTTGCGCCTGCTGCTCGACGAGCATGCCGACGCTGCCTACCTGCACGCGGCGCTCGGCAACTGGTACGCACGCCGGCAACGCTGGCCCGACGCGCAGCAGGCCTATTTCGACGCCGCCCGACTCGAGGCCGGCAATCCCGACTACGCCTTCAACCTCGCCGTCAGCCTCGATCACATGGGCCAGGGCGCGGCGGCGCTCGAGTATTACCGCAAGAGCCTTGACCTGCGCGCCGCGCGCAGCGCCGGCTTCAATGCCGAGGCCGCGCAGGCGCGCGTCGCCGCGTTGTCGGCGCCGGCGGGTGGCGGCGCGCCATGAATTCACCCAAGCGATCGCTGCGCATCGGCGAGCTGCTGGTCCAGAAAGGCGTCGTCAGTTCCGATCAGATCCGCATCGCGCTGACCGAACAGCGCAAGAACCGCGATCACCTGGGCCGCATCCTGGTGCGGCTCGGCTTCGCCACCGAGGCCATCATCCTCGACGTGCTGGGCGGCGCGCTCGGCCAGCAGAAGGCGCAGCTCTCGCAGGTGGTGGTGGACTCGGAAGCCATTCGTCTCATCCCCAAGGACATGGCGCGGCGCTTTCACATCCTGCCGCTGACCTTCGACGCCAACAACAATCGCCTGACGGTGGCGATGGCCGACACTTTCAACGTCGTCGCACTCGACCAGATTGCCGCGCATCTCGGCGGCGCCGTCGAAATCGTGCCCTTGATGGCGGGCGAGGCCGAGATCGAGAAAGCCATCGACCAGTTCTACGGCTTCGAATTGTCGGTCGACGGCATCCTGCGCGAAATCGAAACCGGCGAAATCGACTACGAGAGTCTCGACGCCGACAGCGCCGAGTACAGCCAGCCGGTGGTGCGCCTGGTCAACGCGCTGTTGTCCGACGCGGTGAAACGCGGCGCGTCGGACATCCACTTCGAACCGGAAGAAGGCTTCCTGCGTTTTCGCTATCGCATCGACGGCGTGCTGCGCCAGATCCGCTCCTTGCACAAGAACTACTGGTCGGCGCTGGCGGTGCGTTTGAAGGTGATGTCCGGCATGGACATCGCCGAGACCCGCGCGCCGCAGGACGGCCGCATCACGCTCAGCCTGTCGGGGCGCCAAATAGATTTTCGCGTGTCGACCTTTCCCACCGTGCATGGCGAGAACATCGTGCTGCGCGTGCTGGACCGCCAAAAGGGCATCGTGCCCATCGACGAGCTCGGGCTCGACGACGACGTGCTGATGACCTTGAAGCTCATGGTGGCGCGGCCCGAAGGCCTGCTGCTGGTGACCGGCCCGACCGGCAGCGGCAAGACCACCACGCTCTACAGCCTCTTGAACCACCTCAACACCGAGTCGGTCAACATCATGACCCTGGAAGACCCGGTGGAATACCCGATGGGCATGATTCGCCAGACGTCCATCAACGAAGTCGCGCGGCTCGATTTCGCCAGCGGCGTGCGCTCCATCCTGCGCCAGGACCCGGACATCATCCTGGTCGGCGAAATTCGTGACGAAGACACCGCCTCGATGGCTTTCCGCGCCGCCATGACCGGCCACCAGGTGTTCTCGACCCTGCATACCAATTCGTCGCTGGGCACCTTGCCGCGCCTGCTCGACATGGGCATCCGGCCCGAGATCCTGGCGGGCAACATCATCGGCATCATCGCTCAGCGCCTCATCCGCAAGCTGCGCATGGATTGCCGCGAAGCCTATGAACCGAGCGAACTCGAATGCCGCATCCTCGGCATCGAGCCCGGCGCGCGCGGCCGCCTGCTCTATCGCGTCGCCGAGGAATTCGGTCACGCACCGCACCAGGGTTACGAAGGGCGTACCGCGATCATCGAGGTGCTGCGCTTCGATCGTGAAATCGACGAACTCATTGCGCAGAGCGCCAAGCTCAAGGAACTGACCGTGGCGGCGCGCCGCCGTGGCTTCCAGTCCCTGGCCGACGTCGCCATCAAGCGCGTGCTGGAAGGCCTGACCTCGCTCGATGAAGTGTCGCGCGTGGTCGATCTCACCGAGCGTCTCGGCTGATGGAAGCCTATCGCTACAAGGCCATCAACGCCCAAGGCCGCGTGCTGCAGGGGCGCGTCGACGCCGTCAACCCGGCCGACCTGGAAACGCGCCTCGCGCGCATGGGCCTCGACCTGGTCAATTTCCGCGAACTGCCGTCACGCAATCGCAACGTCACCGGGCGCGGCATCGAGCGCATCGACCTCATCACGTTCTGCTTTCATCTCGAGCAACTGGTGCGGGCCGGCGTGCCGATCCTCGAGGGGCTGTCGGATCTCCGCGACACGGTCGACAACCGGCGTCTGCGCGAAGTGACGGCGGCCATGATCGAAGGCATCGAGGGCGGCAAGAACCTGTCGCAGGCGATGGCTGATTTCCCGTTCGTGTTCTCGCCGGTGTTCGTCAGCCTCATCCGCGCCGGCGAGGAAAGCGGCCAGTTGACGCGCGTGCTGGCCAAGATCATCGAAAACCTGAAATGGCAGGATGAGCAGGCGGCCTACACCAAGCAGATCCTGACCTATCCCGCCATCGTCACGGTGTTCATCTTCCTCGCGCTGTTCTTTCTCATGATGTTCGTGGTGCCGAAGCTGGTGAGCTTCCTCGCCACCATGGGCCAGGCCCTGCCGCTGCAGACCCGTGCGCTCATCGCCACCTCGAAATTCTTCACCGAGTACTGGTACCTGGTGCTGTTCCTGCCGCTGGCCGGCACACTTGGTGGCGTGCTGGCGTTCAAGACCAACCCGCGTTTCGCCGAATGGTTCGACGACCTGTGTCTGAACCTGCCGCTCATCGGCCCGGTGTTGAAGAAGCTCATCGTCACGCGCGTATGCAACGTGTTCTCCATCATGTACTCATCCGGCATCACGGTGCTGGAATGCGTGCGCACCACCGAGAACGTGGCGGGCAACCGCGCGGTGGCCAATGCCATGCGCGAGGCCGGGCGCATGATTGCCGACGGCGGCGGCATCAGTCGCAGTTTTGCCGCCACCGGCCTGTTCCCGCCGCTGGTCATCCGCATGCTCAGGGTCGGTGAAAACACCGGCGCGCTAGAGAACGCGCTCGACAACGTCAGCTATTTCTACACGCGTGACGTCGCCGAGTCGGTGCAGCGTCTGCAGGCGATGATCATGCCCATCATCACCATCGCGCTGGGCGCCGTGCTGTTCTGGATAATCGCGGCCATCCTGGGGCCCATCTATGATTCGTTCACTAAGATCAATTTTTAGCAGCCCGCCACCGCGGGTGCTCCTGGTCAGTGGCGATCGGGCGATTCTGTACCTGTTCGATGGCGCGCGCCTGGCGCAGGCCTATATCTTCGCCGCCGATGACCATGGCTACGCCTTGTTCGACCGCTGCTTGAAGGAGATCGGCCAGGCGCCGCTGTGCGTGCTGGTCGACGTGGTCGAAGAGGAATACCGCCAGGACACCATTCCCCATGTCGGCGCCGTCGATCGTCGCGCGGTGCTGGCGCGCAAGTACGCGCGCCTGTTTCGCGGCACGCCCTATCACCATGCGCTCGGCCAAGGCCGCGAGGGCGAGGGGCGCAAGGATGACCGCGTGTTGCTGACAGCCATCACCCGCCCCGAGATATTGAGTGCATGGCTGGCGCCGCTCAGCGCGCACAAGGTGCCGGTGGCCGGCATCTACTCCCTGCCGATATTGAGCGAGCGCCTCTTGAAACGCATCGGCGCGGTCGGTTCCAACGTGCTCTTGATCAGCCTGCAGAAGGCCAGCGGCCTGCGCCAGACCTTCTTCCGCGACGGGCAATTGAAGATCAGCCGCCTCGCCCACATGCCGCGCCTGGGTTCGGTGCCGTTCGCCGATCACCTGCTCGGCGAAGTTGAGAAGCTCAGGCGCTATCTCAATTCGCTGGCGCTGATCTCGCGCGACAGTCCGCTCAGCATCTACATCCTCTCTCACGGCCAGCTGCTGACCGAACTCGAGCAGCACTGCCACGACAGCGACAACGAGAAGTTCGTGCTGCTCGATGTCGACCAGGTGGTGGCGCGCGTGGGTTTGCGCGAAGGTGGCGGCTCGCACTTCAGCGACGTCATCTTCGCACGCCTGCTGGCCAGCGAAGTGCCCGCCAACCACTACGCGCGGCCGGAAGAAACGCAGTACTACACGCTGCACCGTCTGCGCCTGGCGCTGGCCACCGCCAGCCTCCTGATGGTGCTCGGCAGCGGCGGCTGGAGCGGTATCAATTTCATCGAAGGCGTGAATTTCAAGCAGCAGGCCCTAGACGCGACGCAGAAGGCGCGCTTCTACGGGCAGCGCTACGAACTGGCGCGCGCCAAGCTGCCGCCGACGCCGGTCGAGCCCGAGCAGATCAAGACCGCGGTCGACGCGGTGGCGACGCTGCGCCAGTACAAGCCCGATGTCGCGCAGCTGCTCGGCACGCTGGGCGGCGTGCTGGAACGCAGCCCGATGGTCACGCTCGACGAACTGGCATGGACGGCGGCGGCCGATCCGCAAGCCGAGGTGACGGTCACCGACGCGCATCGCGCCGAGCGCGAGCCGCTGGCGGCGAGCGACGGGCACTATTACCAGGTGGCGGAACTCAGCGCACACCTCGAAGCCTTCGACGGTGACTTTCGCAAGGCCATCGCGGTGGTCGACAGCCTCGCCGATGAACTCAAGGCGCAGGACAAGGTGCATGGCGTGACGGTGCTGCAATATCCGCTCGACACGCGGCCGGAGGCCAGCGTCAGCGGCACCGCCAGCAGCGCCGGCGAACCGGTGGTGCCGGCCTTCAGAATCAAACTGGTGTTGGAGGTGCGCGATGGCCAGCCGGGCTGACTGGACCATCCTGCGCGGCACGCTGGTGGTGTTCGTGCTGGCGCTCGCCGCGTCGGCGGCGATGGTCACCGCCAGCTATTACTTTCGCCAGAACATGGAGCGCGAATACCAGGCGCATCACGCCGAGTTTCGCGAGGCGAGTCGGAAGTATCTCGCGGTCGACGACGAGGAACGCATCATCGCCGAGTTCTTTCCCGAGTTCCGACGCCTGTACGAGCACGGCCTGTTGGGCCGCGAGCGACGCTTGTCATGGCTGGAGGCTTTGCGTCGCGCCAGCGACGACATCGGTTTGCAGCAGGTCGCCTACAAGCTCGACGCGCAGCACGAAGCAAAACCCGACTTCCGCCTCGAGCTCGGTGACTACCGTCTCTATGCCAGCACCATGACTCTCAACCTGGCGCTGCTGCACGAAGGTGATTTGCTGCGCCTGTTCCAGGCCCTGGACAGCAATGCGCTCGGTCAATACGCGGTGCGCAAATGCGTCCTGAAGCGCAGCGGCGTGGAACTCGACTTGAGCGCCGGCGCCGCCAACCTGCAGGCCGATTGCACCCTCGACTGGTGGACCATCAATCTCGGCGGCGAGCGGGGCCTGTCGCTGTGACGCGCGCACTTGTCTGCGGGCTCTTGTGGCTGGCGATGCAGGGCATGGCGCAGGCCGCGGAGCTCGGGCGCCTGTTCCTGACACCCGCCGACCGCGCGGCCATCGACGCCGCTCGCCACGGCAGCGCCGAAGTGCGCGCGGCGCAGGCCGAGGCCATGCAGGAAACACCCGTCGAAGAGCGCGCGGTGACGCTCGAACCGCCGCTCGAGCCGGTCACGGTCAACGGTTACATCGCGCGCTCGGCCGGCGCCGCCACGGTGTGGGTCAATGGCCGCGACGCCGCGCCCGCCAGGCTCACGCCGCCGGGGCGCGATGCGCAGCGCGTGAAAGTGCCGCTCGGGCGTGACGGCACACAGGTCACGCTGAAACCGGGCCAGTCCTTCGATCCCGGTTCGCGCCGCGTATCCGATGCCTACCAGCAACGGCCAGCCGCGCCGCCTTGAGGCCTGCCGGACGCAGGCGGTGAGGCGTACGCCTGGTCGCCAGCGGGGCGTGGCCCTGATCATGCTGCTGATGCTGGTGGTGACGGCGTCGGCCTTCGTGATGCTGTCGGCCTTGAACAATCGCGCCTCGCGCGAGACCGCGCAGCGCCTCGTCACGGCCGAGGCCTTGGGACAGGCGCGGCGCGCACTGATTGGCTACGCGGTCGGCTATGCCGATGGCGTGCACACGCCGGACAAGGGGCCGGGGCGACTGCCGTGTCCCGACCTGCTCGGCGGCAGTGATCAGGGCGTCGCGGAAAGCACCGGTGATTGCCGTGCCGCCAGCGATCGCGAAACCGGTCTCTTGCCCTACCGCACGCTGGGCCTGACGACGCTCGCCGACGGCAGCGGCGCACCGCTGTGGTACGCGGTGTCGGAAAATTTTCGCAGCATGGTCACCACGCCCGTCAACAGCGACGCGGCCGGTGCCTTCAGTGTCGATGACATCGACGACGTGGCGGCCGTGATCATCGCGCCCGGCGCGGCGCTGAGCGGCCAGGCGCGTGGCAGCGCCAACGCCTACACCGCCGGCGCGTGGCTGGAGGGTGACAACGCGACGCTCGGCGACAACCGCTACACGCGTCTCGCGAGCGCCGCCAACAACGATACAGTGATGGTGATCACGCGTGGCGAACTGATGGCCGAAGTCGCCAAGGTCGTCGCTCGCGAAGTCGGTCTCGCGCTCGGCAATTACTACAACGACCCCGACGGCGACGACGACGCGGTGAGTGGCGCCGACCCTGAATGCGCACCGACCGATCCCGCCTGCGACAACGCCATGCCGTGGCTCGCACCGCGCACCTCGGGCTTCAACGTGGCGGTGGTCGGCGAGGGGCGCTCGGCCCTGGCGCGCCTGCCGCTGATGCAGTTGAACAAGGATTTCGACGCGTCGTTTTCCGCGCTGTGGTCGCTGGACGGCACCGGCAGCGTGCAGTTCACCGGCAGCGAACCGCCGTCCGAGACCTGCCTGCGCCACAATTTCTGCACGCAGATGATCAACGACAAGCCGGTGAGCGGCCCGCCCACGCCGACCCCCGTGACCTTTCCCGCGCCCTTGCTCGGCACCGCGGCGCCGCCCTGGGCCCAGGGCCGCTGCGTGCTCGGCCGCGACAAGAACGCCGCCTATGCCTTGAACCTGAGCTGCACCACGCAATATGCCTACAGCGTGCCGGGGCGCAGCCTGCGTCGCGTGTGGCAGCTCGACTTGGGCGGCAACACGCGCGTACTGCCGCCCGGCGCCGGCGCGCGCCGCAGCGTCGAAGTGCGCGCTCTCGGCAGCTGGCCGGCCGGCACGCTCGGCCGCGTGACGGTGGCCGACTACGAAGGCAGCACGCTGTTGGGCGCGGGCAGACTCGAGTTCACGAATTTCGTCGGCGGCAATCTGCTGGTGTTGACCGGCGTGCCTTTCGATCTCGAACTGTGGACCGCGACGCCGGTCGTCGACCGTCACCTTTCGCCCGGCGCCCTGCCGCCCTGGCTGTTCACCGACCAATGGTTGAACACCGTGCTGGTGCGTTACGCCGCCAGCGAGGCGCCGGGTTACAGCGGTCCGAGCTGCCAGGCGGCGGGCAACTGCCTGCGCCTGACCGTGACCCGCGCCGGCGAAACCACCTCCAGCACCGTCAACGATGTGCGCGGCGTGGTCGTGACCGCCGGCCCGCCGCTGCCGGCAGTGGCGTCGCCGGCCACGCCCGCGCAGGTCCGGCCGTCGGCCGATCTCAAGGATTATCTCGAAGGCGTGAATAAAATCGATGGCAACACCTACGAGCGTCGCGACGCGTCGAGCACCTTCAATGATCAAGTCCTGCCGTTGGCGCCCTGAGGCGTGCGCGCCCTTTCAGCGGCAGCGTGGCTTCACGCTGCTGGAAATGGCGATCGTCATTTTCATCGTCGGCATGCTGACGGCCGGCCTCATTGGTCCGGTGCAGATCCAGCTCGAAGCGCGCGACCGCCGCAGCACGCTCGACACCATGGCGCGCGCCGCCGAAGCCTTGTACGGCTACGCGCTCACCCATCGACGCCTGCCCTGTCCGGACACCGATGGCGACGGCATGTCGGACCCGCAATTCACGCTCGCCGGCGGCGGTGCGTGTGACGACCAGAGCGGCTTCCTGCCGTGGGCCGAACTCGGCGTGGAGGGAGGCGATGCCTGGGGCAATCACCTCGCGTACCGCGTGCGTGAAAGGCAGTTCACCTTTCCCGCGCAGAACAGCGCCTGCGATGGCAACACCGTGCAGGAATTCGACTTGTGTTCGCAGGGCAATATCACCATCGCCACCCGCGGTGACAACGTCGCCACCGCCGGCACCACCGAAGGCAAGTTCCTGTTCAACGCCGCCACTGCGGACAACGTCGCCGCCGTGATCGTCTCCCACGGCCGCAACGGCTATGGCGCCACGGCGCTCGACAACGTGCCGCGCGGCGCGGTGCCGGCCGACAACGACGACGAAGCGGAAAACGCCGATGGCAATGCCAATTTCATGTCGCGCGCCTACACGCAGTCGCAGAGCGGTTGTGCCGACGACGCCGGCGAGAACACGCCGCTGTGCGAGTTCGACGACCTGGTGCTGCCCGTCTCGCGTTCCCTCTTGGTCAGCCGCATGGTGTCGGCGGGACAGCTGCCGTAGCGGCCGCGCTCCGCGCGCAGGTCAATTCGAAACACACCTCGCCGTCGACATTGGCGGCCAGGCGCAGGCCACAGCCATGGCGGCGCGCGAGCTCGGCGGCCTGGTAGAGGCCGATGCCGAGCCCGGTGCGTGAAGGCACCGGCCGCTGGAACAGCTGGCGCGCGATGTGCTCGTCGATGGCCTGGCCGTCGTCGCGCACTTCGAGCCTGAGCGTGCCGTTCTCGACCACCAGTTTCAGCACCAGCCTGCCGGCCTGGCCGGCGGCGAGCTTGTGCCGCGCATTGTCGACCAGGTTGTCGACGATGCTGTCCAGGCACTCGCCCGGCAGCGGCTGCTCGCCATCGTCGATGCGGGCCTCGAGCGCGATGTCGTCGTCGCCGAGACGCTCGCCGAGCTCGCGCCACCAGCGCGCGGCGGGCACCAGCGTGGTCGTCGCGCTTTGCGGCCGCTGCAGTTTTTCCAGCGCCACTTTCAAGCGCTGGGCGATGTCCGGCAGGCGCCGCTTGAGCAATTCGAAGCCACGCTGTTCCTGGTGCGCGTCGCTGGCGCTCTGCAGCGCCGCGGCCAGCGTGTTGAGCGACTGCAACAGGTTCTTGATGTCATGGGTCACGCGCGCGCCGGTTTCATGCACCGCGCGCAGGTGCGCGGCGCCGGCCTGCTCGCGCTCGCGCTGCTTGGCGACGTAGAAATGCCCGAGCACCTGCACCAGCAGCCGGCAGTGGATGAGCAGCGCCGAGCTCACGCTGCGCTCGGTATAGAGCGTCACCGACAGCGCCTCGGTCTCGAGCGCCAGCGCATGGGGCGACGAATGGCCGTGCATGCCGTGGCTGCCGCTGCTCACCCACGCCGCGCCGGCTATCCACGGAATGTCGACCAGCGCCGCCACCGCGTCGTCGAGGAAATCATCGGCCTCGGGCCGTTGGCTGGCGAGGTTGGAGACATTGGCCAGCCACGATTCGAAACGCGTGCCGATGTTGAGCACGGATTTCTCCCACACCGCCAGCAGGCCGATGCTGCCGGCGCCGGGCGTCGTGATCCACGACAGGAAGAACAGGAACACGCCGAGCGCCATGAGTGTCGCGATCAAGGCCAGCGGGTACTCGAGCCCCAAGCGCAGCGTCATGGCCACGCTGAACACCGCCAGCAGCGCGGTCAACAGCGCGAAGGTGATACCGCGAAAGAAATCGACCGGGAACGGATCGCGCGGTGGCGCGATGATGGGCGGCATGGCGTACAGCACCGCGGGCGCGAGATACAGGCCGAGGCGAAAGCTCTGGGTAATGCCGGGCGCCAGCGGCTTGGCCAGGAACAGCTGCGCGGTGCAGTTGATCAGAAGCTCGCTGACCAGCATCGCCAGCGACAGCATGTAGACATAGCGTTCGCGGCGCGTCGAGAACGAGCGGCCGGCGAGGATGCCGATCAGGAGCACCAGCCACGCGAATACCGTCCACCAAGTCAGCCACAGCATCGCACCCACCAGCATCAGCGTCACCGCCAGCGCCGGCAGGTCGACCCGTTGCTCACGCTGCCAGATCGGTTGCCACAGGAAGAACAGGCCGAGATGCGTGACCATCAGCGCGCTGGCCAATTGGGTGTCGATGCCGCTGTCGAGCGCGGTATGCAGCACCAGCAGCATGGACGCAAGCAGCCAGTGTTCGTGACGTCGATCGAGAAACGGGTGGCGATGCGCGTCGCCGCCGTGGTCGGTGGCGTCGGGCGCGAGCGAGGACGTGACGGCGGCTTGCCGAGGCGGCTGGCTCAAATACGCTCTCCCTCAACGCGTCGCGTGTGGCATGTCGTTCAAGGCCCGCTGCGAGCCTGCTTCCGGGCATGCTAGCGGTATAGTAAAGGACGGTAAATCGCGGCTGCGCGCGGGACGGCATGAGTTTGAGAGGGCTTGGAGTGGTGGCTCGCTACACGCTGCTGGAAGCGGCGCGTACGCGTTTGCCATGGACCGCGCTGGCCGTGGTGGTCGGCGCGCTCGCGCTGGCCGAAGGCGCGGCGGGCCTCGCCCTCACCGACAGCCAGTCCTATCGCATCGAGATCTACGCGGCCTTCACGCGCCTCGCGCTGGTGGCGCTCACCGTCTTGTTCGTGACCAGCAGCGTGATGCGCGAGCTCACCGATCGCGCCATCGATCTCAGCCTGTCTCGGCCGCTGTCGCGCGGCGCCTGGTTCTGCGGCCGCCTTCTCGGCTACGCGCTGGCGGTGGCGCTGATGGGCCTGCTCGCGGCCGCGCCGTTGGCGCTGACCAGCACGCCGGCGGCGGCGCTGGCCTGGGGCGCGTCGCTGGCGGCGGAACTCGGCTTGGTGGCGGCGGCGAGTCTCAGCGCGGCCGTGGCCTTGACGCAACTCACCGGCGCGGTGCTGGCGGTCGGCGCGTTCTACCTGCTCTCGCGCATGATGGGCGCCATCGTGCTCATGAGTCGCGGGCCGACCGTCGAAGCGGGCGCCACCTCCAGCATCTTCATCGCGCAGCTGGTCGACGCGCTCGCGCTGCTGCTGCCGAGGCTCGACGAGTACACCCGCAGCGCGTGGCTGGCCGGCGGTGACGCGGCGTTCGGCGCACTGCCGACCATCGCCGCGCAGACCGCCATCTACGTGCTGCTGCTGGCGGCGGTCGGCTTGTTCGATTTCACGCGTCGCGAGCTCTGAGACATGCGCATCAAGACCATCGCCCGCGTGCCATGGCGCGTGCTGGCCGTGCTGCTGGCGGCGCTGGCCGCGCAGCTCACGTTCGCCAGCCTGCGACAGGCGCCGCGGGTCAGCGTCAGCGCCCTGCCGTCACCGCCCTCGGCGGCGGTGCTGCGCGTCGTGTCCCTCGACCAGCCGGCGCTGGCCGCGCGCCTCATGATGCTGTGGCTGCAGGCCTATGATTACCAACCCGGCGTGAGCCTGCCGTTCCGCGGTCTCGACTACGCCGCCATCGAAGCGTGGCTGGCGCGCATGCTGGAATTGGATCCCACGTTTCAATATCCCTTGCTGGCGGCGGCGCGCCTGTACGGTGAAGTCGACGACGCTCCGCGCCAGCGGCGCATGCTGGCCTTCATCGCAAGCAGCTTCAGCGCCGATCCCGCGCGGCGCTGGCCGTGGCTTGCCCACGGCGTGTATCTCGCCAAGCACCGCCTGAAAGATCCGGCGCTGGCTTTGCAGCTGGCCGAGGCGCTGGCCGCCGCCGATCCCGCTGCGGCGATTCCGGACTGGGCGCGGCAGATGCGCATCTTCGTGCTGGAAGACATGGGCGAACTGGAAAGCGCCAAGGTGCTGCTCGGCGGCCTGCTCGCGAGCGGCAAGATAGTCGACAGCCACGAGCGCTATTTCCTCGGTGAGCGCTTGGCTGAGCTGGAACGCCGCGGCGCGGGCCAGGCGGCGCCGCCAGCGCGGTGAAAATTGACGCGGTGAACGAGATCTCGTCAGGCAGGTGTCGAGATCTCGTCACATGCGTGGTGGTTTCGGCCTGGATTCCGGGCGCCACCGCCTGACATCAGTCACTTACATCCCTGGCACGCTGCGTGCACTGCGAAGGGCAGAAGAATCTCGCCCGGGAGCGAAGACATGCCCAATATCCGTCGCCAGCAGGGTTTCACCTTGGTCGAAATGGCCATCGTGCTGGTCATCATCGGCCTCTTGCTCGGAGGCATCCTCAAGGGCCAGGAACTCATCACCAGCGCCCGCGTGCGCAACATCGCCGACCAGAACAGCGGCGTGCAGGCGGCCTATTACGGTTTCATCGATCGCTATCGCCAGGTGCCGGGCGACTGGTCGCAGAGCAGCGCGGTCAAATCCATTCCCGGCGTGACCACCGGCGGTGACTCGAGCGGCCGCCTCGACAGCAGCAATGCCTGGGACGAGGGCCTCGCGCTGTGGGAGCACTTGTCGAAATCGGGCTTCATCCAGGGCAATTACACCGGCGGTAGTTCCAAGCCCGACCAGGACGACGTCAACCTGGCGCCGCGCAACGCCTTCAACGGCTTCCTGATGCTCTACAGTTCCAACGATTACTACGACAGCAGCAGTACGCCGAGCGAGAAACTCAACCTGGTGCTCGGTACCGGCATCCCGGTCAACGTGGTGGCCGAACTCGATCGCAAGATAGACGATGGCCTGCCCCAGAGCGGCGTGGTGCGCCAGGCCCTCACCTCCGGTGGCAAGTTCGATAGCGTGTCGCAGTCCAAGGCGGCCTGCGTCGACACCTCGCCGACGCCGGACATCTGGGACATCGCCAAGAACGAGCAGAACTGCAACGCCGTCTATCTCTACTAGGCACGGCGCCATGGCCGACACCGCCGCGCCGGCACTGGCCTTTCGCGGGGTCGGCAAGTCTTTCGGCCAGCGCGTGGTGCTGGCCGACATCAATCTCGAGATTGCGCGCGGCGAAGCGCTTGGCCTGGTCGGCGTGAACGGTGCCGGCAAGACCACCTTGCTGCGCGCGCTGCTCGACCTCGCGCGCCCCGACCAAGGCAGTATCGAAGTATTCGGCACGCCGGCCAGCCAGGCCGACGCTCGCCAGCACCTGTCCTATCTCGCCGAGCGATTCAGCCCGCCGGGTTTCGCCACCGGCCTGGAATTGCTGCGCTATCTCCTGGCCCTGCACGGCCTGACCTTCGACCTCGCCCAAGCCCGTGAGCAGGCGCTCGCACTCGATCTCGACCCCGCCGCGTTGGCGCGACCGGCGCGCCATTACTCCAAGGGCATGGCGCAGAAGCTCGGGCTCATCGCCTGCGTGCTCGCGCGCCGGCCGCTGCTGGTGCTGGACGAACCCATGAGCGGTCTCGACCCGCGCGCCCGCGCGCGCTTCAAGCGCTGCCTCGCGGCCCAGCAGGCGACGGGCACAACGCTGTTCTTCAGCACCCACCTGCTGGCCGACGTCGAAGCGCTGTGCGATCGCATCGCGGTGCTGGACGGCGGGCGGCTGGTCTACGTCGGCACACCGGCCGACCTGCTTCACGCCCAAGGCACGTCTACACTGGACGAAGCGTTCCTGTCCCTGCTCGGCGTCGCCGCGTAAAGCCGCAAGCGGCGCGGGCCGCTAAGAATGGCTGCGCTGCGTCGCGCCGTGGCTCATGCACACAGGACTTTTCATGGTAGACATCCACCCCGAACACGCCCGCTCGGTCCTTGAATCCCTCGCCATCGGCGTGGTGCTGGTGGACAAGCACGGCCACGTGAACTGGGTGAACGCCTACACCTCGACGCTGCTGAAAAAGCCGGCCGAGGAACTGCTGGGTCGCGCCATCGCCGATCTCGACCTGCCCTATGCGCCGCCCGAAGCGAGCAGCGAGCCCATGGAAGTCCGCATCGACGGCGCCATGCTCGGCATCACGCAGCGCTACGAACATGCCGGCGGCGTCGGCGCGGTGCTGCTGCTGCTGGACCGCGGCCACGCGTTGGTGTGGTTCCTGAGTACGCTCGCCGGTGGCGTGCCGGGCGCGGTGGCGGCCAGTGGCGTGCTGGCGCGCGCCGCCATTCAACATCGCCTGGACAGCGAGATCTCGCGCAGCCGCCGTTACCAGAACGAACTGACCTGCATCGCCGTGCATTGCGCGGGGCCGGACGCCGAGGCACGCGCGGCCGGCGTGGCGCGCCTGCTGAAGGAGCAACTGCGCTGGGTGGACCTGCTCGGCCAGTGGAGCGACGACACCCTGCTGGTGGTGTTGCCCGAAACCGCCCTCGACGCCGCCCAGGGCCTGCGCGACAAGCTCGCCGCGCTGTTGACCGCGCCGGGCAGCGGCGCCATCGCCTGCGGCGTCACCGCCTGGCACAAGGGCGACAATGCCGAACGCATGGTGGCGCGGGCGATGGCCTCCGCGCCCGCCGACTCACCCCGCCGGGAGGGACAAGTCCACTATCTCGAAGTCGTGGGTGATGGCGACCGTCTGCCTTAGCATGATGGTGGCGGAGCAGTATTTTTCCGCCGACAGGTTCACCGCGCGCTCGACCGCCGCGGCCTTGAGACCGGCGCCACTGACTTTGAAGTGGATGTGGATGCGGGTGAATACCTTGGGCACCTGGTCGGCGCGCTCGGCCTGCAATTCGACTTCGCAGCCCGCGATGGGCTGGCGACCTTTCTTGAGAATGTCGACCACGTCGAAGGCGGTGCAGGAGCCGAGGCCGGTCAACAACAGCTCCATCGGCCGCGGCCCGAGGTTGCGACCGCCGGCTTCCGGCGGGCCGTCGACCACCACCGCGTGACCACTGCCGGTGACGCCGACGAACATCGCGTCGTCGACCCACTTGATCGTCGAATTCATGATTCAAAAACCTCGGTGCTGAGTGTGCCGTTGGCCCACGGGTAGTGTGATAAATGCCCGGTATGACAACGGCGGGATGGCTTTTAAGCTCAATAAATGAGTATCTTAAGTCCATAACATTCAGAATCGCACACTATGGACGATACTTGTTCACAAGTCGTGCGGACCATTGTCTGCGGACCTTAAGTCAGCGGGGTATTTCATGAGCGTCGTGCAACCTGTCAAGGGCAAGGCCGACGAATTGATTCTGCGCTTCCTCGAGCATTGCCACAGGCGGCAGTTCCCGGCGAAGAGCACCATCATTCGGCAAGGCGATCCGTCCCACGATTTGTTCTACATCGTGCGTGGGTCCGTGACTGTCATGCTCGAGGACGAGGAGGGTCGCGAGCTGGTGCTGGCCTACCTCAATGCCGGCGATTTCTTCGGCGAAATCGGTCTGTTCAACGAACACGTCAATCGCAGCGCGCTGGTGCGCGCGAAAAATGCCTGCGAGATTGCCCAGATCAGCTATGAACGGCTGAAGAGCATGTCGACGCTGTTCCCCGACCTGTTGTTCGCCATTTCCTCGCAGCTCGCCACGCGGCTGCGCAAGATGAACCGCAAGATAGGCGATCTCGCGTTCATGGATGTCTCCGGTCGCGTCGCGCGCTCGCTGCTGGACTTGTGCAAGGAGCCCGACGCCATGACCCATCCCGACGGCATGCAGATCCGCGTGACCCGCCAGGAACTCGGCCGCATCGTCGGCTGTTCGCGCGAGATGGTCGGCCGCGTGCTGAAGAATCTCGAAGAGCAGCACCTCATCAGCGTCAGCGGCAAGACCATCGTCGTGTTCGGTGTGCGCTGAGCGCGCGCCTCATCCGTAAGCAGTAAACGCGCCGGCTTCTTGCCGGCGCGGCTTTATGCGCGCACCGCGCGCCGCCTATGATGGCGCTTTCGGCCATCGGGGAGTTGCGCGGGTGCCAGAATTCTCAAGCGTCGACGTCGCCGATGGCATCTGGCTCGTGACCATGCGTCGCCCCGAGCGCATGAACGCCCTGCATCCGCCCGCCAACTTCGAACTCGCCGACATCTTTGCCGCGTTCGCCGCCGACGCGGACGCCCGTGTCGCGATCCTGACCGGCGAGGGCGAGCGCGCGTTCTGCGCCGGCAACGACCTGCGCTATCTCGCTGAAGGCGGCGCGCGCCGCGTGCCGGAACTCGGCTTCGCGGGCCTCACCGCCAACTACCAGCGCAGCAAACCGGTGATCGCCGCCGTCAACGGCCTCGCCATGGGCGGCGGCTTCGAGATTGCACTGGCCTGCGATCTCATCATCGCCGCCGAGCATGCCTATTTCGGATTGCCCGAAGCGCGCGTGGGGCTCGCCGCCACCGCCGGTGGATTGCACCGCCTGCCGCGCCAGATAGGTTTGAAGCCGGCGCTCGGCATGATCCTGACGGGCCGGCGCGTGATGGCCGACGAAGCGCTGCGACTGGGCTTCGTCAACGAAGTGGTGCCAGGGCCGGCGCTGCTCGATTGTGCACGCCGCTGGGCGCAGCAAATTCTCGAATGCGCGCCGCTCTCGATTCGCGCCAGCCTCGACGTCGTCCAGCGCGGCCTCGCCGAAGCCAGCCTCGAACTCGCCGCCAGCGCCGACTACGCCAGCATCAAATCGCTCTATGCCAGTGAAGATGCCCAGGAAGGCCCGCGCGCGTTTGCCGAGAAGCGCAAGCCGCAGTGGCGGGGGCCGCTGACGGGGGTTTTGGTTGGGGCCAATCCCTCGCACACCTGACGGTAGAGTTGGGTTCGCCCTCAACCCCGGCTTGCGCGCCGTGATGGAAATCGCCCGCCCCACCCACGACGGCCGCGGCACGCCCGCCGCTGCCTCGACCAGGCGCTGGTAATTCGCCGCGATGGCCGGCTCGAAGGGGCCGGTGCGCCGCGCATTGGTATCGAAGCTGATGGCGAGCACTTCCTGGGTCGCGAGCAGGGTCGTGTCGCGATACATCTCCTGGTAGACGTGGGCACGCTTGCCGTCACAGGCGAGGATACGGGTCTCTATCGCCAAGTCCTCGCCCAAGTGCGCCTCGGCCTGGTAGGTGACATGGGATTCCAGCGCCACGGTCGAGCGCCCGGCGCTTTCGATGTAGTCCAGGGTCATGCCGACCACCGCCTTGTAGGCGTCGATACCGATCTCGAAAGCCTTGATGTAATAGGCCACGTTCATGTGGCCGTTGTAGTCAATCCACTCCGGGAACGACGGTGGCGTGATTGACGACCAGGCCATTGGCCGGCAGGGAGGCGTGCTGCATGACGAACCCGGATTCTTGAGGGGCCCGCATTGTAGAAGATGTGTAAGAGCCGCCCCTAACCTTGACAGGCCCGGGGCCAGCCCCGATCATTCCCGCCCCCGAACCCGGCGCCGCTTCTCGCGGCGCCTTCGGCGATTCTCCGGCTATGTAGCTCAGTTGGTTAGAGCGCGGCACTCATAATGCTGAGGTCGGTGGTTCAAATCCACCCATAGCCACCAATGTTTTCATCTAGTTACGTTCTCCCTCCAGCACGAGCACTGGCCTGCGTTGGGAGATTTGTGGGGATTTCGGTGAAAAACCTCCACGAATCAACACCAAACCGTGGCCGTTGACCGTCCTCAAGCACACTCTTTCAGCGGCTTCGAGCAACTCAGTGATCTCGACCGCCGAGTAGTGCGTCGTGATGTCACCGTTCTTATGGCCGAGTAGCGCCTTGCGTGTTTCGAGCGGCACACCCGCTGCTCGCAGACGACGTCCGAAGGTGTGTTTGAGATCGTGCACCCGGATATTGGCAAAGCCATACGGGCACTCGACTTCAAACGTCTCTTCGAACTTCGCGGCCGCTTTATCCCGCGCGTGCTTCCATGCGCTGTTATAGATCTTGGTGATGCGCTTACCCCGGTGCGGGAACACCCACACCGGATGCAAGCCGCGCTGCGCCTCGATGACCGAGGTCGCAATGCTGTTCAAGACCACCAGACGGTCTTCCTTGTTTTTGACTTCGCTCTCGGGGATCACGAACACGCTGGTGCCAAGGCTCGGCAGCACCTGCTCCTGTTGCCAGCGCAGCCCGCACACCTCTTGTTCGCGCAAGCCTGTGTTCACCTTGAACAGGGCCAGTGTGGCGAGATGTTTGGGCATCTGCTGAAACAACAGATCCTGCTCTTCCCAGGACAGCGGATACGGCCGCCGCCTGTCGTTCCAATCCACGAAACGGATCAAGGGCGGTGTCTCCAACCAGGACAGGCCGTTCTCGTCCCGCCACAGGCGGCTGGCCAGGTTCAAGACCCGTCGCACGACGGCAAACGTCCGGTTCACCGTGCCGCTCTTGACCCCAGCTTTACGCCGCGCGGCGATGAAGGGTTTCAGCGTTTCCATGTGCACCTGGTCCAAAGCCAGACTCCCTATGAACGGGACGACCAGGGCCAAGTCCTGGGCGTCCCGATGCAAGCTCCGCTTGTACTCTTCCAACAAGAACTTCGTCGCCGCTTCGCGAAACGTGCGCCGAGGCCGTATGCCGTACACCGCTGCATTCCGGATCTGTTGGATCCGGTGATTCAGGTAGCGCTCGGCTTCCTCGATATCGCCTGTTTCACAGCTCTCTCGAAGTCGTCGTCCGTGTACGACTTTGTCGATATGCCACGTGCCTCTTCGTCTGAAGAGGCCGGGCGTGGTTTTGCGTCCCATAGCAATCCTCCTTGCTTCGCGGGACGCCCGTTGCGGGATTTATACTGCTCCAGCGCTGCGTCCATCTCAAGGCGATCAAAGGCCAGGCCCTGCGTGCCGATGGGGATCTCGGTCAGGTAGGGCCTGAGCACCTGATTGAACACAGCGCGGCACATCCCGCAGTAGCCGTGGGCGTCTCGGGCACGGATAAATCGGGGTAGTAGTTCCATCGCTGTCCGTACCGGAGGTCGGCGTCAGCGACCGAGGTACACGGCGGTCACCTGCTCCCGCGCATGGCCAAGCTCGGCGCTGATGATGAGTCGCGCCTCGCGGTCCCGCGCCTTGGCCTCCCCGGTCAGCCGGAGCGAACTCGGCCCGCCGGCCGAAGGGCAGGCCCGGCCGGTCAATTCCCAGTAACGGCGCTGGGCGTACCGATGCCGGTGACCATGCACGTGGTGGATGCCGGCCTTGTCGCAGTGGTGCTTGAAGACCTGCAATTGCGCGACATAGGTCTCCCGCGTAATCAACGAGCCCTCGCGTGTCGTCGCCGCCAGCGCCCTGGCGTCATCGACTACCGCCCGCTGTGCTTCGGTGCGGATGGGGATCTCCCGCATCCGTCCGCCCTTAGTCCAAGACGGCTTCAGCACCAGGCGGTCCCCCCGATCTGCCCAGCTCGGCTGGAACTTGATGCTCTCCTCGCGCCGCAGTCCGAACTCGGCCTGCAGCCGCAGTGATATCTGCGTATAGGGATCGGTTACCGCCGCCACGTCCCCTTCAGTCAAGGTGCGTCCCTTGTCCTCATTGGTGACGTGCCGCCTATCGGCGATGCCGTAGGTATCGTTGCCGCGCGCGACGATGTTCTGTTTATTGATCTTGGCGGCCAGCCAGCGAAGCGCGCTCATGCGGTTCTTGATGCTGCCGCTGCCTAATTTCTCCTCGGTCCAGCGTTTGACCAAGGCGTCAACATGCTTGGTCTTCAAGCTGCCGGCGGTGTCCAGCTTAAAACCCATCTCGTCCAGCTGTTTGCCGATCAAGATCAGCATCCTTTCGCGATCGGACTGCGTCTTAAAAGAGCCGTCGCGATTGTGCCGGCAGATCTGGCGCAAGCTATAAATCAGATTCTTCATGTTCGATTCCTCATCCTTCATTTGCACACGCGGCCGAACGGTTGCCGCCACCCGCAAGACTTCCGCGGCGAATGCCGGCAGCGCCTTGCGCGACTTTTCCGTTGTGTGTTTGTGATCCATGTGTCGCCTTCCTTTTCCTGTTCCATTTCTCGGTGCGGTCTATTCGGTAAGTGGTAGTGCTCAGCCGGCGTGCCGAAGCGCGACGGTTTTGATTGAGCCCGGGACACCGATCCCGGTTTGTGCAGAAGTCCTAAACGCATTGCCGCCGCTGCACCGGCTCTTGGCTTCGATGCCCGTTCCTGTTGGAAGCGAGTGCATCGAGGTTCTGTCATCCCGAACCCAAGGACGCCCTTAAGGGGGGCGCACCGAACAGCGCATTGCGCGCAAGGTAGAGAAGGCGCGAGTAGTCGCAAGACGTCGTCACGCGTGGTCATCACTTCTGCAAACACGGCGCAAACCCAAACGTGGTGCGGCTTGCGACGCGTCGTCACTGGCAGCTGAACGCTGGCCAGTGACGACGCGGACCCATGCAATCTCGCTCGGCATTCGAGCGTTCCAGGACCGTTGGCGCAGCTTTCGCTACGGCAACGGCCTTGGCAGATCGCCTAGACGCGGTGAAGCGCCTGAGTCCGGATGCAGGTGAAAACTGTCGCCATTGCGCAGCGCGAAGCTGGCGTGACGACTGGGTGGAACGGGCAAGGTCGCGTGGCGTGAATCTCGCGATTCACGCACACACGCCCGTGCCGCAGGAGCACGACAGTGCTCCGAGGGTGGAAGCGCTGCCGACATCCGACCGAAGTCGAACGCCGCAGCGCAGTGCGGTGACGGCGTAGGCCGGCCGCAAATGTAGAACAAGCGGTTCTCGCGGGGCGAGGCCGCAATACGTCGAACAAGTACGCGCTAGTTTTAAGTAGCGCGTTAAATTAAGCGAGCATCGCTCGCATCAACTATCAGCAGCGACCGCGAGGTCCTTGCTGAGGGCGGCACCGGCAAGAAACTATGCCGAGCCATAACGTAGAAACGTACTTCGTACAGACTCAGTTATGTGAGAACCCCCAACGTCCCGACCATTTTGCGGTCGGTCCTGCGCTCCTTCCAGGGGCGCTTGATTAGGTTATACGGATTGCTATTCCGTCGCGCGCGCATCCAGCACGGTTGCTGCAGCTATGCCCAGTTCTCCCGAAGTGCAGCGCTCGGTTACAGGTACCGGACAGACCTGTTGTGTGCGGATATTTATACGCCGTCACTTATTGGATTTCGAGTCCGGTTTGAAAAATGTGTGTGCTCGGACTCGGCTCATCCAAGGGGCCAGAATCTCCCGGTAGGGTGGCGCCAGTTTCAACTGGCCGGGCGAGCTGTTCGAGGAGGAATATTTCGGAACATTCTGGATTAGCTCGGACGAGTCAGTGGCTGGATCTTTGTGCCAGCGGCGGGTGCCGTCCCCGAAAGTAACCCCGGCTCGCTCGCTTAGGCTAGCTAGGTTGCCATGTTGCCCGCGCCGCTGCCCAAAACGGTCGGGCTCCATTTAGACACGATAGGTCACGCCCTCTTTGTCATCGATCTCGATGCGCCCGGCTTTGATGAGCTTCTCCAGGAGTTGGGCGGCGTCTAAATCGCTGGCCTCCTTGCCGAGGTTGGCCTTTAGATGGCTGAGCAGCGTCTTTTTCTTCTTCGGGCGATTGGTGGTGTGCTTGCGCAGACGGTCCAGCACGAGATTCATTGGGTCGGGAGGCCCGGCCGCTGCGGTCTTGGGCGCGGCGGCCGCCGACTTGGGCTTGGCGGGCTTGGGCACAGCGGGCGCCGCTTTGGGTGGGGCCGCAAAAGTCAGGGTGGTGAAGTCGTTGTGGCGACGCACCCGTACATGGCGGCTCTGAAGATGCGCAATCAGCGGGTCGTAACCGCTGTCCTTGGAGACGATGTGGAAGTAAGCGCCCGGGTCCGCCAGCACCTCTCGGCCGAGGTAATAGGCCAGCGCAAAGTCTACGGCGTTCTTGTCGCTGGCCGACAGGCGTATCAGTTGCACCGAGGCCGCGTGCTCAAACAGTTTCACCACCGTCTCGGCATCTAGCTTGGTCTGCTTGGCGCCGACCAGGATGGTCAGGCTCACGGTCTTGGCGCCGATGAGACACAAGTCGATGTGATGCACGTTCTCAAAATCGACGAGGACGTAGTTCATTGGTGGGCTGACTGGTGGCGTGGTGGTCATAGGGCCTCAGGTGGCAGTGAGTTCGGCGACGAGCTTCCAAGTGGCGTCAGACTTCAAGCCATCCAAGCTCAATAACCACAGGTCACTGATTCGTAATTCCGTACACCATGTCACTGACGAAGCGCTTGAACGATTCGTTTTCCGTGAATTGCTTGTAGAACTGCGTGAAATCCTTCATGGAACCCTGGGTGGCCTTACCAAGCGCTTTGTCGTGAGCCATGCGGGCGGTATGTGGCGTATTCATTTTGGCGTTCTGAAAGTCCGCGTCAGCGGCAACCTTCGGCGCGATGTCATCGCGAATGTGCCGGAATATGCGGTCCGCATCGGCAAAGGTGGTGCCGAACTGCTCGTTGAATGTCTTGAGGATATTGCTCAGGCGGTCCAGCTCGGGCTCAGGCTTACGGCCGCTCGCGTCGGTCGGCACGGGCTCGATTTCCGCGTCCTCGTCCGACAGCGCTATCTTCATCTCGGCCTGTTTCTCGAGCCGGTAGCTGTCCATGTCGATGGCATCAAGAATGCCCTTCGCAAGATCCTGGTCTTTCGGCGCGGGCAGCTTGGGCGTCAGGAGTTCGAGAAAGATTGAAAGCTTTTCCCATTCGGTGTTGCCGTAGGGAATTATTGACGAGAGGAAGGCGTAAGTCCGGCAGAAGACTTTGGCTTTACTCTTGAAGTCCACCTGCTGGTCTTCGTCCAGAGCGTGGCTGTAGATCTCTTCGCAGGCGTCAAGTATCGGGTCTAACTGTTCGCGCTCTGCACCGGCCAGGAATAGCTCCACGAGCTGTTGAACCTGACCCGGGGCATAGACCTGGGCATCGTCCAGCGCCGCTCTCAAGTCGTGCAGCTTGTTCGGGTCTGTCTCATCGGCCAGTAGCGTGGTGCGGTAGTAGTCCTGGAATGCGAAGGTGACCGCATCGGCGTTGTTCTGGAAATCGAGGACGAAGCAGTCGTACTTGCCTGGATGGGCGCGATTGAGGCGGGAAAGCGTCTGCACGGCCTTGATGCCTGAGAGCGCTTTGTCCACGTACATCGTGTGCAGCAGGGGTTCGTCGTAGCCAGTCTGGAACTTGTCTGCGCAGATCAGGAAGCGGTAAGGGTCGCTCTGGATCTTTTCGGAAATGTCGCCGCTCGGAAAGCCATTCAGCGAGGCCTCGCTTACCTTGGCTCCGTCATATTCATGTTCGCCAGAGAACGCGACGATCGCCTGATACGAACTCTTGCGCTCCAAGAGATAGGTCTTGAAGGCGTGGAAGTACTGTATGGCCCGCTCGATGCCACTGGTCACCACCATTGCCCGCGCCTGGCCCCCGATCTTGGCCGCAGCCAACACCTGCTCATGGAAGTGGTCGATCATGATCTCGGCCTTGAGGCCGATGGCATGCTCGTGGCTTTCCACATAGCGGCGCAGCTTCTTCTTGGCGCGTTTGGTGTCGAATAACGGGTCGTCTTCGGTGGTTTTGACGAGCTTGTAGTAACTGTTTATCGGCGTATAGCTCTTCAGCACGTCAAGAATGAAGCCTTCTTCGACGGCCTGCTTCATGGTGTAGCTATGAAAGGGCCTGTGCTTGATCTTGCCTTCGGCATCGGGCGGCAAGGCCTCGCCGAACATCTCCAGGGTCTTATTCTTGGGCGTGGCGGTGAACGCGAAGTAGCTGGCATTACTCAGCAACTTGCGCGCCGCCATGCGCTTCTCCAGCGCTTCGTTCACCGTGTCCTCGGGGTCGGGACCGTCATCGTCATTGTCCGAAGTGGCGCCGAGCGCCTGGCTCATCGCTGCCGACGTCTTGCCGCCCTGGCTGGAGTGGGCCTCGTCGATGACAATGGCAAAAGTCTTGGTCGCTTCAAGCGCAATCTCGTCGAGGATGTGCGGGAATTTCTGCACGGTCGAGACGATGATCTTCTTCCCCGCTTGAATGAAGTTCCGCAGATCGCCGGAGTGTTTGGCGTGGCCCACTGTCGCACCAACCTGCATGAACTGTTTGATGGTGGTCTGGATCTGTTGGTCGAGCAGGCGCCGGTCGGTGATAACGATGACAGAGTCGAAGATGGGCTGGTTATCACGTCTTAGCCCAATCAACTGATGGGCAAGCCAGGCAATGGAGTTCGATTTGCCACTGCCCGCTGAATGCTGGAGCAAATAGCGCTTACCCGCACCGGTGGCGCGCGCATCGGCCAGCGCGTGGTGCACGAGACTCAGTTGGTGATAGCGCGGCCACACCTGCTTGCGCTTCTTTCTGCCGGTGCGCGGGTCGACTTCTTCGACGATTTGCGCATAGTTCTCCAGGACGTCGGTCAGCCCGGCGGGGGTGAGCACGTCCTTCCATAGGTAATCGGTCTTGATACCTAAGGCGTTGGGTGGGTTGCCGGCGCCGTCGTGGTGGCCTTTATTGAAGGGCAGGAACCATGAGCCCTTACCCTGCAGGTGGGTGCACATCGCGACATCGCTGTCCTCCACCGCGAAGTGCACCACGCAGCGGCCGAATTCGAACAGTCGCTCGCGTGGGTCGCGGTCGCGTTTGTATTGCTCGATGGCATCCTTGACGGTCTGCTTGGTGAGACTGTTCTTGAGTTCGAAGGTGGCAATGGGGAGCCCATTGATAAACAGGCCGAGATCCAGCGCACGGCGCGATTCGTCCTTGCTGTAGGCGAGCTGCCGCGTGATCGAAAGCGGTTCTCGGCGTGCAGGGCTTCGGCCTTGACGTTGCCTGCCGAAGCGGTGCCGTAGAACAGCGTGAAACTCAACGGCCCGTGGGAGATGCCCTTGCGGAGTACATCGATGATGCCGCGCTTGCCGACCTCGGCGGACAGCCGCGTAAGAAACTTGAGCCGATTGATGTCCCGCGCGTCGTTTGCATCAAGCATCGCCAGCTTGGCAAAAGCCGGTGCCTGGGTCGCGCGCAGAAAGGCGAACAGCTGGGGCACATCGAGCGCGTAGGCGCGGTCATAGTCCTGGGCGCAGCCCGCGGTGTAGCCGCTGCCGCCATAGGGTGGCGGACGCTCGGCGACTTGATTCGGCGTGACGGAGAGGCCGTCAGTGCCGGTCATGTGCCGCACAATCAGGGTTTCGAGGCCCTTTTCACTGGTGTCCGTACTCATTCGCACCTCACCTGGGCCACGGTCGATCGGCTTGCCGGACCTAGCCTTGCTCGCCCCTTTGTTGAATCCTTTGTTAAACCCCTTGTTAAAACGCCTGCGGGCGGCTCGGATTAACAAAGGCCTACGGGACTGATTTCGCGGCATTTTCAAGCGCCACGCCAGAGCTGGGCCCGGCTCAAGACTGACAAACTCCACCGGTTCAAACCAGTCCCTCATCGGCAGCGGGCTGCACGAGCACCCACCGCGGTTCCCCTCGCGAGCCCCCATTCGCAATCAGCTTCTGGCGCCGCAGCTCCTGCAGCAGGTTGTGTACCTTGGCGCGCTTCTGTTGCTCGGTGAGCCGGTCAGGCAGTTTCGGGATCAGTAGCTCATCGACCTCGGTACGGGCTACCGGCCCATGTTCGCGCACCAGGGCGAGGATCAATTCGACGTAATATTGCTTGTTGAAGCCTCGCTCGCGAATATGCCGTGCCGTTTCCCCGGTCGCCTTCGCTATCGCGCCCGATACCATGACACTCGGATAGCGACCTTCTACCAGGCCCGCCGCCTTCAGGCGCGCGAACTCCTCCCGCTCTATCCGCTGACCTTTCTGCACCCGGTCCAGCAGCATCACCTGCGCGAGCGTCAGTTGCGGCTGCTCCATCAACAGGCGCGTGTATCGTTCATCGAGAATACGCCCGGGGATACTCACGCTAACCTGCCCCGCCGTGTCGAGGTCGTAGTCCGGCAGCGGAAACGAGCGTCGCCGCTGGGTCTCGAACATGCGCTTGATGCCGCCGCCCTGGGTGTCGATGAGGTTGAGTTCGACCATCGCATCCGTTAGGAACGGGTTGCGGTAGAGCAGTTGCGGTGCGTCCTGTTCGATGACCGTCCGCACGCTACCGGGAAGAAAGTCCCCGACGTTCGTCAGCAACACACGGTCGGGAAACTCGACCACCGCGATGCGGCCGTGCCGCCGGTAGTCCTGATGGGCGATGTTGTGATGCAGCGCCTCGCGCAACACCCAGGGGTCGTATTGCGTGAGCTCCTGGGGAAAGAGCGTGCCGCTCGGCAACGCGCGTACCGTCAGGTTGCGCAGACGCTTCATCAGCCGGTCACCGGCCAGCAGGAACGGCGGCCCGAAGTGCTCGTAGTCTAGTTCTTGGTTGTCCGCGTCCTTCAGTATCCAAGACACCCTGGCCACGGCCGGCGTGAGTAGCGCCGTGGCTTCGCCGCGACCGAGCAGCAGTAGCGCGGTGTTCGTCACAGCGCCTTGGCGCAGAAGGCGAGCTTTGTTCAGAAAAGTGAGGTCGTCCCAGCCTGGCAGTTCACCGGCTTGCCCCGGGTGTTTGATGAAGAACTGCGCCCGCGCCTGAGCGATAGCCTCGGGGTCGAGGTCGGCTAGCGTCGCGCGCTCACAGACCTCGGCCGACCAGTCCGAGCCTTGTATCCACAGAGCGCGCTCTTTCTCGGGGTGTTTGGCAAGCTCCATCTTGCTTGCGCCAGCGCGGCAGTAGGCCTTGCCCGAAAAGCTGACCGGCTGGCCCCGGGCCGGGCCGACGGAAAGAACTACGACCCGGCCTTGTGGGTGATCGACGACTTCGACGTCGATGCCAGGGTTGGGTTGCAGCATCACCCCCAGCCACGGCAGCAGGTCCTGGTTACCTTTCCCCTTGGTCGCATAGAGGTCGACATGTGTGCCGACCACCTCGTGCGTAGCATCGTCGACGCCGAGCACCAGGTAGCCGCGCGGGTGGCTGCGCAGGCAGGCCTCATTAGCGAGGGCCGATAGGTACTCGCCGATGTCCTGGGCCTCCGCATGATTACGCTTGAATTCCAGCCACTCGGTTTCGGTGGGCTGGGCACGCAAACCGTCGACGAGGGCGATGAGATCGGCGTTGGTCACTCGGCGAGGGCCTCGTCTTCTATCTCGTCGGTCTCCTCGTCGAGGTCTGTGCCGTCAGAGATATGGTCGCGCTGTGATTCCTCGGGCAGCCGCGCCGCCGCTTCGCGGACATCGAGCTTGCCGGTCACTACGTCTGCGACGAGGCGAGTGCGATAGTCACGGAGGAGTTCGATTTCACGTTCGAGGCGGGAAATGGCTGTGCTTACCGCTGATAGATCGGCGGAAAGTCCCAACAAAATTTCAATTTGCTCGGTAGTAGGCGGGAGAGCTACATGGATCGCACCTAGCCTGTCATTGTAGAGACGTAAAAATCCCGATGTACCTGTGCCGAGTCCCTTCGACTCGGCGCGGAACTTCGATCGCACTTTGCGACTCCGGAATAGCTCTCCAAGAAATTCAACATTGGCATTACCTATCGGTTCAAATACCGCATAGTCGGGGCTGACCAATCCCATCAACTTGGAAGCAAAGATAACGCCATTACCAGCTTGCATTCGGTTCACGACGAATTGCCCTGGTCGGACAACCTTGAACCCTACGAGGGGTGGCAGCTTGTGGTGGTCGGCTGAAATGTTCCTCAAAGAGAACGAGCCCATGATGCATACGCATTGAGAGCAACGGTTCTGTACCAGTAGTCGACCGTTCGTCAACTTCTCGAAGCAGGTATTTAATTCGCCGAATTTCCCAGGCCTGTGGAATGTCGCCAAGCCAGGAAATACCGGAGGGTTTCAAAGGGACGGATGGGTCAAGACCACGGGAGACAGCACGTTGGGTGACGGTCTGCTTTTGCTCGTTAAGCAGCGCGATCACCTTCCTCTTCGCCCGGATCGCCCGCTCCAGCCGCCCATTCCCCCAGTCCAGAAACCTTACAATCGCTGCTTGTTCTTCTGACGGCGGGAATGGCACCCTCTGATTCCCGAACATCTCGAAGCGAAAGTCCGTAGAGCGCTCCCGAATGCCTTTAGCGAGCGCAAGGATCCATTGCGAATGCGCCATCTGCCGCACCAAATGCGCGTAGTAGCTAGCATTGACACCCGAGCGGGGCTGGCAGACGTTGTGAACGGGCGTGCGCTGCCATCGCTGTCGGAAACACCGATGGCACCAGCGAACGCGTCCATCCCATGGATCACCAAGTCACCCTTCCTAACGCCTTGGTAACCGGAATAGACTGTTGCTTCCGTGAAACCACGCAACCTGCGATTCTTACGAAGCGTTACCATCCCATCACGAAAGCAAGTGACGACTTCGTCTTCCTTGCTCACCGGTCTATCCATCTTCGTGAACAGCCGTTTGGCTCGTTCAGTCGCCCAGTGTTGAGGAATATCCCCAAGCCAGGGCTCCTCCGAATCTTTGTACTCCCCGTACGGTTTGAGATCGGCGATCATTAGAGTAACTCGAACCATCGCTGAATCTTAAGCGCCATCAGTCTGCGCCGCTCTTCGAGAAAGCTGTCGTAGTCCGGAATCGCACCATTTAACAGCGAATCGGGCAAACAGTGCGCGCGCAGATTGGCTTTGATGTCTGCGGTGCTGATGATGCCCCCGTACTTCCTCTTGCCGCCCTGGCACTGCTCGGACAGCTCCTGAAAATACTTCTCGGGCGCTTTATCGCCGATGGCGATATTGATCTCGCTCTGAGCGAGCACGAAGTTGGCAATCTGGTTATAGCGACCGCGAGCAAGCCCTTGCTTCTTGAGATGATTGCGGGGGTAAACATGATGCACATCGCTGCGATTCATCAGCAGGTCATGCACCGTGATGTCGCTCGAGAGGAAGCCCTTGTCGCCGAGCTTTACCTGGGCTGCTTTAAAAGCGAGAAAGTACGGGCTTAGCGCAGAGGAGGTATCCATGAGTTGAGGCAACATGCCAGTCCAGAAGCTCGCCGGTAGTTCGGTAGCAATCACCGAGTCGGCGTAGGCAGCCAGGCCTCGCGCCTCAATCTGTCGGATATCAAGGTCGAAGGCCGTTTCCGGGCTGCCGGTATAACGACTGCGGAGCACCGACATGGCATACCAACGGCGAACCAGCTTCTCAAGATCGGCAGGAGGCACCTTCTCGACGCGCCCACGCAGATAAAGAATGTAGGCAAAATTGACGGCGTTTTGCCCCCCGATCAAATCGCTGGTCACGAAACCCGCCGAGCGCAGAATCATCGTGAATCTATCGAAATGGGTTTGATTGATGAAGCGCAGAATGCCCTGCTTGAGTTTGGCGAAAGAGGCCTCTGCAATAGCGTCCTCGTACTGTCGCGTCTCAAAATTGCGCCCCGATAGCAGCGCAACCAGGTCAGCCAATTTGCCGCGCCCAAATTCGGCGGTAAACGCGACCCGCAGCATGTCGGTGTAGGTTGGGTCATAGATGTCGTCGTTGACATCTTTAAGCCAGCGCATCAGCGGGAAGAATTCGGAGGCCGCAAAGGCCTTGTCGCCTTTCTCTATGCGCCCCAGGAAATCTGGGGCTACAGCCAAGTGGCAGAAATAGTCGATCGCCTTGCGCAGCATATTACCGCCGTAGGTCTCGTTGGCAGCGATTTTCGACATGGCGAAATCAGCCTGCGATAGCTCGGCGCCGGCAGAGTTCACGCGGATGAAGATTTCTGTGACTGTTTCAATGTCGAGATCTTCGGCGAGTTCGATCAGGCCGACATGGTTGTTGATGACCTTGCCGAGGCGCTGGAGAACCTTGCCGACTTGTTTGCGATCGGCAGACGGGTTCTTTGCAACATAGTCCTCCGTCAATTCGATTAAGTCAGCTTCCGGTGCGAAGACTAACGCCACGTCTTCGATCCATGCCACGTCCTTGCGGATAGCAGGGTTAGCTACCTCGAACCTCTCGGTAAGCGGATGAAAAGCAATGCGAATGCGGATGGTCTCGTAGTCTTTGGTCAAGACTTCTCGGCCAAGCAATCCTGCCATGAGGGCGGTAACACGTTGCTGGCCATCAATTAGAATGCGCTTCCCGGCGGACGGTGTGCCGTCCTTGAGCTTTACGGTCGGATTTCGCCATGCGATGAGGTAGCCGACGGGATAGCCTTGGTACAGCGAATCGAGGAGATTGCGGACTTTGGTCGAATCCCCAAACGAAAGGCCGCTGGATTTCTGGAATAGCTATCTCCCGGACTTCACCCAAGTGAGCAGGGTTTCAATGGGATGCGGGGTGACGGAGTAGCGTTGGGTTGACATGGACTAATGTGCTCCTTTTAGCAGCCCGTTCAGTAGCCCTTCGGCCTCTTTTTCTATCGCGAGGATATCCGCGCTGATCTCCTCCAGCGTGCGTAGCGGCTGGGGTTTATAGAAGTGCCGAGTAAAGCTCACCTCATAGCCAATCTTGGTGGCATCTTCCTTGACCCAGGCGTCGGGCGTGTAGGGCAGCACCTCACGGCGAATGAATGCTTCAATCCCGCCATCTTCCAGCAGCGGTACTTGCACGGAATCTCGGAGATCGGCGTCCGGCTCATAGTCAACAATCGCGGGAAGCCCATCGACCGTGCCGTCATAGCGCCCGAAGAAGGGATCAGCATTTGCCTTGCTGGGCTTGTGCACTTTGGCGATGACTGGCGGCGCTGACTCGGCGCGCCAACTCGCCGCTTTTAGAATCAGCTTTAGGTCGGCGGCGGCCAGCTTTACCCACCTTCTTGAGGGCGACATCAACCTGGTCGCGGAACACGTTGTGGTCCTCGAATAGTCCATCGCCCAATAATTCGCGCAATTGGGTGGCGACGTCGACTAGCCGACCGTCACGTTCCCAGGTCTTTGGGTCGAGCAGCTTTCTCTTTCTTTTGTCCGGCAGACCCTTCGGGCCGCCGCCTTCCTCGCTATCGCCCTCTTCCTCGTCGCTTCCCCAGGCATCCAAGCGTTGTTCCAACGAGTGGGCAACGGTGGAGAACTTCGTAAAGAGCGCTTCTCCGAACTCATCGAAGAGTACGCTGCGTATTTCTTCGTCGCCAGACGCGAAACGGAGTACTTCCATCGCTTTCAGCGAGAGCTGACTATGCAGCCGTAGCGGGCGCTCAACCGTGAGCTTCCAATAACCGAAAGCTTCGTTGGGGAAGATCTTGGACTCAGGCGTCTCCTGGAAGTCGAGGAACGTGCGACTGATGCGCTCGATGTCCTCGGGCGAGAGTTCGCAGTTCTTCTTGCCAAGATTCTTGCGCAAAGGTTTGAACCACTGACTGGCGTCGATGAGCTGCACCTAGCGCTGACGGTGCGCCGACTTCCTGTTCGAAAGCACCCAGACATACGTTGCGATGCCGGTGTTGTAGAAGAGATTGCGCGGCAGCGCGACTATCGCTTCAAGCCAGTCGTTCTCGACCAGCCAGCGGCGGATATTGCTCTCACCCTGGCCCGCGTCGCCGGTGAAGAGCGACGATCCGTTGTGCACCTCGGCGATGCGACTGCCGAGGGCCGATTTGTCGTTCATCTTCGAGGCCATGTTGGCGAGGAACAGCATCTGCCCGTCGCTGGAGCGGGTGACCAGCGACAGCTCCTCGCCCTGGTGCATGACCTTGAAGCGCGGGTCGCGCATAGCGTCCTTACCGCCCATGGTTTCGAGATCCTTTTTCCAACTCTTGCCATAGGGCGGATTGGCGAGCATGAAGTCGAACTCCTGGGCAGGAAAGGCATCATGCGCGAGCGTTGACCATTCTGCACCGCCGACGATGTGGTCGGCGTTCTCGCCTTCGCCCTTCAGCAACATATCCGCCTTGCAAACGGCGTAGGTCTCGGGGTTGATCTCCTGGCCGTAGAGCAGGCACTTGACCTCCTGGCCACGCGCCGCGCCGGTCGCGGCTAGCGTCTCTTCTGCCACTGTGAGCATGCCACCGGTGCCGCAGGCGCAGTCGTAAAGCAGGTAGGAGCCGGACTTGATGTCGGCCTCGATAGGGAGGAACACGAGATTCGCCATCAGGCGCACGGCGTCCCGTGGCGTCCAGTGCTCGCCTGCTTCTTCGTTATTGTCCTCATTAAACTTGCGCACCAGCTCTTCAAATACTGTGCCCATGGAATGGTTGTCGATGCCGGCCGGCGAGAGGTCGATGTCGGGGTCGAGGAACTTGTTGATCAAAGTGCCGATGGCGTCGGCTCTGGACAGCGTCTGCAGTTGATTGCGGAATTTGAAATTCTCAAGGATATCCTGCACGTTGGACGAAAAGCCGTTCAAATAGTCCTCGAAGTCGGCGAGCAACTGCTGTTGGCTGCCACGTGAAGTGAGGTCGCGCAGCGTGAACTTGGGGGTGTTGTAGAACGCTTGGCCGGCAGCCTCGGGCAGTCCGGGATACTGATGAGTAATACCGGCCTCGTCGAGCATTGTCTTCGTGTCGAGCACGTTCTGCTTGGTTGGCTCCAGCACTGCATCCATGCGTCGAATGACGCACATGGGCAGGATCACATCGGGATACTTGCCGCGTTTGAAAAGATCACGCAGCACATCGTCAGCGATGCCCCAGATGAAAGAGACAATTTTATTGTGCGTGGCTTGGTCCATCTTCAATTCATGTCCAGGGCGCGAGAAACGAGCGGCGCTTGAGCGTCGCCAGCGTTAGCGCCTCTATTGAGTCAAAATTTCTATATAGGCCCGATAGGCGAAACTGCGCCTGGTCTTCTGCCCGGTCCGCTCTGCAACGATACTCAAATCTTCGAGTACTTTGATCGCGGCGTTGGCGGTCGGGAATGTCGTGGCCAGCTTTTGTCGCACATGTTCAACTGTGAAGAGCGGCATCATGGGCAGCAACTCAAAAAGTCGATAGCTCGCCGGCCCAGCCTTGTTTGCACCTAGTAGACGGCGCCGGTCGGCGGCGATGAGGCTGGCCACGGCGGCGATAGTGCTCTCGGCTTGGAGCGCCGCGCTGGCGACGCCCTCCAGAAAGAACGCCACCCATGCCTCCCAATCACCGTCGAGGCGCACCATCGCCAGCCGCCGGTAGTATTCCATCTGGTGCTGCTTCAAGAAGCTACTCAGATACAGCAGTGGCTCGGGCAGAGGACCCCAGTGCTCCAGCAACGCGGCGATCAGTAGCCGGCCTATCCGGCCATTACCATCCAGAAACGGATGAATCGTTTCAAATTGGGCATGGACCAGTGCAGCCTTGACCAGCGGCGGCAGCGGCGATGTTGCGTCGTGAATGAAGCGCTCCAGGTCGGCGAGCAGGTCAGGTACGCGCTCGGAAGGGGAGGCACGAACACCGCGTTGCCGGGGCGGGTACCGCCGATCCAGTTCTGCGAACGCCGCAGTTCGCCTGGTTGTTTGCCGGCACCTCGCGCCCCGTCGAGCAACAAGCGGTGGGCATCACATATCAGACGGACGCTGATAGGCAGGCCACTGGGTGAGCGCACGTTGTCCTGCATCAGTCGGAAGGCACGCAGGTAATTCGTCACTTCCTGGACGTCGTCCGGGTTGCTGACGGTGAAGCCCGCCTCGTCGTCGAGAAGGTCGAGCAGGGTGGCTTGGGTTCCCTCAATCTGGGAGGTGAGTAGAGCTTCTTTGCGGACGGGGCCGTACGGTACCCAGTCGAAGGATGGCACCAGACCGGCCAAGCCAGACAGGCGCGCCAGTGCCAGTTCGGCCTGTCGATTTAACGTGTCGTAAGAGGTCGGTGAAAGTGACGGTTCGGTGGGCGGCAGGGAAAAAGGGACGAACGCATGGACTTGTTCCCCAAGCGTCGATGAGGTTAGGTAGGTTCCGGTCAGCCGCCCCATTTAACGCAGTCTTTAATTTTCCCTAACTTTATTAAAGCATGCTTTAATCGATTGGCGGCAGATTAGACTAATCGCCGGCCGGGAACCACAGTTCGAGCGCCGACATTTTTCGGCCCAGCCCCGGGCAGCGGTCAGACGATGTGGCAACCAGACATAATGCAAACTTCCTGAATTCGGCAGACTCGGTGACGCCCTTCCCTTGATATGTAGCTATGCGCTATTGGTGGGTTAACCAGAATCAAACCTACCGCCACGAGGTGCGGGGAGGTTATCTGTGGTCGCCGAAGCGCAACAAAGGCGACGTCCGCAACCCCTTCTATGATTTCATGCGGGAGGTCTCACCAGGAGATGTCGTATTTTCGTTCGCCGATACGCTTATCAAGTCGATAGGCATCGCGCGATCCCATGCGTACGAGGCGCCGAAACCGCTGGAGTTTGGTTCGACCGGTGCCTATTGGGAGCTGATCGGGTGGCGGGTGGACGTGGGTTTCACGGAACTCCGATTACCTATCCGACCTGTCGAACACATGCACGTATTGGCACCACTGCTCCCCGCGAAATATGCGCCGCTGCGAAGTAACGGCCGCGGACTTCAGGGCGTCTATCTTACCCATCTACCCGAGACGCTCGCTTTCGCTGTGGTAGATCTCATCGGCGCAGAAGCCCGTGACCTCATACGCGGCCATTTCGTCGCTGACCAGCCGCCGATTCAGCCGGCCATAGGATTGGTCGAGTGGGAAGAACACGAAATGGACGTCCTGCGCCAGGATGACCGCGTCATCGAAACCGATCGCCAGGCAATTGTCCTGGCCCGTCGCGGCCAAGGCCTATTCAAGGAACGGGTGATGCAGATCGAGCGAAGCTGTCGAATTACGGGCGTCAATCGGCCTGAACACTTGCGCGCCAGTCATTGCAAACCATGGCGTGATGCGACCAATGACGAACGGTTGGATGGCGAAAACGGATTACTGCTGACGCCGAATGCAGATCACCTGTTCGACCGTGGCTTTATTGGATTCGAAAGCAATGGTGACGTTCTGATCTCACCGGTTGCCGATCGCGAGTCCTTGTCGCGTATGGGGCTCGACCCAAATCGATCACTCAATGTCGGGCGGTTCGGAGATGGGCAGAAGCGTTACTTGGAGTTCCATCGTGAGAACGTCCTCCTCCGCTCGAGATTTCTCGTTGTCGGTTAGAACGGTGATGGCAACCGATTACAAAGGGGTTGGAAAAGGGAACCGCGTCGATCACGGCGAAACGATCCCCGGGTAGACCACCTGGCCCTGAAAAATTGTTTCCGGATTGTAAACAGATGCACTTCGACGCGGCGAACCATGGCGTGGGTATGGGGGGGGGTACAGTCGGTGCGTCACAGTTTCAAATTAAGCGATTCCCCTGATCGTTCAGTTAGTTGTCGACCCCGCGTCGCGAGCGCAACATTAACAAAAATCTCAGGTTCGGCTATGTCGAAAGTCGCGACATTTTTATGTGAATAGAACTCGGCTGAATCCAAAAATGTCGACTCAATCAGCAACGAAACGGGGCCCGGATGAACGAACTACCGCAGATACTCGGCTCAATTCACCCCTCGCTGGCAACACTCCATGACCTGCCTCTGTACGTTTTCTTACTAGTCGTCGCATTGACGACCGCGTTCCTGCTTGGCTATCTCATTAAAGGAACTCAAGTCTGGTTCCAGCTTTGGAACAGCGGCCGGAAGGTTCGTCGTTTAGGAAGGGAAGCCAGCCCGCCGCAGCCTCAAGAGGTTGCGAAGATCTTTCGTTGGGAACCAGCGAAGCATCTGTGGGAAGAATACGCCGATACCTTACACGAGCTTCATAAGGCGTCATCTGGCTTCGATGCATTGGTCGAAGTCCGAGCCACCGTACCTGCGGAGAGTATGTTTACACGCGAGGTACTCGTCGACAGTCGACTATTCGATGATTTCACCAGGCACCTTCCCGGAATCCTCACCGGGCTGGGCATCATCGGCACGTTCGCAGGACTGCTAGAAGGATTAAAGAAATTCGACCCTTCAACGACTGCCACGGCAGTGCAAGGATTAGGCCCCCTGATGACGGGGGTACAGCACGCATTTGTGGCATCCGGTATGGCAATTGCGTGTGCCATGGGCGTCGTCTTCCTGAGTCGACTTGCGCTCGCTCTTCTGTATCGTCTGGTCGAGCACCTGACTCACGGCATCGATAGTCTCTATTCAACGGGGGCGGGAGAAGAGTACCTGGCGCGTCTTGTTAGGTCATCGGAACAAAGCGCCGCAAGTACAGCGCAACTTAAGGACGCGCTTGTCGAAGATCTTAATAAGTTAATGACCAATCTGGTAGAAAGACAGATCAAGGCACAGGACGCATCCGCAGTCACCCTTGGCGACCGCATTGGGGAGTCAATTTCTTCGGCACTCGCTGAACCGATGAAACGCGTCAGCGAGGCTATGGAGGTTACTACGAAGGGTAATACAGAACAGGTCAGTACCGTACTTGAGACCTTGCTGACTGGTTTTATGGCAAAGTTGGAGGACACATTCGGTGGCCAGATGCGTGGAATAAACGAGCAAATGCAGCGCTCGATGGAATCAATGGCCGCAATTCAGACGTCGTTGGAAGATCTTCTGACCGACATAAAGCGTACTAACGAGCAAGCGGCCAATCAGATGAGTGGCACGCTCGAAGACGCAATGAAAAAGGCCGCAGACAATCAACAACTCCTAACAAGCCAGATGCGGGAATTTGTTCAGGATTTTCGAAAGCTGGTCACAGAAGAGCAGAACAAGTCAAAACAGGCGATGGACGAAGCGGTGATGAAGGTCCTTAGTGAAGTCGCCGACGCTATGAATAGTCTTGAGTCGCTCCGAAAGAGCTCCGCAGCGGAGGAAACTGGTCGCAACGACCGACTCGCATCTCAGACAAATCAGTTGGTCGGAGGACTGACTACCCAAGTAGAGGTGCTGCTAGGCGTCATAGCTGATCAAGTAGAGAAGACCCAGAAGAACGTGGACGAGCTTGGAAACGTCTCCTTGCGGGCCATCGATGGCATGAATGAAGGCGCTCTTACCATGGGAGTCGCGGCTCAGCGGTTTGAGACGGCTGGCAACGCAGTGACGACGGTACTCGATAGATCGACCAAGATATCCGAAGGGCTTGGCACTGCTGCGGCCTCGCTTCAGACCGCAGCGACCGTTATTCGCCAGGGATTCGAGCAGTATGACTCAACCCGAAAGACAGTTGACACCCAGGTAGCGGGCCTGATGGGCCTAATCGAGTCGGCCAAAAAAGAAGCTGGCGTGTCGAAGGAGTTAGTAGCAAGCATCAAGGCAAGCGCCGAAGCGATGCGGAAGTCTGAGGCGGAGAGTCGTGAACATCTAGATTTGGTGAATGCCGCCTTAGTTAAGGCGTTCACTGATTTTGGTAGTTCTCTTGTCAGCCAAGTGAAGTCCGCAATTGCCGAGACGGACAGACATCTTGCCCAGGGTACCGGGCACCTGAATGGGGTCGTGCAGGAACTTGCAAACGCTGTTCAACGTATGAAGCGAGCCTGAAATGTTCGCGCGACCTGCACTTAAGCGAGGATCCAAGCCCGAAGGCGAGAGTCCCTTCTGGATTTCGTTTTCCGATCTCATGTCAGCGTTGATGGTGTTGTTTCTCGTAGTAATGGCGGTAACCCTCGTGGCGGTTACCAAAAAATACGACGAGGATACGAGGGCCGAGATCGCGCGTGCCAGCGCTATTAGAAAAATCATGGACATGATTGCGGACGATCCTGCGAGCAGAGGAGTAGTCGTTGACCGGCAAAATTTCCGCGTTGACCTCGGCAAAGACGTTCGTTTTGAAAGCAATAGTTACGTCATCAGTATACCGGCGGGGCAGTTTATTAGGAGCTACGTGCCAGTACTTTTGCGCGCCAAGGCGACCCCAGAAGGGCAGCAGTGGATGCGTCGAATTGTAGTAGAAGGATTCACTGACGAGGATGGTACGTATTTATACAATTTGCAGCTAAGTCTAGATAGAAGCCGCAGCGTGGTTTGCTCCCTATTCCAAAATACGGCGGCTCCTGACGGACTTTCGAGCGACCAGCTCAGGAAAGTTCAGGACCTATTTCTTGTTGGTGGCTATTCATTCAATTCCATACAAAGAGACAAAGCAGCCAGTCGGCGCGTTGAATTCAAAATTGACTTCTGGGGGCTAGATGAAGACCGCCCCAGACCCAATGAGACGCTCGCAAACAAAGAGTTCGGCAAATGTTAGCCTCGAACGCTTTAAAAAGACTAACGACTGACCTGGCCTCGGCTGTCGCAATGATGGAGATCCGACCAGGGTCATTCGGCAAGTCTGAGCTAGTCGACAAGTCAACAAAGGAAGCTGAGCGCATATTCCAGGGGTATGCGAAGGGCAAGCCAAGCAAGGAAGATGCATACGCAGTCGCCCGAGAGTTTTTGCAGGGTCGGAAGCTCGGGAGCTGGCAAAGAGACATCATCGCATCCGCGATAGCAGAACCAATTCGAGAGCTATCGGGCGCGATGGTCATTAGTGATAAGCGGTTCGACAGCCTTTTGGCTGTCTACGATGCGGAAGCGAAGCGCGGCGATTTATGGCGACTGACGTGGTACGGGTTGCTCCAATCGTATTTCAGTTTCGACCCTTGCGCGCGTATGGCCGGCGAGTCTCTTGAAGGTTGGTCCAAGCAGCGCGAGTTCCTCGAGCACACTTGGCCGCTTATCGATGGGCGGGTCGGCACCGGCCTAGTGCCGGATTGGGTCAAGGTTCTAAGAGAGGAATTCAATGTTCTTTTGGAAGAACCCTCAGACAAGTACGCCCGCGACTATCTGAGGGGCGATATATCCGGCGTGAACCAACTCGCAACGGACCTTGGTATCCCGCGCTCTAGCTGGTTCTGGCACTCCCTTGTACTTGGAGCTGTGAAGCGAGCGGCAAAAGAGGGCGATGTCGAGTTTCGTCGGCTAGTCCCGCAACTGCTTCAGCTCATTGAGAGCAATCCTGGCTTTCGGGACGAATCAGTCGAACTAATGCTCGTTCGGTACCACGCGTGCAAAGGGACACCGCCGGACGAAAGATTGCGAGATTTCGTATGTCGCTTGGATGTATGGAAGAACCCGAAGCTCAAGGCAGCCGGCATAGCCACCGCGTGGAATCGGGTCCCTGACCCTGTCTGGCACATGGTCCTAAGCTGGGTCAACGAGCGCAACCTAAAGGACTTCTTTGACATTCTCGCGGCAAGAAATAAAGCGGATGAGGGCGCCTGGAATTTTGGTCGAATTATCTGAAACAGATTAACTGGACCAGACTCATCTTCGGTGTTGACACCATGGCGCTTAAGCGGACCAATGCCGAGATACGGGACCTTATCGCCCGAGAGGAAGGGGCTTATGCACAGCTTACCGATAAGCCAAAGGTCGATGCTTTCATGATGCAGATTGGCTCCTATTTAATAATTGAATTCAGCAAGAAGCCGAATGCCTGCTACGTATACCAATCCGACCAGCTACCATTCGAACCGTACGCTCGTGCCTATTCCGGCGGCAGCAGCGACTTGGCTATTGGTTTTGGTGGCGAGTGCGCCGCGCGAATCGTCCATACGCCAGGTTGGCAGGCTAGGGCCGCGGATGAACTGAAGCGCTTAGGAATACTTCCTGACCAGTCCAGTTCGAAATCGGATCCACTCGCATCAAAGTCGGGGCTGCGAAAGTCTCCACAAGGCTCACTGGCTGGAAGACGTGAATCCCCGCCGGGCCGGTACGACCGGATATGCGAAAGGTCGCCTCGTTGGTCGCGCGCTTTCCTGGGGCGCTTATCCTCGACGAACGGACACATCCCAATGTTGGTAGGCTTTGGGTCAAGGATCCTAGACAACGGGTTGTCCTCGGAGACGAGCTAAAGTCACTGGGGTTCAAGTGGGCAAACAGCCGAAACGCTTGGTATTACGCAGGTAGTTGATGGGGCTCTTCGATTTCTTCAGAAGGGATGGCGCCGCAAGCCCCGCGCCGACCGGATCGGGTGTGGCATGGTCCGAGAGCGGGGTTCGGGTCGAATTTTCCAGAGCGTTGCAGTCACCCTCGGTTGAGGGGCTGCTAAATGCAATTGAAGATTCCGGTCCAGAGGAGTCCATTTTAGGAGCCTACCTCGCACAGCTCGTCGGTGAAGGAAGATGCTCCCTAGGGACGCAATCGGCCCTGATCTCTTGGGAAGACATCTACCACCTGCAAACCTCAGCAGAACATGTAGGGGCTATGTACCTGCTCGGCCTGCCGCCATCGGGGCCATTGCGCCCCGTTCTCGACAGTACCGGCGCGTTATCTGACCCAAGCTTCGGGCTTAGAATCGCCGCCTGGGCGGACGGCGGCCAACAGGCAGCGATCGAGCGACTGGACGGCGCCGTCGCGACCGTTGCGGGAAAACCGCAGATGCTTTCGAGAGACGCTTGGGCGACCGTCACCGAAATCAATAGATTCGGATCACGTGAAGAAGCCACGAAGACACAGCATGAGAATGAACTAGCGTGGGGCCGAATTCGCCAGATAGCCGACAACGCCGGTGCCCTGTATGCCAATCGATACCTAGAAACGACCTATGTACTAACGCCAGGCACTCTTCGGCTGAGCTTATCTAAAGAACAGACGCCATTCGGAAGAGTGCTGACTGTATCCCCGACCTTTGACGGCGCGCCGGATGGCTGGCTGACTGCTTTCGACGGCTTTAACTCCGTGCAATCCCATTACGACCTTACCAGGGGGGCTGGTCGAATCCGAGTCGTTATCTCCGAACCCGTAAGGGAGGTTCTTTCGGTTATCAAGAGAGAGATGCCTGGGCGCCGAGTTGCAGGGCAAAAGGCTGAGAAATTTATACATAATCCGTGGGCATTCTTAGGTGAGGCTGCCCATGAGGCAATGGTAGTAGAGGAGTTCGAAAGAGATCGCGCAGACGCGGGAGCGGTCTCAAATACGTTCAGTATCGTAGGACGGTATGGCGAGGGACGCATCAATTCCACGGACCTTGTCGTAACCGAATTTTTCGCGGATGGATCGGCCCAGACAAACAGGCACGCGATGGTGTCGGCAGCTCATCTTGAGGAGTTTCTGATTGCTCTCAAGGTCGCGCTTGAGGGCGATCGTGAGCAGTTTGCGTGGGAAGAATACGATCTTACCATCGACGGTGAATCGCCAACACAGCTCGCTCAGGGACAGCAACTTTTGAATCTCTGGCGTTCACAGCCGCAGGAGTCCATATCTTTCGGAGACATATATGAGCTTGACGGCTATAGCGGAAGAATCGAAGGCATCGGCGTAGCGAGACCGATTTACGTCCCGGTGTTTCAGCGTGAGAAGGCAAGGGATGGTGACGCAACAGTATGGGTCCCCAGTGATTTAACTCCGATGGTCAAAGTGGTCTTGCAGGGTCATGAGGGAGAGGTCCTCATTCCATTGAGCGAGCAGTGGGTCGAGGACTTTGAAATCCAGGTGAAAGATGCAGAAATGAATGGCGATGCTTCAGTTAGTAGCGATCGTCTTCCAACGGAGATCACTACAGCTCAAGCACGGTCATTGATTGATGGATTCCGAAGCATGCTCGGGGCCCAGGAAAGCGTGAAGAACGAGCAGCCGACTACACAAAAGGAAAAAAGAGGACGTCCTGAAACGCTGCTGGTAAAGACAAACTTTCATGGAGTGGATTACCTGGAAGAGCGACGAATCATGCTCGCCCTTCCCACGGGGGCAGTGGCTCATATGCCAAAATCAATGCGAGCAGGCGTGAGCGTCAAGCAGCATCAACACGAGGGAATTGCATGGCTGCAGCACCTCGTTTCGAAATCTCCTTCTGCATGTCGTGGTGCTTTGTTGGCCGACGATATGGGGTTGGGAAAAACCTTGCAGTTGTTGACTGTGCTGGGGACTTACTATGAGCGGAACCCAAATGCGGCACCTTCGGTCATTTTTGCGCCCAAGAGTTTGCTCGACAACTGGGCCAACGAGGCTAACAAATTTTTTACCCCCTCGTTCCCCGATTTTCTCATTCTGTATGGGGACGAACTTAAGAAGCGCAAGCAGCCACTCGGCCTTATCGACAGTCAATTACAAACTAAAGGGATTGTCGATCTTCTAAGGCCCGGCTGGGTAGGGGCCAGTAAGATTATCGTTACCACTTACGAAGTCTTGACCTCCTATGAGTTCTCGTTTGCTAAGCAGGCGTTTGCGATCGTTATTTGCGACGAAGCACAGCGTATTAAGACGCCAGGCACGCTTGTAACTCTAGCGGTCAAGAAGCTAAAAGCCGATTTCCGAATTGCCTGCACTGGGACGCCGGTCGAGAACTCGCTTGCGGACCTGTGGTGTCTTTTCGACTTTGTGCAACCTGGTTTGCTCGGCGCTCTTGAAGAATTCGGGCGTTCCTATAGACGTCCTATCGAGGGCGAGACCGATGATCTCAAGCAGTCGCTAGAACGGCTCCAAGCAATGATCAGTCCGCAAACCCTTCGCCGGACCAAGGCTGACATTGCTGACGAATTGCCAAAGAAGTTCTTCGCCGTCAAGGCAGTTGGCGATGTACAGGTGCAATTTAAATCAGTCTTGGAGGAAAGAGAACGGCTTGAAATCGCTCTAACAGACTATCAACGTGTCCTTTACAAAGGAGGTCTGAGAAAGCTGCAGGATGCGGCCAAGGAGATTGACGGGCGTAAGCGCGCACAGCTCTCTTTTGGGGCCCTGCATTTGATGAAGGCAGTCTGTGCCGAACCCTACTGCTTGCCCGGCAATAAGTTTAAGGTCGATCACGCGGGTCGCGACGCCCACTTAGGGAATTCGCCAAAGCTAAGATGGCTCTTGGATCGACTCGACGAAGTCCGAAGTGCTGGCCAAAAGGCCATCGTCTTTACAGAGTTGAGGGAGGTTCAGGCTGCGCTTTACTACTTCCTCAAAGACGCTTTCAATTTGAAGCCATTTATCATCAACGGCGAGACCCAGGGCCGCCAAGCCTACATCGATAAATTCTCCGCGAGTGAAGGTTTTGACGTGATTATCTTGTCAACACTTGCGGCCGGTGCGGGACTAAACGTCACCGCAGCGAATCATGTATTTCATTTTACGCGCGCCTGGAATCCGGCCAAAGAATCGCAAGCTACTGACCGCGCCTTTCGGATCGGTCAAGAGCGCGACGTATACGTTTACTGCCCTACGGTCATATCGGGCGAGTTTGTCACCTTCGAAGAGCGTCTGGATCAGTTGTTGAAGCGCAAAGCAGGTTTGGCGGGCGCTACGTTGGACGACGGCGGGCTGGCGGCGATGCTTAAAGCGACAAGTAAGGATGCGACCCTTTCAGAGCTACTTGGCGAAGGGGAGGGTGGCGAAGCGCCGCCGAGGCGCTACCTCACTTTGGATGACGTGGATCGTATGGATGGATTTAGCTTCGAGGTCTTTTGTTGCCTGCTATGGACCAAGCGCGGATATTCCGCAATGGTCACTCAGAAGCGAGGCGGCGATGGTGGTGTTGATGTCGTAGCGCTATCTGGCCAAGAAGGCGAGCTTTTGCAATGTAAGAGTTCAATTAATAGCCAAATCGGTTGGGACGCAATTAAGGAAGTCACGGCTGGGGCGGCCAGATACCAAGCCAGATATTCCGGTAGAAGAATGAGAAAACTGGCAGTGACCAACCAAACGTTTACCAGCGGGGCCAAGGTGCAGGCAGACGCCAACCTAGTAGATATGGTTAGTCGCGATAATTTAGCGGAGATGCTGGGGATGCATCCAATAACGAACTATGAGTTCGAGGAAGCAATATTGGAGTGGATGCCAGTTATGCGGGAGTCGGCTTAGGCCTGACCCAATGGGGCGCCACTTTCTCAAAGCGGTGCCATAGATAGCTGGGGCCGTTAGCGCCGACCGAAAAGTGCGGAAGCGGCGACTCAGTCTTAAACCGGCGCTAAACCACCGTTCCCTATCAGTGGCCCTCATAGGGCAAGCGCCTGCCTGAGCTCGTCGTGCTCAAAAGCACTGGCCATACGGTTGATTTCTGCAGCGCGCCCCCCCGCCTGCCTCGCAGTCTCCCGCCAAGTCGCTGTTACCACAGCCACCTCTTTAATGATGGCGCGCGCCGATCCGAGGCCAAGACCAAAATATCCTGAAGCGGCTTCAAGCAGGTCAATGGAGCAGGTGCCTTCGTCGAGATCGACGTTGGTCGTCAGCACACGCGCTTTCAGGTCGGTCGGCACAGGATTGAGGTCATAGGCGGGGGAAAGCGACCAGCCCGACTTGCCTAGCCACAGGAAGCCATGATTGCGCAGGTGGTCGTCGACATTAGAGATCAGCACGTTGAAGGCGACGCGACGATAGAGCGCCTGTGCATCGGCTTTACCTTGAGCGCCATGCCGGGTGATCGCATCGACGATTTCCGGATAGCTTCCGCGCTCCCCGTCCTTGGATCCCGTCATGGCCATCGCGGAGAGGAACGGGATGCGCAAAGCGCCCTCCCTATCGAAGCGTCGCGACAGGAGCACCGCCTTTCCTCCGACCTCCAGCAATTCATGCGAGGGCGTCGCGATGCCGGCGCGCTCAGCGAGGCGCAGGGCGATCTCCTCCCAGGTCTCCATGCTGTATTCGTCGGTCTCCTTCGGAAACTTCGCGATGAAGAGGCGGCCGTGTTGATCGATGACCGATGCCTTGGGGCGCGCACCGCCAAGCGAAGATCCTGGCGCGAAGATGAGCTGGAAATCTTCGTCCGTTTCTTCATCGCGCAGGATGCGCTCGGTCACGGCGAGGAGGCGTCCGAGGTCGACCAAAGCAGGCACGCCGTCGCGAATGGGCGCCTGGAAAACATCTTCGCCAGTCCGGCGGAAGCGTAAAGCGCCAAGCCGGGTTTCGTCGGCAACGCCGAGTAGATAGTCGCTCTCGGCCAGGGTGCGGACCGCCCGGCCCTCACGCTCGGCCAGGCGTCGCTCGGCGCGTTGCATGAGGCGCCGTCCCCAGGTGTCAGGTGCGGAATCGCCGATGGATCCGAAGATGGTTTGCCCGGCACGTGGTGCAAAGCTGCCACGCGTTAAAGCGAGGGCGGGCTCAATTGAGAAGCGTGCCGGATCGGCGAGCCATTCCGGCGCGTACTCGAACACGACTAACTCGTTGCCGCGCACCTTATTGCTGCGGGCCACACCGACAGGACGCGTGCGTCCGTCGAGGTCGATATGGACTTCGATGTCACTCATGGGCCGGTGGTTCGGAAGGTCGTCTTAAGCGAACGCGCTTCGGCAGCTCCGCGCTGGCGAGGGCTTGGCCGACACTGTCGCCGGCGATGTCGGCTACCTCGCCGAGGCCATCGAGCAGGCCAAGCGCCTGCAGGACCGCGGCGTATATGCCAATGCTGACATTGGCGTCCCCCGCTTCGACCTTTTGCAGGGTCGAGCGGGACGTGAACGCGCGTTCGGCCACCACGGCCATGGGCAGGCGCCGCCGCCGACGAGCGTCATGAATGTCCGCGCCTAGCTTGCGCAGGATGCGCCGTACTGCGGCGGGCGGGTGGTGTGGTGTAGGCATCTGACGGCTTCGCGCTACCAAGACCGCCTTTATGTAGCACGAAGATTACAAATAATCCAACAGTTAGCCGTGACGCAAGCGCTTGCAGGCGCCGTTTAGACAAGGCGGAGGACCGGCAACGTACATCGGCAAGGCGGGGCTATCTCATAGGAGAAATCTCCTTTTAGTCAATTGCCTACAGTTCATCCGATATCGGCAAATAACATTCGCGCGACGACCTGTGCGGTGTGCGAAGTCAGGTCGAAAGCTTTTTGTCGCCCATCGCGAATTAGGACGAGGCGCCCGGATTTGGTGATTCACTCGCTCGGCCGGGCAAGCTAGGCGCCATTCGAGAACGTCGTACTAGTGATGCGCCTGCGCGGCGAGTTCGTCGATCAGTCGTCGCAACGTCCCACCGAGAACCCAGCGCTTGATCTTCTTCCGGACCTCGCGCGTGCCGTAGGCCGGAAGGTTCTCCCTGTCACACCCGAGCGACCTTCGGGTATGAGCCACGTGTTGTGCTCTAGCCGTCGCCCCGTCGGGTGCTCTCCTTCGATTCAGGTCATGCAGAAGACCAGGCGCGCTTCATGAGCGAGTTGTTCGATATTGACGGACTTCCTGGACGCTTGCCCGCAGCCTGGAGATACCGATGACTTTCTAAAGGGAACCCATTCCGTGGAGGATGGCGGTGAGAATCCTCGCAGTTATCTCTTCAGCGAATTCAGAATCTACGATTGCATCGGCCGCACAGATCAGGAATCGCCCGCTATCGTGATATGCGATGGCATCGGTAAGGACCTTGCAGGCAATCTCAAGCGTCTCGTCAGACGCTATGGCGCGAATGTCTTGACCGAGCAAAGCAGCGCCTGCGACTTGAATGTCTTCAAACTCTTCTATGAGCGGCGCACCTGCGTCCGTGAGCCGCTGAAAATGACCGGCATCCGTATAGTTCTGAGCGATGAGGGTTACGTCGTAAGCATCCTTGCTGTTGCGTCGGTCGTTCCATGCAATCAGCTTTAGCAGCACCAGGCTTGGAAGTGTGGCGACTTTGAAGGATGTTCCTGATCCGATGTCAATTGTTTCACCTGATGCCAATGCCTCTCTGAAACCGAGAGTGGACATGACAAAGGTGCCCGCCGGAGGCCAGGCGATATTGCCGGGCGGCGACTCGAGATCGCCAAATGGAATCAGGTCCAGTGTGAGGCCGCCGGCATGGAGTCGCTGCTGCTGGTGGCTGTCTTGGCGAAACTGACCAGTCTTTACGAGCGCGTCAGTTAGCTGTTAATATACGTCCCACGACTCGACTATGACGGCCAGATCATAGTCTTCCGTTGCGCGCCCAACGCGAATGCCGTGTCGAGTTTGAAGCCAGTAATCCCGAGCGGAAGCTCCAATCAAGAGAACGTCAGCGTTGAGACGCTGAGCCGCGCGCTGAACGTCGTCGAGTATGGTGACAGTTGCCGCGTCCATGCTATTCGGCATACCGCGTGAGGTGCGTCCGGAGTAGGACCTGCGCGGTTTCGTCCGTTCGGGTGTCGCCGATGTAGTCGAGGTCGGCAAACACCAGGATTGGATGGACTAGGTCAGGGTGGGCGGCCGTCATGGCTTCATCTCTCGGCCAAAATGCCGTGAGGATTTCAATTGGGCCGCGCGGATCTTTTTTGAGTTGGCCTGCTACGACCAGATCTGTCAACTTGCCGTGCGTATAGACGGTTTGCGTAGCGGGCTTCAGATATTTCGTAAGGCGCGCAGCGGCGACCTCACCGCCCCAATAGGCGGTGTAGGGCTGGATGTCGACGTGTTGCCACCAATCGGGATCGCGAGCTTGAAATCGCCCCAGCAGCAACTTGGGACGCAGTCGTTTAGGGTAGTTGGCAACCCATTCGCGGAATAGCCCGCCCGGATTGACCAGGTGACGTTTGTGTCCTTGTGTCGCGATGAATTTGGCGGCGCTGAGCTGGGCAATATTGTTTGTGACTGTACCCAGTGCCGTATCGCTCTTCTGTGCGAGTTCGCGGTAATTGGCGGTTAGGGCATGCTCATCACAGAGTAGAAGGTAGACGAGGCGCAACCCGGTAGCGTTCAGACGGAGCGTGTGGCCGGTCGGATGCGCCTGGTGCTTCGGACGTTGGCCCGTCACGAAAATGAACAAGTCGGGCGCCTCGATAAATGCATTGCCCACCGTATCCATGAAAGGCTGATGGCGCGCTCGCAGGCGCTCAGCCATGTTCGGCGTGACGTGGTATGTCAGAAGCAAGCGATTATTGGGTTGCTCGTGGGGGGCGCGCTCGAACTTCTGGAGCAAGGCTGGCGTGAGATGCGCCTTGAATTCAACCGTGAAGTTCCACGTTTTGCCGTCCCGAGTGAGCCTAATTGCGGTGTCCGCGCGTTCCTCCGTGGGAAGGCGGGGGAGGACGGTCGCGTCGAAGCCTGCGATTGCGCGAAAGGCTTCCAAGGCCTCGTCTAGAAGTGTGGCGGGATTTGTTACGGCACGTTGTTCACCCAGGAGTTCGTCAGGAAGAGCGTTCAAATAATATTCGTGTTCATTTTATTTGAACATCACTATTTATTGAACGTGCGGTACGTACTACAAGTGCTTTTGGTCGATACGGAGGTTCACGCGGTCGCAGGTTCGAACTTTGTTCGGAAATCGGGATTGTTCGGAAATTTTGAACAGCGCAATTAGTTGCACAAAACTATGTTCCATGAAATAAAAAAGCCTGGCAAGTCCATGCCCTGGATTGGGAAACCGCCCGTGAGGTGGCCGAAGGAGCGTGGAATTGGTGGGGAACGGTTGAACACCGTCCCCCACCATCAGACACTTACGGCAACAGGCGTCTGCGAAGAATTTATTTAAATCAATTGGTTAAAGGTCCTGGGGCCATTCTCATAATGCTGAGGTCGGTGGTTCAAATCCACCCATAGCCACCATTACGCTCCCCGCAGCGTGATTCGGCGGACGCTGGCAGCGCTCTCTGACTACGTGATTCCCTACGATTTCCGCGTGCGCCTGGAGAGGCCAATCGAGCAGTCACGAGGATCGGCAACCACTATCGGCAAAATCGCCGTAAGATCCCGGCAAACTATCTTGAATTCATCAAGATGGCCTCTCTGTAGGACCGGCAAATGTCAGCCTCCCCGTGCGAAGTGCCAAGCCGCATCGAACCCTGTTTCGTGGCGCAGGCCGGCGGTGACCTTCTGGATCTGCTGACGGAGTTGCCGGCCCGCGCCGGTCAACTCGGCGCCCGTCTTCATCCGCGCACTGCCGCGAGCCTGGCGAGCCTGGTGCGCGTGATGAACTGCTACTACTCCAACCTTATTGAAGGCCACAACACGCGGCCGCGCGACATCGAGCGGGCCTTGGCCAATGAATTCGACACGGACGAGACGCGACGCAATCTTCAAATTGAAGCCCGCGCCCACATTCGCCTGCAGGAGCTCATCGACCGCGATCACGCGTCGGGCACCTTGGCCGACCCGGTGAGCGTCGAATTCATCCAGCGCCTGCATCGAGATTTCTACCTCGATGCACCCGAGTCCCTGCTGCGTGTTCGGGGCAAGGACCAAGACTGCATGATGACGCCTGGGGAGTTTCGTCACGACCAAAGCCAGGACGTCATCGTTGGCCGCCACCTGGCACCCAGCGGGAGAGCCGTGGGCGCATTCATGGAATATTTCTCACAGCGCTACGCCTTCACGCGTCTCAGCGCCGCGCAGCGAATACTCGGACTGCCGGCAGCCCATCATCGTTTGAATTACATCCATCCCTTTCCGGACGGCAATGGCCGGGTGAGCCGCCTCGTCAGCCATGCCATGGCCCTCCAGGCCGGCATAGGCGCGCACGGGCTATGGTCGATTTCGCGAGGCTTGGCGCGCGGTCTGGCGGACGCGGGCGAATACAAACGCATGATGGACCACGCCGATACGCCACGGCAAAGCGATCTCGACGGCCGCGGCAACCTGTCCGAGAGCGCACTGGTCGATTTCTCGACTTGGTTCCTGAATATTTGCCTGGACCAGGTGCTTTTCATGAGCGACCTGTTCGATATCGACGGTCTCACGGGACGCCTGCGAGGGTATGCCAGCGTCGCGGGCTGGAGGGCGGAGGCCGGCACCTTGCTGACCGAGGTCTTTCATCGCGGCGAGATCGCGCGCGGCGACGTTCAGGTGATCACCGGCCTCGGTGAGCGCACCGCGCGAACCTTGCTCGCGGACCTTCTCAAGGACGGCATCCTCGCTTCCAGCAGCGAGAAAGGTGCCGTCTTCCTGCACTTTCCGGTGGAAGGCCGCGACCTGTTGTTTCCTCGCTTATTCGTCGGAGTCTGAACTGTCCGCCAGGCCGCGTTGCCCGCTGCTGACGATAGATCCAGCCATGCTTGGCTTGCCTTTACAGGTGGTAGGTGACGTTGGCCTTGTCATCGATGCGCACATAGCCGGCCTCGACGAATCGCGCCAGCAGCCCGGCGGCATCGGCCTCCGTGGCGCCGTTGGCGAGGCTGTTCTTGAGATGGCTGAGCAGGGTCTTCTGCTTCTTCGGGCGGTTGTTCGCGCTCTTGCGCAGGCGCTCGAGGACGAGGCGCATGGTGTCCGTCAGTTCAATTGCTTCTTTCTTGGGCGCTGCCATTGCCGGTTTGGGTTTGGCCACGGGCTTGGGCGCGGCGGCAGCAGACGAGGACGGTGCGGCGAAGGTCAGGGTGCTGAAGTCCTTATGCCGGCGCACGCGCACGTGCCGGCTGGCGAGGTGGGCGACGAGCGGGTCGTAGCCGCTGTCCTTGGAGACGATGTGGAAGTACGCAGTCGGATCTGACAGCACGGCGCGGCCGAGATAATAGGCGAGCGCGAAGTCCACCGCGTTCTTGTCGCTGGCCGTGAGCCGTATCAGCTGCACCGAGGCCGCGTGTTCGAAGAGCTTCACCACCGTCTCCGCATCAAGCTTGGTCTGCTTCGCACCGACCAGAATCGTGAGGCTCACCGACTTGGCGCCGATGATGGCCGGATCGATGTGATGCACGTTCTCGAAATCGACCAGCACGTGGTTCATCGGTGGACTCATGGGCGGCGTAGTGATCATGGCGGCTCAGTCGGCGGTGAGGTCGGCGACGATGGTGGCGAAAAGCTTAATAGTCGAAATGCGAGAGGCGCGGCACAGCGACCAATTCGCGCATCGCCACCAGTTCACCGCTTCGCGCATCAAGGTCGAAATGACTGTTTGTCGGTGCCCTCGTACAGCGCCTTTACCTGGCGCGCCATGGCCTGTGCATGACTCGCCAGGGCTGCTTCGTCGAGGTCCGCTTGCGGCCGCGCTTCGTCATCGAAGTGATGATACTCATCGACGCCCCGCACCAGCATTGCCGAATCGCGCAGCTTGGTCTGACGTACGTGGGTGGGGATGTAGCGAAGTGCCATGCCGATACGCCGGTCATCGCTGCGATTGGGCGCGGAGCCGTGCACCAGCTTGATGTGATGGAGCGACATCTCCCCGGCGCGCAGCGTCACCCCGACCGCCTTGGACTTGTCCACTTCGACGGCAATCTCCTGGCCGCGCGACAACAGGTTGTCGCGGTGAAAGGTATCGAGGTGCGGCAATTGATCGATGCGGTGACTGCCCGGCAGGAACTGCATGTAGCCGTTGTCCGGCGTGGCGTCGGTCAGTGCCACCCACGCCGTGACGACGTCGTCCGGATCCAGGCCCCAATAGGTCGAGTCCTGATGCCACGAGACGAAGCCGGGATTGCTCGCTTCCTTGATGAAGAAGTTGGTATTCCACAGCAGGACGTTGGGGCCGATGACATCGGCAACCGCGTCGAGGATGGCGGGGTGATGCGCCAGCTCGTCCACCCAGGTGAACAGCAAATGGGTCTTGTGCCGCAGGTTGCCCTGCAAAGGCTGCCCGGCGCGTGCCTCATGACCCTCGAGGCAGGATCGATAATGCGCCGCCTGCTCGGTAGTGAGCACCTTGAGCGGAAAAAGAAAGCCGTCGCGGTGGTAGCCGTCGATCTGTTCCTGCGACAGGCCCACGCGTGTCGGCGCCGCGGAAACCTAGCGGCTTTCCCTGTCGAAGAGTTGCCGATCGAAGGGCGCCACGGGCAGGTCGTGCGGCCGCGCCGGGGCTTCATCGTCGCCCGGGCGGCGCGGTCTTTCGTACCACATGCCGGGCGTCGCAGGGCTGCCGTCGAAGGTGGTGACATGCACCGACAATGGACCGTGCTCGACGCCGTCGTCTGACTCGAGGTAGCGCAACTCGTCGTAGTCGCGCGCATCGGCGAGCATGATGCGCGTATCGCATCGCGCGCCGTCGCCGGGGCAGGCCACCGTGACGCCGCAGGGAATCACCAACAACACGCCGATCAGGTAGGTGAGCTTGCTCATGATCCTCGTCCTACGACTGGCGGCAAGACGCCGCGCCTGAGGTCAGAGCGTAGCGAATTCGCTGGCCGCTGTCGCCTGCGGGACTCGCTCCCCATTCTGGAGGGTGAGTCCTGATGAAGCTGCCGACATCCGAGCATCGGCCAGGAATGCCATGGCGGGCGCCAGGGCTTATGTTTTCCGCGCGCCGTAGAACACCACCCAGGTCGCGAAGTCGTCGCTGAAATCCTCGAAGCGATGGATTTCACCGGCAGCCGCGAACAAAGCATCGCCCGGCCCGAATTTCACTGCCGTGCCGGCGCGAACGAAAGTCCCGCTGCCGGCGATGACGAAGTACAGTTCGTCGCGATCATGCGGCGTCTGCTGATCAATGCCGCGCGGAGCGTAATAGCGCAGCTCAACCTCGTCGGTTTCGAACGCCTGGGCGGACAAGCGGCCTGCCGGCAAGGGCAAGGCCGCCATGTGGGCTGCGCTGTAATGGGTGGCTGCCGTCATCGCTCGTCTCCCGGTGATATCGAGCGAGCATAGCGCGCTTGCTCGATACCGTGCCGACCAAGTTGCCGGCCCTGCCGTCGGCCGTTTCGAGTGTGGTCTCGGGCAGACCCGAGAACACGAAGCGGGTGTCGGCGGGGATCGTCGTGCTAGATATCGACCTCGAACCACGCCCTCGCTGTGTCGCCCTCCATCGCGGCAAGTGTCACGAGCAACCGCTCGAGACAGGCGAGCGTGGCCTTCTTGCCGGGCAGTTTGTTCGCAGGTCCGCGCAAGGCCGTGCACAGCGCTTCAACGCTCGCGGCGATGCGCGCGGGGGTGAGGCCAGCCGCGTCGTCTTCGCCGGGCACGGCGATGAAATTCGACAGCGGTTCGGCGCCCAGCGATTCCGCCAGCTCGTCGAGCCTGTTCCAGGCCTTGCCGAGGACGATGGCATCCTGATCCGCCATCTCGACGCTGGTCGGCCGCGCGGCAAGGAACATCGGACGCGTCGAGCTCCGCAGCTGGCGCAGCGCCTCGCGTTGCGCCCGGCGGATCTCCTCGCCGAAGCCGGCATCATCGATGGCCGCCAGCCAGGCGCTGGCAAAAGCCTCTTCCTCGCCCTGCATCGCGCGCGCGGCGGCGCGAATGTCGTCGGGAAAGTTGGCAAGGTTCAAGCGCGCCATGGCCAGCACGTTGACGAAGTGCACGCGGGCGTGGGTTTTCAGCACATCGACCGCGCTGTCATGCCGGCCGTAGAGCGACTGCGCATTCTTTTCCAGTTCTTCGAGGCTGGGGCCGAGGGCATTGAGGGCGGCGACGCGCGCGGCGGAATATATCTCGCCGCGCGCGTGGCGACGGCACGTCGCTTCACGGTTGAAGGCCTCACGCCTCGTCATCAAGGTATCGCGTCGCGCGCTGAGCGCTCGCAATCGCGCCTGCAGCGCCTCGTCGTCGGCAAGCGCCAGCGCCCGCTCGAGCGCGCGTTGTTCCAGCACATGATCCCGTGAGCGGTCGAGCGGCGGCTCATTCGCGGCCTCGCCGGTGGCCATCGTCACGGCACCAGCAACACCTTGCACGCGCTCTTGTCGCGCTTCATGGCTTCGAAGGTCGCCGGGAATTCATCGAAGCCGACGGTGCGTGTCAGCATCGGGCTGGGGTCGATGCGCTCGCGGTCCATGAGATCGATGGCGAGCTGGAATTCCTGGCGGCGGTACATGTAGGCGTAGCTGATGGTGAGTTCCTTGGTCAGCGCCTTGACCGGCGTGAACCTGTCCTGCGCCATGCACACGCCGAGGATGACGATGCGCCCGCCCATGGGCGCGTAGTCCATGGCCAGTTGCTGGGTGCCGGGCAGACCCACGCATTCGATGACGACGTCGGGTCGCTTGCCGGCTTCGCGCTTGAAGGTGCCGACCACGTCCTGCTTGCCGGCATCGACGGTGGCGGTGGCGCCCATGCGTTCGGCCATGACGAGCCGTTCGGGCACGTAGTCCGACACCACCACGTCGCGCATGCCGAAGTAGCGCGCCCACATCGCACAGGCCAGGCCGACCGGACCCGCGCCCATGATCAGCACCGACTCGCCGCTCGCGAGCCGCGCGGCATTGATGCCATGCAGCGCCACCGCCAGCGGTTCGACCATCGCGCCGCGGATGTCATCGACGCCGGCCGGCAGGCGGAAAGTCTCGGCTGCGCCGATGCGCATGTACTCGGCGAACGCGCCGCGTTCCTGGCCGAGCGCCGAATAGACCGCGCGTGCGCAGCGATAGCCCATGCCGCTCTGACAGGCCACGCACACGCCGCAGGCCAGGAACGGCATGGCGGTGACGCGCTCGCCGACGCGGAAGTCGCCGGCGTCCTTGCCCACTTCGACTATCTCGCCGGCGAATTCGTGGCCCATCACCGTGCCCACCGGCAGCGGCGCCATGCCGCTTTCCGGGCCATGCATGTCGGCCATGTGCAGATCCGATCCGCAGATGCCGCAGCAGCGCACCTTGATCACGAGGTCGCGCTGCGTGGCTTGCGGCGCCGCGACTTGTTCGATGGTGAGCATTTCGCCGGGGCGGTGATAGATGGCGGCGCGCATGAACAATCTTCCTGCCGGGATGAAGTGACGGTTGGCACGACACTATTGCCGATGCGCCATGTGCCTACCAACCCCCGAAGGGGTCATGTCCGGTTCCGCACGGCCCGTGATCGCCGCCGTTCGCGCAGGGCTGGCAGCGCCGCCGCCGGTGCTCCATGATGGCCGCCGTGAGCGCGGGGCATCGCGTTCTTTACACGACTCATGGGCGCGCTCGAGCCACGGCGATGGAGCAGCGCGCCATCACACCAGGGGAGCGCTCCATGATTCTCGAAGGCTTACGTGTACTCGACTTCACCCAATACCTGGCCGGCCCGACCGTCACGCGCCTGATGGCGGAGATGGGCGCCGAGATCATCAAGATAGAACGCGCGCCGTCGGGCGACCCGTCGCGCGGCCTGCCCGCCATCAAGAACGGCCGCAGCGGCTATTTCGTGCAGCAGAATCTCGGCAAGCAGAGCGTGTGCCTGGACATGGACAGCGCCGAGACCGATACCATCGTGCGTGATCTCGTCAAGCAGGTCGACGTGGTGGTGGAGAACTTCGGCCCGGGCGTGATGGAAAAACGCGGCTGGGATTACGCCTCGCTGAAAGCCATTAATCCACGCGTGCTGATGGCGTCGATTTCAGCCTTTGGCCGCAACAGTCCCTTGTCCCATCGCACCGGTTTCGATCTCATCGCCCAGGCCTTCGCCGGCATCATGGCGGTCACCGGTCCGCGCGGCGGTTCGCCGCATCCGGCCGGTCTCGGCATGGCCGATGTCGGCTCCGGTGTGCACGCCTTTGCGTCCATCGGCTACGCGCTCTATCACCGCGAACGTACCGGGCGTGGCCAGTGGATGGATATCTCGATGATCGACTGCCTGTTCCACATGCACGAGATGGGCGTGCAGGCGCCGCAGGTCACCGACGGCGCGTTTCGGCCCGGCCCGATGGGCAACCATCATCCCTTGGTGTGTCCTTGCGGGGTATACAAAGGGCCGCAGGGCTATCTCGCGCTGCTGGTGCTGCAACCGCAGTGGAAGAACCTGTGCCAGGCCATGGGGCGGCCGGAACTCGAAACCGATCCGCGTTACGCGCAGCCGCCGGAACGCGCCCAGCACCAGGAGGAACTGGTGAAGTTGATCGAAGCGTGGATGGCGAGCTTTGCCGATGACGTCGCCTTGCTCGATCACCTGGAAAAATTCCGCGTGCCGAGCGGGCCGGTGATCAATCCCGCCGACGCCGCGAGTCATCCCTATTTCCTGGGCCGCGGCACCTTGCGCGAATGCGAAGACCGCGTGCTTGGCAGGCTCATGCTGCCGGGCTTTCCGCTGCGCTTCTCGGAGCAGGCGCAATACCCGGCGCGCGTCGCGCCCTTGCTCGGTGAGCACAACGAAGCGGTGCTGGGCGGCTTGCTCGGCTATGGGCGCGCCAGGCTCGATGCGCTGCGCGATGCGAAGGTGATGATGTCCGGGGCCACTTAACGGTTCGCGCTATCCCTGTAGGTGCGAATTCATTCGCACATTCAATCTCGCGGCGATATGTCCGCGGTCTGTACGAATGTGCGAATTCATTCGCACCTACAGGTGAGTTCCTGCGGTGTTTAGGACAAATCCACGCCCTCGTAACCCTGCTCCGCGCAGCGCGCAATGGTGCGCGCGTACTTCGGTCCGCCGCCGGCATAGATGTTGTAGCGGGTCTTGCCGTATTCATGACCGGGCAGGTTGGCGTTGTAGCCGGTGATCCAGCTCTTGGCCTTGCCCATCAGCAAGCCCTGGTACATGTCCTTGACGTGCTGCACCCACGCCGCTTCCGCTTCCTCGCGCGCGTCGAAGCGCGTGTAGCCGTGCTTCCACAGGTATTCGAGGAAAGGCGTGACCCAGTCGACCGCGAGTTCGGCGCCACGCGGGAAATTGGTGGACGCGTGCTGCGGGCCGGCCAGCATCACGAGGTTCGGCATGCCGCTGACCATGAGGCCCATGAAGGTGCTGGGCCCCGCCGCCCACTTGTCGCGCAGCTTCACGCCGCCGGCGCCGCGGATGTCTATTTGATCGAACGCGCCGGTGAAGGCATCGAAGCCGGTGGAATAGATGATGACGTCGAATTCGAAACTGCGGTCGCTGGTGTCGAGGCCGGCGGGCGTGATGGTCTTGATCGGCGTTTGCGCTGAATCGACCAGCTCGACGTTGTCACGGTTGTAGGTTTCGAAGTAGCCGGTTTCGAGCGGCACACGCTGGATGCCGAAGCCGTGATCCTTGGGAATGAGCTTCTCGGCCAGCACCGGGTCTTTCACGCGCTGACGAATGCGCTCGGCGATGTAGGCGGAGAATTCCGCGTTGGCCTTTTCGTCGGTGAAGATCTCGACGAAGTTCTGCAGCCAGATGCCGAAGCCCGGGCCGTCGTAGAGTTTGTCCCACAGTTCGCGACGCTCTGCGGGCGTCACTTCGTAGAAGCCGCGCCTGTCGGGTTCGTGTTCGAAGCCGCCCGGGGTGCGCGCACAGGCCGCGAAGATCTCGTCGTAGCGCGCGCGGATCTTCGCCATCTCGGCCTTGTCTATCTTGGCGTTGTTGAGCGGCGCCGCCCAGTTCGGACGGCGCTGGAAGACCGTCAGCTTGCTCGCCACCTTGGCCACTTCGGGAATGATCTGGATGGCGGTGGCGCCGGTGCCGATGATGGCCACGCGCTTGCCGCTCAGATCGGGCTGATCGTGCGGCCAGTCGAAGGGATGGAAAGACAGCCCCTTGAAGGTCTCCATGCCGGGGAAATTCGGGCGCGTGGGGATGGACAGCACGCCGAGCGCGGTGACCACGAAGCGCGTGGTGAGCTTGCGGCCGTCGGTGAGGGTCAAGGTCCAGGTGTCGGCGTCGTCGTTGAAGTGCATGCTCGCCACGCGGCAGTTGAATTGCATGAATTTCCGCAAATCGAACTTGTCGGCGACGTAGTTGAGATAGCGCAGCGTCTCGGGCTGCGGCGAATACCATTCGCTCCAGTCCCACTCGTCCAGCAGTTCCTTGGAGAACGAGTAGCCGTAGGTGAAGCTCTCGGAGTCGAAGCGCGCGCCGGGGTAGCGGTTGTTGAACCAGGTGCCGCCGAGATCGCTGTACGCCTCCAGCAGCGTGGCTTTCACGCCGAGGTCGGCGAGGCGTTTGATCTGGTAGATGCCGGCCACGCCGGCACCAATGACGATGACCTCGTAATCGCGCGGCGCATCGGCGCGCGCTTTAGCGGGGACGGATTTCGGGTTCGAACTCATGCAGGGTCTCCGAATCGGGATGTTCGGCGCCGGTGAGGACGCCTAGGCGTTGTTGGGGGCGGAAAGTGCCATGGGCGGGCAGGTGAGTCCAGTTGCGGACGGGCCCCCGCCGAATGGGTAGGCGGGCGTCACCCTGATAGGCGCAGCGTCATGCCTGCATGCCTGGGCGGTCGCGCCAGCGGCATGGGGCGGGCCAGGCGTTTGTCATCAAAGGAACAGAAATTGGCAGGTCTCGGTATCGCCCCGGGCGGATTCGATTCATATGATTGCGGCCCACGATAGAGCCCAACGTGCCCGAGATACCCGGCCGAGGAGAGGATTCACATGAACAAACCCGTATCGCTCGTCAAAGACGGCAAGCTCAGCATTCCGAGCCCCGACGTGCTTGGCTTCGACCCCGCGGAGCTGCGCAAGAAGTACTACGCCGAGCGCGATCGCCGCATCCGCAAGGACGGCGCCCATCAGTACGTGGATATCGACGGCGATTTCGAGCACTACAAGGAAGACCCGCACATCACCGAGACCATCGTGCGTGAGCCGGTCACCGAGACCGTCGAGGTCGTGATCCTGGGCGGCGGCTTTGGCGGCATGTGCATGGCCGCGCGCATGATTGACGAAGGCATCAACGACTTCCGCATCATCGAGCGCGCCGGCGATTACGGTGGCACCTGGTACTGGAACCGCTACCCGGGCGCGCAGTGCGACGTCGAGTCCTACATCTACCTGCCGCTGCTGGAAGAAACCGGCTACATGCCGTCGCAGAAGTACGCTTTCCAGCCCGAGATCCTCGAGCACGCGCAACGCATCGGCAAACACTACGATCTTTATTCCCGCACCTACTTCCAGACCCAGATCCGCGAGCAGCGCTGGGACGACGAAGCGGGCCAGTGGGTACTGACCACCAACCGCGGCGACACCTTCCGCGCGCGCCAGGTGGTGGTGTCGTCCGGTTCGCTGAACCGGCCCAAGCTGCCCGGCATTCCGGGCCTGAAGACCTTCAAGGGCCACACCTTCCACACCAGCCGCTGGGATTACAACTACACCGGCGGCACGCCGCTGGGCGGTCTCGACAAGCTCGCTGACAAGCGCGTCGGCATCATCGGCACCGGCGCCACCGGCATCCAGTGCATTCCGCACCTCGGCAACACCGCCGGTCACCTGTACGTGTTCCAGCGCACGCCGTCGTCGATCGACGAGCGCCGCCAGAAGGCCACCGATCCGGGCTGGTGGAAGTCGCTGCAAAAGGGCTGGCAGGCCGATCGCAACGACAACTTCACCAAGCTCCTGGTCGGCGTGCCGGTGGACGAGGATCTCGTCAACGACGGCTGGACCGAGATCTTCAAGTCGCTCGGCGAACTGCAGGACAGCACCGGCAACCGTGACATCTCCGACGAAGACCTGAAGTTGCTCGGCGAAGTGGTCGACTACCAGCACGACGAACGCATCCGCGCGCGCGTCGATGCCATCATCAAGGACAAGAACACCGCGGAAGTGCTGAAGCACTACTACCGCCCGTGGTGCAAGCGGCCGTGCTTCAACGACGAATACCTGCCGACCTTCAACAAGCCGAACGTGACCTTGGTCGACGCTTCGGGCCACGGCGGTGTCGAGCGCATCACCGAGAAGGGCGTGGTGGTGAATGGCGTCGAGTACGAGCTCGACTGCATCATCTTCGCGACCGGCTTCGAAGTCAGCCGCGCCACCTACACCCACCAGGCGGAACTCGAGATCTTCGGCCGTAATGGCGTGAAGCTCGGCGACTACTGGAAGGACGGCATGCGCACCTACCAGGGCTTCATGGCGCACGGCTTCCCGAACTGCTACCACATGGGCTTCACGCAGACCGGCTACACGCCGAACTTCACCTACATGCTCGACAACCAGGCGAAACACCTCGCCAAGCTGTTCGTCTCACTGAAGAAGAACGGCAAGACCGCCATCGAGCCGACGCTCGACGCGGAGAACGCATGGCTCACGCTGGTGATGGCGCCCAACGCCATGACCGAGTACCTGAAGGCCTGTACGCCGGGTTACTACAACGCCGAAGGCGAATCGAAGAAGGACAACGACGGCTTCCTGCAGGGTCACTACCCCGAGGGCGGTCTGAAGTTCTACCAGATGCTCGCCGAGTGGCGCGCCCAGGGTGACTACGCCGGCATGGCGGTGCGCTGATTGTTCCGGAGGCTGGCCGAGCCTCCGCGCTTCCTGCCGCGACCATCGCAGCGCTTGCGGGCGCCGTGATGGTCCACAACCGCGCGGCGTCTGTCCGCACTTCGTGGCACAGGTCCTGTGCACTTGCACGCGCTGCATCGCCAGCCTGCCGCCACCCTTGCCGGCCAGGTTCACGCTCTTGTTTGTGAGTGATGCCTCAGGCCGCGCGCTTGATCGCCGTCGCGGTCGGTGCTCTGCTTGCCAGGGCAGGGATGGGCGTTGCGTAATTGCTAAACTTTGCAAAGTGTCAAATCCGTACGGCGCCCTGTCGGAGCGCATCGGTACACTGCCTCGCGAACGCGGTTTGCGCACGCACTGATCTCGACCGTTGACGTTCGACGGTCCTGGAGACCAGGTTTCGGATGGTCGTCAGAGTCGGAGATATTGCCGCCATGTCGTGACGCTCATTTCTTCGGGCGTCGGTATGTGTTTGGCGGCACCAGCGCGGATAGCTTTGTGAAACCGGCATGAATCCACAGGGAAGCCCACAACACGACAGCCTCCGCTCGCGCGGCTTGCCGGGCGGCAAGCGTTGGTTCGATCTCGCTTTTTGCCTGTCGACGGCGGTCTTGTGGCTGCCGCTCGCGCTGACCGGCATGTTGGCCGTGTTGATCGGCAGTGGTTGGCCGGCGGTCTATGTTTCGTCGCGCGTCGTCTATCGTGGCGAACGGGCGCGGGTGATCAAATTGCGCGCCATGGTGCGCAATGCCGCCGCGATTGCGAATCGGCGCACCGTGCCCATAGGCTCGCAGCGGTTTCTGAATATCGCGCCCGACTCCGAACTCTACACGCCGGTGGGTCGCGTCATCGAGCGTCTCTACCTGACCGAGATCACCCAGTTCTTTCATGTGCTCACCGGCACGATGTCCGTGATCGGCAATCGGCCATTGCCGGCCGATGTCGTCGAGGCGCTCAGCGCCGCCTATCCCGAGGCCGAGGAGCGTTTCCTGACGCGCGCCGGTTTGACCGGTCCGGCGCAGCTGGTGGGCCGCGCCGCCCTCACCGACGAGGAACGGCTGAGCATCGAGATCGCCTACTGCCGCCATTGCCTGCGCGGCTATTCGATGCGGCTCGATGCCATGATCATCCTCTATACCGTGCTGATACTGGCGCGCATGCGCAAATCCATGACGGCGCCAGAAGTGGCGACATGCATGGCGGCCTGGGCCGGGTTGGACGAAAAACAGGCGCATGCCACGCCCCGCGCCGCCGTACACGCAGCGGTGATGCCGGCTGTTGTCAGCAAGGGCCGCACCGATGAGGCCTTGGCCAAGGAAGCGGCCGCGGAATGCCGTGGCGAGGGCTGAACCACCCGACGCGCGGCGAAGCCTTCAAGGCGGTGGGTGAGTCACGCGAACAGCGGCGTCTGCGCGAGATTCAAGCCCGCCTTGTCCCGTTCCGACAGCACGAGATCCCAAGCCAGCGTCGGCCACGCGATAGCGACAGTGCTGTCATTCCACAGCAGGCAGTGTTCGTCCGCGGGATCGTAATAGGCCGTTGCTTTGTACAGCACCACGGCCTTTTCACTCAGTACCAGGAAACCATGGGCGAACCCCGGCGGCAGCCAGAACTGCCTGCGGTTCTCCGCTGACAAGACCACCCCCTGCCACTGGCCGAAAGTCCGGGAGCCTTGGCGCAGGTCTACCCCCACATCGAAAATCTCACCGCTCACCACGCGAATCAGCTTGCCCTGCGGTTGGCGCAGCTGGTAATGCAGACCGCGCAGTACACCGCGGCCGGACTCGGTGTGATTGTCTTGCACGAAGTCGCTGTCGATGCCGGCCAAGGCCGCATAACGGCGCGCCGACCAGCTCTCGAAAAAGTGTCCCCGCTCGTCGAAATAGGTATCCGGCTCGATGGTGACGAGATCGGGGATCCGGCTAGGTGTGACTTCCATGGCGCGCTACGGTGTTGTGAAAATATTGATGGCCTGCGCCGGCCGGGCAAGGTGTCAGCAGCACTGTTCCACTCTGGGTCCGATACGTCAACTTGAAGCCCCGTGCCGCGCGCTTGAGTGTTGCCTGGTGGCGGGCTAACCTCGTGGCCGGGCATGAACCGCGAGCACTTCGTCGCCTCGCAGCCCGAGCCAGGTCGCGGCCTTGATTTGCATGCCCCTCTTTTTCTAACCCGGATGATTGCGGATCGTGGGGAACGTGCACCAGACCCGAAACACAACGCCCGCTTCTCCCTTACCTGTTGGTTGCGGTACGGGTGTACATGCGGCGGCCGCCGCGGACAGTGTCGCCGCGCCATGACCCACGCGGGTTCCGGGGAATCTGGGCCGCCCGCCACGCCGGATCCTGCGTCGCGCCATGGCGTCGCCACGCTACCTGCGGTCGCAGGCGGTGTGCCGGTGCGAGCCAAGGATCGCTTCCTGGTGTTCGGCGCGCCGGTGCTCGGCGACGAAGAAATGCAGGCGGTCGCCGACAGCATGCGCAAACGCTGGATCGGTGCCGGTCCCAAGGTTGCGCGGTTCGAAGCCGCCTTCGCGGCCTACAAGGGCGCGCCCACGCGGTGGCGGTGAGTTCGTGCTCGGCGGCCCTGCATTTGTCCCTGCTGGCGCTCGGCATCGGCGCGGGGGACGAAGTGATCTCTCCGTCCATGACCTTTTGCGCGGCGTTGAACAGCATCGTGCATGTCGGTGCGCTGCCGGTGCTGGTCGACTGCGATGTGCACAGCATGAACGTGACGGCCGCTTTCGAAGCGGCCATCACGCCGCGCACCAAGGCCATCATCATCGTCCATTTCGGTGGCCGCAGCTGCGCCATGGACGACATCATGGCAGTCGCGCGCCGCCACGGCGTGATGGTCATCGAAGACTGCGCGCACGCCATCGAAACCAGCTATCGCGGCACGCCCGCGGGTCTCATCGGCGACGTCGGCTGTTTCAGTTTTCACTCGACCAAGAACCTGACCACGGTCGAAGGTGGCATGGTGATTACGCGCAATCAGGCGCTCGCCGACAAGGTGCGCATCCTGGCCCAGCAAGGCATGTCCAACGATGCCTGGAGCCGCTTTTCCGCTCACGGGTACCGCCACTACCAGGTCACGGAAGCGGGCTTCAAATACAACATGACCGACGTGCAGGCGGCCATCGGTCTTTGCCAGCTTGCGCGCCTCGCCGACAACCACCAGCGACGCGCCCATATCTGGGCACGTTACCAAAGCCAATTGGCCGATTTGCCTTGTCTGTTGCCGCCGCCAGCCACCGCTGGCGATGTTCACGGACTGCACCTTTTTGCAATTCTTTTAGATCACGAGCGGCTGCGCATCACGCGTGACGAGGTGCTCGATGCACTGACGGCCGAGAACATCGGCGTCGGTGTGCACTATCGTCCGCTGCACCTTTCGCCCTATTACCAAGCGAATTTCGCCCGCGCGGGCGACGCGTTTCCGAATGCGCAATACATCGGAGAACGTACGCTGTCGCTGCCGATGTCGGCCGATCTTCGTGACGCGGATGTCGATGATGTCTGTTGTGCCTTGCGCAGGATCTTTGAATACTATGGCCGCTGACCGCGCCGCGGCTCCGGCATCGAGCGCCTCGCCGGCGGCGTGGACATAGGTCGAAGAATCGACGCCTTCATCGCCAGGCGCGGCCGGTGTCGTGACGGGCGGCCGACGGCGCACGCGATTGTGCTCGGGGTGACGCCAATATGACCCGCGCCCAGTGTTTTGCAGGTTCCGCAAAGTCAGACAAATGCAAGCAGCGGGCGGCGCTGCGCCACCCCCGGTACGGCAGTGCGCATGATTCGAGCGATATCCCACACGGCGTCCGCCCTCGATGAACGGGCGTCGCGTCGTGCCGCCGCGGCCAGCCGGTCCCGCGCGTGGCGGGCGCTGCGCAGTGTTTTGACCGGCGCGGGCCTGGCACTGATTGTCGGCTGTGCCATGCCGTCGATTCCGCGCAATGCGACGGTCGTCGCGCCGAACGAGAGCGTCGCGCTCAAGCACAAGTACGACACCTCCGGCGTGACCGCGAGCGGCGCCGAACCCTCCGTCGAGGTCAAACAGTCCAGCGGCGCTGTCGGTGGTCGCTACATCCTCGGGCCGGGCGACTTGCTCGCCGTCATCATCCAACGGGTGCCCGACGCCAAGTTCGACGTGGTGGTGCGCCCCGACGGTTACATCTCCCTGCCGATAGTCGATGAGGTCGAGGCCGCCGGACTCACGCCTGCACAGCTCGACCAGCGACTGACCCAGCTTTATGAGAAGCGCATCGTCGACCCGGACGTGTCGGTGATGGTCAAATCCCTGCGCGAGCCGATGGTCTACGTGCTCGGCAAAGTGGCGCGTCCCGGCCCGGTATCGTTCAAGGACGCGACCTCGGCGGCCGAAGCCATCGCGCGCGCGGGCGACCTGCTGCCAACGGCGGACGAGGGCAATGTCATGGTGTTGCGGCTGGACAAAGACGGCAAGATTCACCCGCTCGGCGTCGACCAGGCGGTCATCACCAATGCGTCCCACCATCAAGTGGCACCTTACATGGCGCTGGCGGCCACGCGGCTGGAACCGGAAGACGTGCTGTTCGTGCCGGAACGGGGCGCCGCCCGCTTCGGTACGGTTGTCGAGCAACTGACCAAGCCGCTGTCGTCCGCCAGTTCGGGGGTCGCGGCGGTGCTCAACCCGCTGCTGATCATCAAGCTGCTGAGGGCGCTCGATGACAGCAACAATGTCGGCGTATCGGCGCCCTGAGTCGCGGCCGACGATGAGCGCCAGCCGCAAGAGCCCGCACCACCCCAGCCATGCGCGCCGATAATCCTGAATCCATCGACTACCGGCGCGAGGCGGACAGCTTCGAGGTGCGCGCGGCGGTCAACCGTGTCATGGACGCGGTGCGCAAGCACCGGCTGTTGATATTGCTGTGCTGCATGTTCTGCCTGGTCCTGGTGTGGCTTTACGTGAAAACCTTCCCGCCGGTATTTCGCGCCGAGGTGCTGGTGCGGGCCGAAGCCGACGACGACAAGGCGCGCGAGATGTTCTACTCGCAGTGGAACACGTTTCGGAAAATCGAGCTGTCCTCGGAACGCGAGCTCATGACGTCTTCGCCGGTGGTGAGGCAGGTGGTCACCAAGCTGAATCTCGGTTACGACGACGTCTACCATTCCCATCTCAAGCAGATCACCTACCTGTGGTCCAAGTCGGCCGTCGGCAATGCCTATCGGTCGGTCAAGCGCTGGATCTTTCCGCCCACCCCGGCGCCGTTCGAACCCAGCCCCGAAGAAGTGCAACGCTCGAAGACCGTGAAGGGCTTCCAGGACGGCGCCGCGCTCGAGCCGGTGCCGGATAGCCATGTCGGCTACCTGGTGGTGAAGGGCCCAAGCTTCCGGGTCGCGGAAATGGCCAACGCGCTGATCGACGAATACATGAACTACCGGCGCCAGATGTACGTCGATGAAGCGGAGAACGCCTACAGGACGCTCGGTGAGGAAGTCGAGCGCGCCGCCAGGGAGCGTGACCGGGTGATGCAGGCACGTCTCGAGTTCGAGAACCAGAACCAGTTGGCGATGGGGTTCGTCAAGGACAAGGCCATCATGACCAACTGGGCGGAACTCAAGTCGCGCATCGACGATACCGAGTTCAAGCTCAAGAATCTCGAGGCCAGTCTCAAGGTTGTCGACGCTCAACTGAGTCAGGAATCGCCGACGGTATTGAAGAGCGACATGATGGGCCGCAACCCGGTCCGTGATGAAATGGAGCAGACCTTGTTCGGTTTGAACAAGGATCTCGCCGCCGCCGGCCAGATATACCAGCCGGGCTCGCCGGAGCTGCGCGCGGTGGCGAGCCAGATAGCCGATCTCGAACGGCGCCTGGCCCGCGAACCGCGCATGCTGCAATCGGCGACCGATCACGAACTGAGCGAGCGTTACGAATCCTTGCGTGCGCGCCGCCAGCAAATCGTGGCCGAACTGGCGTCGACACGCGCCGAACTCGAACGCATGCGTCAGACCCACGCCGACACCATCGCGCGCCTGGCGTCGCTGCCGGCCTTGGAGAAGCAGTACCTGGTGCTGGAGCGCGACCAGGAAATCGCGCTGATTCGCCTGCGCGAGCTGAGCGAGAAACTCATGCAGGCCGATGTTTCGCGCATCGCCGCCAAGAGCGCGCCGTCGTCGCTCAAGGTTGTCGACTACGCGTCCGCGCCCGACAAGTCCTCCTGGCCCAATGTGAAGCTGCTGTCTTTGGTGGCCCTGTTGTTCGGTCTGGCCGGCGGCACCGGCCTGGCGCTGCTCGCCGAGTTGCTGAACAATCGCGCGACCCGTTCGAATCTCGTTCAGCGCCCCGATCTACCGGTTTATGCCACCATCGAAATCACCCATCGCACCGGCCGACTGCGATGCCTGACCGGCGGCCCGCCCGCGCGTTTGCATAATCCGGTACGCGCCCTGGAGCGCTTGCGCAATGAAGACTCCTGAGTTGCAGCGCGTGCGCGACGAGCCTCTGAACGGCGCGGCCACGGGCGCCGCGCCCGATCCCGCAACGGCCGAGCACCAATCGCTGACCAGCGTCGCGAGTCAGGAACTGGTGGAAGCCGACGACAGCACGCGCATGGCCTACAGCCGCTTGGCGATGCGTCTCGAGCGCGATCTGCTGCACGAGGAACACGGCGCGAGCGTGCTGATCATGGCGGCTGATTACGACCGCGTTGCCATCGAAGCGAGCACCGAACTGGCGTGGCATTTTGCTGAAGATCTCGGACGCCGAGTGTTGCTGGTCGACGGCAGTTTCGGTCGCAACGGTTTGACCAAGGCCCTGGGCGGCGACAGGGCGCCGGGGCTGCAGGACATCCTCACCAGCGGCGCGCCGATGGATGCAGCCCTGCGCGCCGCGATGCGCAGGACAGCCCATCCCGCCATCTCGTTCGTCGCCTGCGGAAGTCAGCAGTCCGCGCAGCGACCGGCGGCGCGCGCCGCGGCCCTCGGCCAGTTTCTGAGTGTCGCCGCCGCTCTTTGCGATTTCGTCCTGGTCCAGGGGCCCGCGGTATCCCGCGCCAGCCGCACGCTGGCCTTCGGGCCGCTGGTCGATGCGACCTTGCTGATCGCGCTGGAGGGCGAATTGTCACTCAGCGAGATAGCCAACGCCCAGACCATCCTGAATGAATGCGGGGCCGAGCGCGTCGGACTCGTGCTCGGCGCCCCGCGTGCCCGCCCGGGCGAAAGCGCCTGACGGAGCGCGGCGCTTCGGCCGCCGCCGCCGCTGATGTTCGCGCGCCTGGGGCCGACGCTGCGACAGTTCAGCAGCCAGTTGTGGCTGTTCCTCGGCATGCTGGTGGTGGCGTTTTGCGCGATCACCGCCACCGCCATTTCGATGATGTCGAACGAATACCTGGTCGCCGTGGTGCTGGCCATCGGTTTGTTGTTTGGCCTCGTGCTGTCGGGCAACGCGCGGCTGTTCATCTTCTACGCGCTGGTGTTTCTCGCGCCGTGGAATATCAAGCGCGACTTCATGTACTTCGGGCACATGGGCGGGGCGGTGTCCTTCGACTTCCATATCTCCGACCCCTTCCTGGTCGCGCTGCTGGGTTTTCAGGTGCGCGACTGGCTGAGTGGCTACAAGCGCCCCTACCGTTTCCCGCGCACGCTGCTGCCATGGCTGATCCTGATGGCGCTGGGCGCGATGGACGTCGTGCGCGGCAACTTCGCCCTGGTCACCGCCCACGAAATATTCCGCATGGGGCGCATCCTGCTGTGGATGCTGGTCATCATCAACGAAGTGGTGCGGCGACGTCTGTTCATGCATGCGACCCTGGCGCTGCTGCTTGCCGCCGCAGTCCAGGCGGGTTTCGCGGTGCTGCAGGTGCTGGGCATCGAGTTCGGTCTGCAGAACTATGGAGAGATGACCCGCAAGGGCATGCAGAATCTCGGCATGGCCACCCTGGTAGGCGAGCGTGGCATCAAGCGCGTGGCCGGCGTGATGACGCACCCGAACATTCTCGGCGCCTACCTGGCCGTGGTGACCGGCGTTGGACTGAGTTTTCTGTTCACGCCCCTGCGCTGGCCCTTGAAGGTCGTGATCGGCGCGATGCTGGCGCTGTTCACCGTGATCATCGTGCTGACCTTGTCGCGCGGCGGCTGGGTCGACCTTGCCTTCGTGGTGGTCGCCATTCCGCTGCTGACCCATGTGCATCGCCAGGCGCGCGCGCGCTATTTCATGCTGCGCGCCGCGATCGCGGCCGGTGCCGGCATCGTCCTGGTCGCATTCAGCAACCAGATCATTGCGCGTCTGAACCGCTCGGATCCCGATGCCGTGGGCGCACGCTTCGATTTCATGGTGACGGCGTGGAAGATGATCAGCACCAGTCCGTGGTTCGGTTTTGGTCTGAATACCTATACGCTCGAGCAGCCGCCTTACACGCGCTTCGGCAGCGTCGCCGGCATGCTGCACGCCTACGGCGATGTCGGCAACTGGCCGGCGGTGCACAACACCTGGCTGCTGGTGTGGGTGGAGCAGGGCACTGTCGGGCTCATGGTGTGGGTGGCGCTCCACCTGGTGATCATCGCCGTCGGCGTGCGCAACCTGCGCATTCGCGACCCGATGCTGAACGCGCTGAATATCGGGCTGTTGTGCGGCTTTGTCGCGATCATGCTGGACGGCATGGTGAGCTTCTTCGACCGCGTGCACCAAGCGGTCGTGATCTGGAATTTCGCGGCGTTGATCATCGCCCTGGAGTATTGGCGTCGGGCCAACGAGGAGCGCGTGGTGACGGCGCCTGCGCCGCTGCCTGCCAATCCAGGGCCGCATCGTCGCCAAGGCTGGCTGGTGCCCAGGAACGTCGGCCGCTTGCTGCGTCAGCCGACGCGACGGCTGGGTGAATGAACGCGATTCAGGTCCTGTGGCTACGCCGCAGGTAGCGGCTTTCGCGGCCGAGCCAGGCGCAGGTGCGTGCCAACAGGTAGGGCAGGGAGCCGTGGCGCAGGATGCGGGTCAGGCCGCGCCACGTCTGGCCGGCGGCTAGCTCCGCCACCCCAATCACGGTCTGCGAACCGCGGCGACGGCGCTGCAGCGTGGCGCCGTCGAGACCGTCACCGAAGTGTTCGATGATGGCCAGGAACTCGGTGAAGATCTGAATGTTGTGTACCGATGTCAGCCCGCCGGCGTGCACCCGGTAGAGGCAGCATTCACCCTGCACCGCGCGCACCTGCCAATCCCGACTCAAGGCCAGCCAGTAATAGAGATCGGGACACAGACGAATGTGCTCGGGCAGCGGTGCGATAGCCTGGTAGGCCGCGCGACGGATCATCGCCGTGCTCATGGGCACGAAGTTCGAAACCGTCAGCAAGGTGTGGAAAAACGTCGCCCTCGGGCAGCGCCGTGTCTTCGAAATGATGATCGAAGTCGCGTCCGTGATGCCGGGCGCCGAAGCGCTTTGCCCGCCCGTAGACGAGACCGACCTTGCCGTCGAGGTCCTGATCGGCAATGGCCATCTGGCGGGCGAGCTTGTCCGGCAGCCAGATGTCATCCTGATCAAGAAACGCAATCCATTCCCCGTGCGCGAGGACCAGGGCCGCCTGACGGGCCTGGCTCAGATTGAGCAAGCGCGGCGCGCGCACGTAGCGCAGTCGCGCATCGGAGTAGCGCTCGAACACCGCGGCGCTGCCATCGGTCGAGCAATCGTCATACAGCAGCAACTCCCAGTCCGTGTAGGTTTGGGCGAGCGCGCTGTCCAGGGCTTCGGCGAGAAACTCCGCGCCGTTATAGCAATTGACGATAATCGTGACGCGCGGCCGTTCGCCTTCCGCGCATCGCGGCGTCGATGGCTCGGCATTGGATGGCACGCTGTGCGCTGAACAGGTCATCTAGGGCCTTGCGCGGCGGCGGCGCAGCCAGGGGCCGTGCGGCGCGGACAGTCAATCGAGTTCCGGCGACAGGCCGAAATGGCGGGCATTACGCACCGCCTCCATGATGAAAGGACGACTGGAAAAACGCCAGACCATCAGCCGGTTGAGCAAGGCCAGCGGCATTGGCAAGGGGCGCAGGAAGTCGACGAACAGCACCACGCGCTGCGCGGGCGCATCGTTCCAGGCTTGATGCACATGGCTGTCATCGAACACCAGGCTGCCACCTTCGACCCATGGGCGAGTGTCATCCTTGACGCGAATGCGGCAATCGCCACCGTCAGGCACCCTGAGTCCGAGGTGGTAGCGCAGCACGCCCTTGTAGGGACCGCGATGTTCGGGGATGTGCTTGCCCGGCGCGAGAATGGAAAACATGGCGGTCTTCATGCCCGGAATCTCGCGCACCAGGCGGGTGGTGGCCGGGCAGCGCGCGCAGTTGTCGTCTATGGCATGTCCGTAGATGTACAGGAAGAAGGTCTTCCAGTCGTCGTTTGCGGTGAGCGCGCGCTGGTCGGCCGAGACGTCCTGGAAGTTCGGGATCTGTTCGCGTTGCCGCAGCACCGCGTCGAGTTCAGCGCGGATATCCAACCACTGCGCCTGCAGCGTCGCCGTCCACGGAAAGTCGGCCGGCTCGAAGAACGCGGTCGCACTGCTGGCGTCGAAGCGCCAGATCAGCTTTTCGACAAGCTCCAGCAGCATGACGCGCCTAGCCGCGCCAGAAGGTGTTTCCCGAGCGCACCAGTTCCTCGAGCTCGCGTTGATCCTTGTAACTGTCCATGGACTTGAAGCGACCGGGGTATTTGAAGGTGTACAGCTGACCGCCGCGCGCCAGCGCCGGCAGCACGTCGGTCTCGAGGTTTTCGCCCTCCCATACGGAGAATACCTCGGGGTCGAACACCAGGAACCCGGCGTTGATCCAGTGGTCGTGCAAGGTCGGCTTCTCGCGGAATGCCCGCACCCGACCGCTGTCATCGAAATCAATGGTGCCGTACTGGCAAGGCATGGGCACCGCCGTGATCGTGGCCAGGCCGCTGTGGCTGTCATGAAAGGCCACCAGGTCGTCGAGCGGAATGGCCGCCAGGCCATCTGAATAGGTGGCGATGAACTTGCCCTGCAGGTGCTCCCGGCAGCGCAGGATGCGTCCGCCGGTCAGGGTCTCGTCACCGGTATCCACCAGGCGCACGTTCCAGCCGAGTTCCTTGCCTTCGAAGTAATCCATGATCACTTCCTTGCGGTGGCCGAGCGCCAGCACGAAATCGCGATAGCCCTGTTCGGCGAAGATCTTCATGACGTGCATGAGTATCGGCGCGCCATCCACCGGCAACATCGGCTTGGGAATATGGTCGGTATACGGGTACGCGCGCGTGCCTAGGCCGCCGCACAGGATGAGCACTTGCATGGTGAGTCTCCGACCCCTGCTCGAAGAGCGGTGTTGATGGTAGTCGCCGGGCGCTGGCCGTCTCGCCGCCGACCGCTCACGTGTCGTCGCGCGCGCGCGCGGCCGCTCGCGGGTGGCGTGACCCTGGCAGGTAGTCTGCAGGAATCACCTTAAGCGCCCACAGCATGGCAGCGTAAACAATTGTCGCCCCGCCGATCTGTACCACAAGCCCGGCAGGGCGCAACAATATCGGTGTCAACGCAAGGCCGGCAATCGACAGGAAAATGCGCGCCCAGCGACCCGCTGAAAACTCGGTGCCGATGCGCGACACCGCGCAATATAGCGAAATTGCCGCCATCAGCGCGCCGCTGGCGATACTCGCCCAGGCCGCGCCCGTCACGCCAAAATGGGGTACCAGCGACAGGTTGAGCGCGATGTTCAATGCCGCGCACAGGGCCGCGCTCCACGATTGATAGCGGACGTTGCCGACCGCCACGTTCATGGCCGAGGCGAGGTAGGTGATGGACAGCAGCAGCAGGGTCCAACCGAACATCGCCAGCAGCGGCGCCGATGACGCGAAGCGCGCGCCGTACACGAGGCTCACCAGCGGTTCCGCAAGCCACATGGCGAAGATCGGAACGGGCAGCGCCAGCACCGCGGCGAGCGCGAACAGGTCCTCGGTGACAGCCGCCAGGCTGGCGTGCTCATTGCGGTGGCGGGCGGTCAACAGCGGGATCAAGGGCAGCACCGCGGTGGCGACGAAAGTCGTGCCGATGTCGAGCAGGCGTGAAGCCGCGTTGTAGATGCCGACGTCGTCGAGACTGAGCAGGTCGCCGATGATGAACACGTCCGAACGCGTGCCGATGGCGTTGAACAGTGACCACAGGCCCATGGGCGCCGCCATCACCAGGATGGTGCGCAGGGTGTCGCGTCGCAGTGTAAAGCGCGGCCGGTTGATGGCCCATGCGAGGCGCAACGCGAAGCAGAAAAATACCAGCTGCGAAAATGCGAAGCCGCACAGGTAGGCGATCACGTTGCCTTTGCACAGCAGCACCGCCGCCGTCGTAGCCAGCTGGGCCACCGCCAGCACCGCCGCCGCGTACAGCGTATATAGCGGTTTGCCGAAGATCTGATACACCGACTCGAAGAAGCGTGCACCGACGAATGGCACGGCGATACAGCCGATGGCGAGAGGCAGCATCAGATCCGGGCGTAACCATCGCGCCAACAGCAGCGCGATAGCGGTGGCGAGGATCGCGAGCACCGCGCGCAGCAGCAGGAAATTGCCGAAATACGCGCCCGGGTCGTGGTCATTTTCCTTGGCCAGGCCATGCGCCAGCGCGACATTGGTGCCGAGATCCGCGAGCGCGCCGGCCAGCATCACGAAGGTCGTGACATAGGCGACCTGCCCGAAGGCGGTGACGCCGAGTACGCGTGCGACCAACAGAATGGAAGCCAGCGAAGCTGCCATCGACAACACCCGCGCAGCAGCCTGCGCGGCCGCGTTGCCGAGATAATCTTGTGACGGGCTGCCGCTCATCGAAGGTTGCTGACGACTGACTCGAAAGGCATCAGGACTGCTGCAAGTGGTCGTCATGAAACGACGGGTATGCCGTGCTAGGATAGCCCAGAACCGGCGAGCAGATAGCTCATCGTGCGCATTCCGCTGCCGGGTTCGGCAGATCCAATTCCCATGGCCGAGACTTCGTGCCGGCGCGCCGAGACAGCGAGAGACGTGTGCCATCATGGCTACTGTGTTCGTGGGTATACCCACTCGCAATCGACCACACTACGTCAAACAAGCGCTGCGCAGCGTGTGTGAGCAGTCTTTCCGCGATGTTCGCATCGTGGTCAGCGACAACTGCTCCGAGCCGGCATTGCTGGACGAGTTGCGTGCCTACGTGGCCGCCCTCGATGACCCGCGCGTGACACTGGTCGAGCAGCCAGTCAACTGCGGCCACAACGGTCAGTTGGTCTACCTGTTCGCGCAATGCCACGAAGAATTTTTCATGCTGCTCGACGATGACGATATCCTCGAGCACGAATTTCTCGCCACGGCGCTCGACCGTCTGAGTGAAAACCCCGATGTCGCGCTGTTTGGTTGCGACCAGAATCTCATCGACGAATCGTCGACCTTGTTGCCCGAAAAGACCCTGAGCTATAGCGCGGACCTTGGTCGTGACCGCCTGGCCGAAGGGGTTCACGACGGCATTTTGCCCATGGTGCTTTGGCGCGGCGTGTTTTCGTTCTCGGCGACACTGTTTCGTACCAGCGTCTTGCGCGACTGTGGCACGCTCGACCATCCCGACGTGCAGAACATCGATTTCAACGTCTACCTGCGCCTCGCCGAACGCGGGCGCAAGGCGTGGTGGTGCACACAGAAACTGAGCCGCTACCGATGGCATGCCGATCAGACCCGCAAACGCGTGAGCTGGGAGTTCAACGAGGCCTGGATCGCGACCTATGCCGGACTGCTGGAGCGCCGCGCGTTCAGCGGGGAAGCGGAGCGTATCCGCCGTTTCTTGCTGGCCTTCGCCTACCGGCGTCTCGCCTACATCGAGTTCGTGCGCGGTGCCTACCGCGCCGCGTATCGCTACCTGGTGTGGACCGTGCAACTCGACCCGTTCAACTGGCGAGCGTGGAGCAAGGTACTGTTCGCGGCGCTGTTCCCGTTCCTGATCGCGCCGTTGTGGACGCACAAGGTGACTTTGCGCCCGACCGCATCCGTCGAGTCGGCGTCCCAGGTGGCGACGTGACACCGCGCGCAAGGGGCCCGCGCCTGGTACGGGCTCGCCGCTGCCATGCCTGACGCATCGGCCCGGGTACTGGCCGACGCCGGCCTGTCGGTGCTTGTCACCGGCGCCGGCGGATTCATCGGCGCCCACTTATTGCAGCGGCTGCTCGATGCTGGCGTCCGGGCCCGCGGCTGGGTGCGCGCGCGCGCCGCGGAGGCGGCACCCGCGTACCGGCATCAGTACTGCCGGGAAGTCGACCTGTGCGACATTGACAGCCTGCGCGCGGCGCTGCGCGAGGACTCGCCCGACTGTGTCTTTCACCTGGCCGCGGACGCGATACGTCGCGAAGCCCCCCACGCCGACTCGCGATTCGACAACGTCGATACGACGCGTCACCTGCTCGAGGCGCTGGCCGAGCAGGCACCCGGGGCGGCCGTGGTGTTGGCCTCCAGTGAATCGGTCTACGGCCCCGGCACGGGGTGCGCGTTCGACGAGGCGACGCCGCCGGCGCCGGCCGATGCTTACGCGGTGTCCAAGCTTGAGTGCGAACAACTCGTGCAGTCGCTGTGGGCGCATGCGGGGCGACGCGCCGCGATTGCGCGCCTCAGCAACGTCTACGGCGGCGGCGATCGTCACCGCAGTCGCCTGGTACCGGGTGCGATCCTGGCGGTGCTGAACGGACTGCCGCCGACACTGCGCTCCAACCCTGCCCAGACGCGTGATTTCCTGTATATCGACGACGCCGTGCGTGGCCTGTTGCGGATCGGCGCCGGCGCCCGGCTCGCGCCGCGCGGCGAGTGCATCTTCAATCTTGCCAGCGGCCGAAGCGTCAGCATCGGCAAGCTGGTGACGGACATCGCCCGCATCGCGGGACGGCCCGAGCTTGCGCCTCCCGTGCCGGTGCGGCTCGAGCCGTTGCCGCCGCGCCAGGTGGTCATCGCGCGTGTCGGCCAAGCATGTGCCTGGGCGCCCGAGTTCGGCCTGCACGAGGGCCTGGCGCGCAGCGTGCGCTGGTACCGCGAAAATTTCGCTGTCTTCGGAGAACCATGATGTCGCAGGCGTCACTCGCCGCTTTCGGAAACTACTACGCCGGACGCACGGTGCTGGTGACCGGGCATACCGGCTTCAAGGGCTCGTGGCTGTGCGTGTGGCTCAAAGCCCTGGGGGCCAGGGTGATTGGCTATGCCCTGCCGCCCATCACCGAGCCCTCGATGTTTCGCCTGTGCGGGCTCGAACAACAGCTGACCCACGTGGTGGGTGACATTCGCGACCATGGGCATCTCGCCCAGGTGATCGCGCAGCATCGGCCGGAGATCATCATCCATCTTGCCGCACAGGCGCTGGTGGTCGAGTCGCTGCGCAATCCTCGCGAGACCTTCGAAGTCAATTTCATGGGCAGCATGAACGTGCTGGATCTCGCCGTGCGCAGTGACTTCGTGTCCGCGGTGGTGGCCATCACCAGTGACAAGTGCTACCGCAACGTGGGCTGGGAATGGGGCTACCGGGAGATCGATCCGCTGGGCGGCGTGGAGGCTTACAGCGCCAGCAAGGCCGCGGCGGAAAACGGTATCGGCGCCTACCAGCATCCTGCGTTCCAGGCCGGCATGACCGGCGGGCCTCGCGTTGTGCCCATCGCTTCGGCGCGGGCGGGCAACGTGGTCGGCGGTGGCGACTGGTCCGAGGGGCGCCTGGTGCCGGACGTGGCCCGCGCGATCAGCGCCCGGCGACCCATCGCGCTGCGGTCACCCAATGCGACTCGCCCATGGCAGCATGTTCTCGAGCCCTTGAGCGGTTACCTGTGGCTGGGGGCGAAACTTGCGACCGCCGCGGAGCCGACGCGCTACGCGAGCGGCTGGAACTTCGGCCCCATCGACCGCGGCGTGCACCCGGTGCTCGATGTCGTGCAACGCATGGTTCAGGCGTGGCCGGCGCCAGACAGTCCGATCGAAGTGGGCCACGTCGATATGAGCGAAGCCATGCTGCTGGCGCTCGATTGCAGCAAGGCGCGCAGCCATCTCGGCTGGTCGGCGAGCTGGGACATCAATCAGACCGTGGCGGCGACCGCCGGTTGGTATCGCCGCTATTACGAGGATCGGAACGCCGATATGCTCGCCTTCAGCACCGGGCAAATCGAACAATACATCGCCGACGCGCGCGCCCTCGGCCAGGCGTGGGCGCGCTGAACCGGCACAGGAACACCTCATGCACAGCCCGTCCTTTCATTGCCGCGCCTGCGACAGCGGCCAGGCCACCGAGTTGCTGGATCTCGGAGCGCTGCCCCTGGGCAACGCGTTCGTGGCACGCGCCGCTGACACGGATGACGATTTTCGACCGCCGCTGACGCTGGTGATGTGCGCCGATTGTGGCCTCATCCAGCTGGCCGCACCCATCGACCGCGCGCTGCTGTTCACCCATTACCTGTGGGTGACGGGCACTTCGGCGTCGGCGATGCGCCACGCGCAATGGCTGGCGACGCGACTCGCGGCGCGGACATCGCCATCGCAGCCGTCGTTCCTGGTCGAGATCGCCAGCAACGACGGCTCCTTTCTGCGCCACTACCGCGCGGCCGGTTTCGACATTCTCGGTGTCGACCCCAGCGATGTCGGCGCCAAGGCCGACGCCGCCGGCCTGCCGACCATGCGTGCGTTTTTCGGCGCGGCGGCGGCGCGTGACATCGTGACCCGCCATCGCCACGCTGACGTCATCGTGGCGCGTAACGTGCTGGGCCACTCCAGCGAGTTACGCGATCTCATGGATGGCGTGGCGCAACTGCTGGCACCGCGCGGACGTTTCGTCATCGAGCATCCCTACGCCTACCTGCTGCGCGATGAGATCCAGTACGACACCATCTTTCACGAGCACGTGTCCTACCCCACCGTCAAATCGGTGGCGGGGCTGGTGGCGCGCTACGGCATGAAGGTGGTGGATGTGAACTTCGTCGACATGAACGGTGGCTCGATGCTGGTGGAGGTGGTGCGCAGCGACGACCCCGCGCCGCGCGCCGATCTCGGCCTCATCGCCTTCGAAGATTTCATAGCACTGAATGCGCCGGCCGGCTGGGTGGATTTCCGCGAGAAGGTGCATCGCCAGCGCGCCTCGCTGCGAGACCTGCTGGCGCAACTGAACGCCGAGGGGCGTACCGTGGTCGGTTACGGCGCGGCCGCCAAGTGCATGACCATGCTCAACTACTGCGGCATCGATACCCGCCTGGTCCGTGCCTTCGGCGACGCCAACCCGCTCAAACAGGGTTTGCTGTGTCCGGGCGTGCGCATCCCGGTGGTGTCGCCGGCTGAACTCATGGCCATGCAGCCCGATTACGTGCTGATCGGCGCATGGAACCTCCGGCAGGAAATCGTACGCCAGTTCCGCGCCGATCTTGCCTACACCGGCAAGTTCATCGTGCCTCTGCCGGAGCCTAGGGTCATCGACTAGAAGCGGCCTCAAAATTGCTGCGCTTGTCATTTCGCGCGCCGGCGGTGCTCGAAAATCCTCACGTATTTCCATATACGCTGCGGCTTCTCCGCTCCGTCGCCGCGAACCGACTGCGCTCGCTGAATTTTGAGACCACTTCTAGACGCGCGCGCCGGCCTCGCGGTAAACCGCCTTGATGCGCTCGTAATAGGCCACCGGGTCGAGATTCGCTTCCGCCCAGCGCCGCGCCGCGCGACCCATGGCCCGCGCCCGCATAGGATCGCCCGCGATGCTTTCCAAGGCGGCCGCCAGTTGCATCGGATCCTTGGGCGGCACCAGCAGGCCGCTTTCCTCGGTGACGAGGTCGGGCATGCCTCCCATGCGCGTACAAACGACCGGCTTGCCCGCCGCCAGCGCCTGGTAGATGACATAGGGCGAAGGTTCGTGCCACTCCGATGGCACCGCCACCACCGAGCTCGCGGCGAGATAGGGTGTGAGGTCGGCGCCCCACTTGGGACCGACGAACTCCACGTTGTCGCCGCCGTGGGCGCGCTGCCAGGCGATGCATGCATCGAGCTGCGAGCCATCGCCGACCACCTTGAGCTTGAGCGCGGGCAAGGTCTTCATCGCCTGCAAAAGCGTGAACACGCCTTTCTCCAGTTCCACGCGCCCGAAGTAGAGGATGTGGCGCGCTTCGGTGTCGGTGTCCGGTGGCGGTCCGAGGTCGAAAGGATTGAGCAGGGTGACGAGCTTGGCGGGCGCATGCCCGGCTTCAATCATCTTGCCGCGCATGAAATCGTTGGATACGACGAAGCGATCGATACCGCGGTAGATGCCCATCAGGTTCTGGTGCAGGTACATCTCCATCATGCCCAGCGCGCTTGCCGCCAGCGAACCCTTCAAGCAGCGTGTCAGCAACGCATGGTAGTGCCTTCCTCCCGCGCAGCGCTCACAGATTTCGTGGCGTGAATCGAGGTAAAGCCGCAGCGAGGCGCACACATGCTTATAGGTGTTGACACTCTGCACCATCGGGATGCCGTGCTGCTTGAGCTCATGGATGATCGACGGCGACATGTGGTTCTCGATCGCCTGCAGATGCGCGACCTCGGGCCGCACTTCGCGGATCAAGGCCGCGAGTTTGCGGCGCGCTTCCCGCGAATAGAAGGTTCGCGACAGGATGCGTGCGAAATTGAGCACGCGGTAGGCACCCTTGGCGCGTAGATCCAGCGGCGCGAGGAAGTGTCGGGCATAGGGGCTAGGTGGGTTGCGCGGGTCCGCCAGTGCAAACGGCACTGTCTCGTCACCATGCCGCGCGAGGATGTCCGCCAGCTGCTGGAAATAGACCTCCGTACCGCCGACCGGATGGTAGAACTTGTGCGCGAGCAGGACCTTCAAGGGGCGTAGGGCGCACGGCTCACGCCGGGTCGCGCCCGGGCATTGGTGTGGGCCGGTAGGAATAGGCGACGAGATACTTGAGCCAGGCGACCATCTCGGCGACCCGGCGTCGCGACCAGGGATCGCGCCTGACCAGCGCCACCGCGCCGTAAATCAGGGCGCGCAGGGCCAAGCCGGTGGCCAGGCACACTTTGAAATAGATCCACGATCGGCCCGGCGCGATTTCCATGTAGGCCTGGGTCAGGCCGTTGATCCAGCGTGACGGGATGGCATGGGTCTGCTTCTGCGTGCCGCCCAATTCGTGATCGATACGCAGGGCGGGCAGATGTACGACCCGCCAGCCATGATCGCGCATGCGGCAGCCCCACTCGATGTCCTCGCCGTAGAGAAAGTACCGCTCGTCGAATTGCCCGGCACTCTGCCAGGTTTCGCGCCGCACGATCATGCCCGCACCGCAGATCCAGTCGACGTCCACCGCCGCGGCGCCACGGTCCTGGCGGGGTGTCAGGCACAGACCCTTTATTCGATCGCCGGACAGTTTGGCGAGGAAGAAGCAGAACGCAAACAACATGAAAGGATCGGGGCGGTAACCGGCGCTGACCTGCACGCGGCCGTCATCGAAGCACAGTTCGCAGCCCGCCGCGCCGACGTCGGGGTGACAGTCCATGAACGCCACCAACTGATCGAGCAAGCCATCGCCCCGGATACGGGCGTCGGGGTTGAGCAGAAAAACATGCCGGCCACGTGCGATATCCATGGCCTGGTTGCAGGCCCGCGCGAAGCCGAGATTGGCATCGTTGGCGATCAGGCGCACCGCCGGAAACCGCTCCCTGACGAACTCGGCGCAGCCGTCGGCGGACGCATTGTCGACCACGATCACTTCCGCGCTGACTCGCGCCGCGCCCTCGGCGACCGACTCGATGCAGCCCGGCATGTGCTCGCGACAATTCCACGACACGATGATGACACTGACATCGACTTCCACGTCCACGTCCACGCCGCTCACCTCACCCCGGCCGATGCGCGTGCCGGTGTTCGGCCCCGTCGAGCGCTCGGAGGACGGTTTGCGCCAGCGCGGTGGAGGTCGGGAAATCCATGCGGTGAGATAACGCTACCGGTTGACAGAATGTTGCGATCAGCGCGGCGAGGCCGCCGCCTGCCCCGAACGAGGGCGGCAGCATTCCGGTCGCGCTTTCTCGGCGCACTTGTGCCGATTTCGAACGATGTACATGGACGGGCCACGAATGGTTTCCAGACCGGCTCTAACGGGTTACACTCAGCGAAACGAGTGCGCGGTCGCGAAGCCGTCAACTTGACCACCTTGGCAAGCGCGATGGTGGCTGCAGACACCGCGTGCGCGCATCTCGCACTCGCCGCAACGTATGCCTCCTGGAAACTTGAGCATGAAAATTCGAGCCTTCAGCCAACTGGCGTTCAAGCATGCGCAGAACGCGTTCCAGGAAGAGCTTTACATCAAGGCGGGCCTGGATATCACCCATCCGGTCAAGATCTACGGCATCGTCAACGAGCGCTGCAATTACAAGTGCCGCTACTGCGATTACTGGCGTCTCGAGCAGTACAAGGACGAGATCACCATCGAGCAATGGAAGACCGGGCTCGAAAGTCTCAAGAATTTCATCGGCAATTTTCATATCGAGTTCTCGGGCGGCGAGCCCTTCATGAAGAAGGGTTTCGTCGACCTGTTGCAGTGGTGCAGCGACGCACAGATCAATTTCGGCGTCACCACCAACGGCTCGGCGCTCAATCCGAAGATGATCGAGCGCTTTGTGCGCACCCGCCCCTTCAACGTCAATATTTCCGTCGATTCGTACAAGGACGAGACCCACGACTACACCCGCGGTATCGCCGGTTCATTGGCCCATCTGCGCCAGGCCTTGAGCCGTCTGCACGAAGAACAGAGTCGTCAGGGTGTGAGCTTTCCCGTGATCGTCAAGCCGACCGTGACAGCGGTCAATTTCCGCGACTTGCCGCGCATGGCGCGTTGGGCGCCCGAGGTGCTGGGCGCCACGCTGGTCAACTTCCAGCCTATCGATCGGTGGACGCGCGAAACCTACGACGAGCTGTGGCTAGAAGAGGCGAACTTTCCGGCGCTGCGCGAGGTGGTGGAGGAACTCATCGAGTTGAAACGCGGTGGCGCACCGATCATGAACTCGGAGACCTCGCTCAGACTGTGGGAGAGTCATTTCCGCGAAGACAAGGCGCCCGCGTCCGCGATGCCGTGCCGCGTCGGGCTGCGCAATTTCTTCATCCGCAGCAACGGCGACGTCGAGGTGTGCTGGTATTGGCCACCGATAGGCAACATCAAGGAGCAGACCGCACAGGCAATCTGGCAGGGCCAGGAAGCGCGCACGCGGCGCAAGGAAACCACGCAATGCGATCGCCTGTGCCTGTTTTCGTGCCTGTCGACCAACACCCTGCAGGACAAGGTCCGAACCGGCATCAGCCTGCTGCTGGGCAATCGCAAGGCAGAATCGCCCTCCGAGTCGTCCGGCGCCTGAGTCTCTAAAGCCGAGACCACCAAGCTCCTCCACACCATGCCCGCATTGGATGTCGCTCACTGGCTGGATCGTGGCCTGACCCTGGCGGCGAAAGTGCCGACCTTGGGCAGCGTCGCCGTCTATCTCGCCATGCGTTTCAAGCTGCCGGCGCGGGTCGTGACGCTTGCGAAGGCGCGCAACTTCCTGCTCGCGCACGCCGAATCCAAGGCCCGGGCGCTGACCGTTCGCTCGCTACCCTATGTGCTCAATCTCGATACCCTCAACGTGTGCAATCTCGCCTGTCCATTCTGCGCCACGGGTACCGGCCAGCTTGCACGCAAGCCTTCGCGTTTTCCGCTCGCCGACGCCAAGGCGCTGGTCGACAAGGTGCGCGAGCACGTGCTGGTGGCGCGCTTCCACAACTGGGGCGAGCCATTCCTGAACCGGGATATCTTCGACCTGATTGCCCACGCCCGGCGTGCCGGCCTGTACCACCACGGTGAGCTCGAACCTGAGCGTCGAGGTCGATGGTCCTGGCCGACAAGATAGTCGACAGTGGCCTCGACAAGCTGCACGTCAGCATCGACGGCCTCGAGCAAGCCACTCTCGAACGTTACCGGCGCAATGCCCGCATCGAACTGCTTTTGAAAAACATCGCCGACATCGTCGCCGCGCGGCGGCGACGCGGCGTTCGTACGCCGCGGCTCGACCTGGTGATGCTGGTCTTCAGTCACAACGAGCACGAGGTGCCGCGCCTCGAGCAGGCCGCCAGGGACCTTGGCGTCGATTCGTTCACCGCCGCGCGCGCGTTCATCTACGACGAGAGTTTCGTACCCAAGGCCGCGCGGTTTCGTCCCGCGCAGGCAATCTGGCAGGGCACCTGCGGTTACCTCTATTCGGAGTTGATGGTGGAAGCCGATGGCGGCGTGTCGCCGTGCTGCACCAACACCTCCGCGCGCTTCGATGTCGGCCATGTCGCGGACATGGGCGAAGTCGGAGAATTCTGGAATCGCCCGGTATTCCAGGCCATGCGCGCCCGCAGCGGCGGTCGCGCGCAGGACGCGGCCGTGGCCGATGCAGTCGCCAGCCTGTGTGATCACTGTCATTTTGTCGGGCCGGACGACCATCCGCACGACGCGCCGCGCCTGTCGCCGTTGCCACCGGCGCTGGCCGCGGCCGGCGAAACGTTTCACGACGGGAACCGCTCGCTTGGCCGACGCGTCTAGCGCGGTGCCGCCGCGCCCGGCGTTTCCAGCGCGCATCGCCTATTTCATCACCGGCCATGGTCATGGGCATGCCGCGCGCAGTGCGCGCCTCATCAATCAATTCCCCGCCGGCACGACGGTCACGCTGTTCACGACCATCGAGCCGGCGTTTTTTGCGCGCACGCTGACCGCGCCGTTCGGCATCGAGCGCTGTGAAATCGATTGCGGGTGCGTGCAGCGCGACGCCGCCGACATCGATGTCGCGGCGACCCTCGCGCGCTACAGCGAGATCAATGAACAGCGCGCAGCGTTGCTAGAGCACTACGCGGCGCGCTTGCGGGCCTTGGCCATCGATGTCGTCATCGCCGACATTCCGCCCCTGGCGTTCGCGATTGCACGGGCTGCTGGCGTACCGGCTGTCGGCATCTCCAATTTCACCTGGGCCGAGATCTACGCCGACTACCTCGACCAGGCGCCGTGGTTCGCTGCGCACCTGGACAGCATTCGCGCCGACTACGCGCGCGCCGATGTCTATCTGCGTCTATATCCTCATATCGACGAACAACCCTGCGCGCGGGTGCGGGACGTCGGCCTGCTGCTGGGCACGGACCCCGTTCGTGCCCGCCACGAAGTGGCGCAGGTGCTGAACCTCGATGCCAGTCGCCCCTGGTGCCTGGTCTATTTCGGCGCCTCCGGCTTGCGTGCGTGCCAGTGGTCCGCGCTCGACACCTATCCGCAATGGTCATTTATCGGGCTCTATGCGCTGCCCGGCGCCGGGTCAAATTACCGGCAGATTTCCCTGTCGCCCCAGATCAGCCATGGCGACGTGGTGGCCGGCGCGAGCGCCGTGCTGGGCAAACTCGGCTATGGCCTGGTGTCGGAATGTCTGGCCCTCGGCAAGCCTGTCGTCTTTCCCCATCGTCACCAGTTCCGCGAATTTCCCGCGCTGCGCGACAGTCTGCTGGCACGCGACCTGGGCTTTGAGATCACGTCCGCCGATCTCGGCGCGGGACGGCTCGATGCCGCGCTGCAATGGTGCTCGACACGCGAGCAGGCCGTGATGGCGCCAGCGGAGCGGGGCGACAATGCCATTCTGCACACGATCGCCGAGGTGTGGCGCAATGCGGCTGCGCGACTGTGAAACGCTATTCCGTTTTCAGGCGCTTCCACGTCGCCCATGCCGTCTTCGGCGACAAATCATGGTTGAGTATTCCAAGAAGGTAGTACCAGTCCGGCAGGCCTCGAACCACGTCAGGGTCGAGATCGGCGAGCGTAATCCACACCAGACCCTCGATCGTCAATCCTTGCAGCATGGCGGGTAGTTGCAGCAGCAATGCCTGCTGATCGAATTCGGCCTGCTCGGACATCGGGTAGTCGGTATCGCCGACCACGCAGCCGATTTCGGCGATGAACAGAGGGGGCAGCGTGCGTTCGCGCAAACCGGACCATTGCTGAACGTCGGGCGAGCCATAGAGATAGGTGGAGATGCCGAGCAGATCCTGTTTGGGCAGGGCGACGGCGGCATCGTCGAACATCTGCCACTGGCTGCGCTTGTCGCCATACAGGTGGCCGGTGACGCGGTCTATTTGCAGCGAGCAGAAAACCTTGGTGTCGGGGCTGGCCGCCTTGATGAGGTCGTAGACGCGCGAGTAGAAATCGCGAAACGCCTGCCATTCCTCGGCGCTGGCATGGTCGTGCCAGAGATTCACTTCGATACAAGGATTCAAATAATCCGGTCGGTGTCGCGCAGCACTTGCGACCAGGACTTTTTCGTAGGCGTCGCGCCACGCTTGCTCCAAGATGGACTTGCTCCCATTGCCTGCGCGCTTTACCTTGTGGCGATCATCGGTGAAGGGTTCGAAACCGAGATAGCTGGCGTAATCGTTGCCTTTGCGTTGCTCAAGCCACTCGAGCCGCTTGCGCGCATATTCCGAGTCCTCGAAAGGATCGGATATTTGCACGGCCAGGATCTCGACCCGGGCCTCGCGCAAGCGCTCGAACCACGCGCTCTGGTAATTTTCCGACATGTCGGTCGGCCAGTATCCAAAGCCCAGCTTGACGCTGGTGGGCAGCTGCACCGCGGGCGTGGGGTTGACGGGCGCGGGGGCGGCGGTGGGGCGCGAGGACGTCCACAGCAGCATCGCAAGGGCTGCGCCGACGCCGCACACCGCGAGCAGGGATTTTGTGATGGAGAACATCGGGCCGTCCTCATGGGTTCCCGGGGGCGGGATGACGTTGAGCGAGCCGAGCGGTGGATTGACGCTCCGCAATAGCCGCCGGCGGGTGCCGCGGGAATTGTGGCACGTTCGATGTCGCCGATGCGTGTGAGGGCGGCATGACGCATAGGGGATCGAGCCTGTGCCGACGCAAGCCCGCCGGGCGCTACGGTGTCGGAGTCGACAACAAAGCCAGGTGAACGCGGTGAACAAGCCACAGTCCCCGACGCAAGGCGCCGAAGCCCTCGTGCGATGGCGGCGCGCAAGCGTTACTCGCCGTGAACCTCGGCCAACGGAATCTCGCCCATGATTGCAGTCCTGTTCGGCGGCGGTGGCTTTGTCGGCACGGCCCTGCGGCGCGCCTTGTTGGCGCGGGGCCACGCGGTGCGGGTCATCGAAAGTCCTGACGCTGTGGCGGCTTCAACGACGGACGCCGGGAGAATTTCCAGCGCCGACGTTCAAGGTCTGGATGCGACGCTTGCCGAGTGCACCCACCTGTTCCATCTGGCATGCGCGACGACGCCCGGTGTCGCGTCGCGAGCCGAGTCGCGAAGTGCAAGACAACCTCCTGCCCACCGCAAGACTGCTCGAGCTCCTGCAGAGCCATCCCCGCGTGCAGACCGTCTTCATGTCGTCGGGTGGCGCGATTTACGGCAATTGCCTTGCCGAGTCCGCGGACATCGACATTCCTCCGGCACCGATTTCGAATTACGGCGCCGGCAAGGCCGCCGTCGAAGCCTTCATGCACGCCCATCACGCGATCACCGGCAGTGCCGTTACCGTGTTGCGTCCGTCGAATCTCTACGGACCGGGCCAGACCGCCCGCGGCGACTTCGGCGTGGTGCCGGCCTTGCTTCAATGCGCGCGCGACGGGCGGCCGTTCGAGCTATGGGGCGACGGTGAAACAACGCGGGACTTCCTCCATATCGACGACTTCGTCGCGCTGTGCGTCAAGCTGGTGGAGCGTGGCGCGCCGCCCGCGAACTACGAGTTGTTCAACGTGGGCGCCGGCACCGGATGCAGCATCAATGCGCTCATCGCGCTGGTGGAACGGGTGACAGGGCGCGCTATCGCCACGCGGCACCTGGCGGCGCGCGGCATCGATGTCAAACGCGTGGTGTTGAATATCGACAAGGTCATGCGCGCCTTCGACTGGCGGCCGGGCGTCGGTCTCGAGCGGGGGTTGGCCGAAACCTGGGACTGGTTCGCACGCCAGGCGGCGCCACGGAAGTCGTGAGCTCCAAAGCACAAGGGCCGTGATGAACGGCCCTTGTTTCGAGATCCTGGCGCTGCGCCGGAACGCCCCGGCCCAGCGATGGCTCTACGCGGCGATCAAGCGCGCGCTTTGCGCCGCGCGCCCAGCACCAGCAGACCGGAGCCGAGCATCCACACCGCCGATGGGACCGGCACCGCGCTCGTATTGATGGTCATCACCACCGCCGTCTTGAAAATCACCGCGACATCTTCCGACGTGCTGTTGACGCTGGCGCCGAGCACGTCGGACAGCACCACGCTGGCCACCGAAGAATTGACGAGCACGTGCACCGGGTTGCCTACGCCGCCGATGCTCCAATCGCTCAACGGGCTACCGCCGATACCATTGGCGCCTTCCGACGGCACGAAGTTGATCGGCGCGGCGCCGTTGACGGTCAGGGAACCGCCGACCAAGGTCTGGGCGCTGTTGCCGGAACGGGCGAATTTGCCCACTTCGACGAGGTCGATGCTATCGATCTTGAAGCCCGAGGCGGCGGTGAAAGTCGCCGTCACGGTATCGAAAGCTATCGAGAACGGCGTGGTCACCTGGCCGACTGCGAGCGCCTGGAAATTGGTCTGGCCGTCGAAAAACGGGCTTTCGACGCCGGTTGGCACCAGCACGAACTGGTTGGTCTCCGGGAAGAAATTGATTGTGCCGAACAGGCCGTTGACGTCGAACACGTTCGACACCGAAACGTTGGCCGCCTGGGCCGCCGGGCTCAGGGTATTGGCCACCGCCGCACATGCGAGCAGCACAGCGGGAAGGAAGCGGGACTGGGTCTTCAGCGGTGCGGTCATTGCAGTGCTCTCACAAGTCATGGGCGCTTATGAACGGGGTTTGTATTCTTCTTGGGAGGGCGTCTGCCGCGAGGCTGCCCACAGTCTGAAGCCTACTCACCCGTCTCGGGGTGTCACCCTATTCGTAGCATGCCTTACAAAAATTGTGAACTGCTTCGCAAAAGTTTCGCCGCGGATGGCCGGCGGGATACTCACGAAGCTGCCAGGTCTTCGAGGCAGGCAGCCAGTGCCATCTCCCAGGGTTCCGCGGCGAGTTCGAAGGTGCGCGCCAGCTTGCGATTGTCGAGTACCGAGTAGGCCGGGCGCGTGGCCGGCGTGGGGTAATCTGCCGTGACTATCGGCGTGACCAGCGGGCGGCGGGACGGCGCGGACAGAGGCGCGCCCGCCAGCACCGCCTGGGCAAAGCCGTACCAGGTGGTTTGACCGGCGTTGGTCAGGTGGTAGATCCCCCGATAGTCGCGATAATCCGCGGCGCTGAAGCCCAGTTTGGCAACCAGCAGCGCGGTGACGGTGGCGACACTGCGGGCCCAGGTCGGGCTGCCATGCTGGTCGTTCACCACGCGCAACGCCGGCTGTTCGCTGGCCAGGCGCAGTACCGTGCGCAGGAAGTTGCGCCCACGCAGTCCGTAAATCCAACTGGTGCGCAGGACCAGGCAGGCGCTGTCGCCGGCCACCAGCGCGGCTTCGCCCGCGAGTTTGGACTGCCCGTAGACATTGAGCGGCGCGGTCGGCGCGTCCTCGGCGTAGGGCGCGCGGGCGCTGCCGTCGAATACATAGTCGGTGCCGTAGTGGATGACGGGTACGTTCATGCGCGCCGCACACTCGCCGAGCACGGCGACCGCGCGACCGTTGACGCTGTGGGCGCGGGCGCTTTCCCGTTCTGCCCGGTCGACGTCGGTGTAGGCGGCCGCATTGACGATGAGGTCGGCCTTGCTGGCTTCGAGCAGGGACGGCAGGGCATCGTGATCCTCGAGGTCGATTGCTCGCGCGGTGTCGCCATGATCCATCGCAAGCAACTCACCGAGGGGTGCCAGGCAGCGGCACAGTTCCGTGCCGACCTGCCCTTGCGCGCCGAGCAGCAGGATGCGGCGTTTACGCCCCGCCATGACGGGGCACGACCAGTTCGCGCAGATAGTCGGCGTAACTGCAGTCGCCAAGCCGCCTGGCCAACTGCAGCAGTGCGGCGTCATCTATCCAGCGATTGCTGTGCGCAATCTCTTCCGGACAGCACACCTTCAGACCTTGGCGGAATTCGATGGTCTCGATAAATGACGAGGCCTGCGCCAGCGAGGCCGGCGTGCCGGTATCGAGCCACGCGACACCGCGGCCCAACAGTTCGACCGTCAAGCTGCCTTCGGCCAGGTAGCGCATGTTGAGGTCGGTGATTTCCAGCTCGCCGCGCGCCGAAGGCTTCATGGCGCGGGCAAATTCGGGCGCGCGACCATCGTAGAAATAAATGCCCGGCACCGCGAAATTGGATTTTGGCACGCGCGGCTTTTCCTCGATGCTCACCACGCGCCGGTCGGGACCGAACTCGACCACGCCATAGCGCTCCGGATCCCGCACCTGGTAGCCAAAGATGGTGGCGCCACGGTTGTTCCTGGCGGCTGACGCGAGCGTTGCCGGTAGTCCATGGCCATGAAAGATGTTGTCACCCAGCACCAGGCAACTCGGTCCACCCGCCAAGAACTGCTCGCCGAGGATGAAGGCTTCGGCCAGGCCGTTGGGCTCCGGCTGCACACAGAATTCGAGAGCAATCCCCATTGCGAGCCATCGCCCAGCAGGCGCTCGAACAGCGCGCGGTCCGACGGCGTGGTGATGATCAGGATGTTCCGTATGCCGGTCATCATCAGTATTGCCAATGGGTAATAGATCAGCGGCTTGTCGAAGATCGGCAGGAGCTGCTTGCTGAACGCCAGGGTCAATGGCGTCAGGCGTGTGCCGCGGCCTCCGGCGAGTACGATGCCGCGAATCGGAGTGGAGGCGTCGATGGTCATGGTGATTACGCGCCTTGGGTGGCGGCGGCGAGACCGAGACGGTCGCCACTGTAGTTGTCACGCAGTACATCCTCGCACCACTGCGCGTTGTCCAGGCACCATCGAACGGTGGCCCGCATGCCCTGCTCGAAGCCGAAGCGCGGTGACCAGTCGAGTTCTCTGCGCAGTTTTCCGGCGTCGATCGCATAGCGTCGGTCATGGCCCGGGCGGTCGCGGACATGCGTGATCAGCCGGTGATGGGGATAGTGCGCGGACGTCGATACGAATTCGTCGAGCAGGGCGCAGATGGTGGTCACGACCTCGAGGTTGGTGCGCTCCGAGTTGCCGCCGATGTTATAGGTTTCGCCGGGCACGCCGCGCGCCAGGATTTCCACCAGCGCTTCGCAATGGTCCTCGACGAACAACCAGTCGCGAACATTCAGACCATCGCCGTACACCGGCAGGGGCTTGCCCTGGAGGCCATTGCGGATCATCAGGGGCACCAGCTTTTCGGGAAACTGGTAGGGGCCGTAGTTGTTCGAACAGTTGGTGGTGATGACCGGCAGGCCATAGGTGTGGAAATAGGCACGCGCGAGATGATCCGCGGCGGCCTTCGAGGCGGAATAAGGGCTGTTGGGGGCATAGGGCGTGGACTCCGTGAATGCCGCCTCGGTCGGGCCCAGCGAGCCATAGACTTCGTCGGTCGAGACGTGCACGACGCGAAAGCTGTCCCGTCGGGCACCGGACAGCGTGGCATGGTAGGCCCGCGCCTCGCGCAGCAGCGTGTGAACACCGACGATATTGGTCTGCACGAATACATCAGGCCCGTCGATGGAGCGATCGACATGGCTTTCGGCGGCGAAATTGATCACCGCGCGAGGCTGATGGTCATTGAAAACCCGTTGCCACAGCGCGGCGTCGCAGATGTCGCCCTTGACGAACCGGTGGCGGCCTTCGTCGGCGAGGTCGGCGAGGCTCGCCAGGTGGCCGGCATAGGTCAGTTTGTCGACGTTGACTACGCGGGCGTCGGAACTGTGCAGCAAGCGTCGTACGAAATTGGTGCCAATGAAGCCCGCGCCCCCGGTCACGACAATCGCGGCGTTGGGCATCGGCACATCGGGTTCCTTTATTGCGGATAGACCTTGGCCGGACTCGCCGTGCGCTTCGCGCCTTGCATGCATCGACGATGCGAGTCCGAGTGTCCCGCTGAATGGTCAAACATTGTCCCCGGCACGGTCAACCCTGTGGCTTGCCAAGTAATGTGAACAATGCCATGTATGCTGGGCGCCGCATTCATTGCTTACATTCGTCGTTTAGAAAGCGGCTCAATCGGTGGGCGCCCGGCGCTCCCCGCGGGGCATGAGCGATATGGAGGACATATCTTCCGTGGACGGACGGTCGGGCGATCAGACGCGAGCGAGCGATGCATGCACTCACGGGCGATGGATGACGGTGCGCTCGGACATTCACGCCGACATCCTGCGGCATCTGCATCGCTCGCCGGAGGACAGCCAGCGCGGCGAGCGCACCGTGCGCCGCGTGAGCGCGTTCCTCACGCCGCAGCTCATGGCCCTGGCGCTCTATCGTGTCAGCCACTATTTGCATGTCCGCGGATGGCGGGCGCTTGCCCATGCGCTGGCCGGCGTGAACTTCATCCTGCACAAGGTGCGTCTGCCCGCCGCCACTTGCATCGGCCCGGGCTGCCGCCTCGCGCACCCTGCGGGTGTGGTGTTCGAGGGCAGCGCGGGCAGCGACCTCACCTTGTTTTCCTACGCCGTCTGTATTGCCGGTCCCGTTGCCGACGCGCGTTGCGCGCCACGGCTCGGCAATCGTGTGACGCTCGGCGGCCACGCCGTGTTATGCGGGGGCATCACGGTCGGCGACGATGTGCGCATTTCTCCTTGCGCGGTGGTGATACGCAACGCCGAGGCCGATACGATGGTGGCGGCGCAGGCGATGTATACACCCTACGCACGTTCGCGGTGAGGAACCGCCGCACCACCCATGAACCTGCAACCCGACACACCCGCACGCCACCCGTGGAGCGACGTCTGCGCGACACTGCGGGTCGACCTCGCCCGCCTGCGGCAGGAGCGATTGCTGCGCACGCCCTACACCGGCGGCCCCGCATGGTTCAGCGCGTCCTTTCTTTGCGTGGGGTTGTTTCGCCTGTCCCATTATCTGTACTGCGCGCGCCATACCTGGCTATCTCGTGCCGTATGGCACCTGAACTGCCTGCTGACCGGTGCGGACGTGAGCGAACCGGCGGAAATCGGCGCAGGGCTCGTCATCCTGCATCCCACCGGCACCGCGCTCATGGGCACCATCGGACGCAACCTCACCGTCATGGCTTGCGCCGGCATTGGCGGCGAGGTTGGTCGACATGAAAAAGTCGCGAGCTGGCCGGGCGTGCCGCTGGTCGGTAACGACGTTGTGCTCGAACCGCACTCGGGCATACTCGGTCCGGTGATTGTCGGCAACCGCGTGCGTATCTCCGCTGGGGCCTGCGTGACTCGTGCGATACCCGACGACACCGTGGTGGAAAGTCCGCGTACCCGGTTTTTCAAACCGTCCTCGAACCACAGCCAGACGTGACCGGCGCCACGCCCTGTGGCACATTTTCGGCGCAGCCACGCAACCCGCCTGGCGCGGGCGGCCAATCAACGAGTTTTCATGAAAATCGCAATTCTCGGCACTCGGGGCATTCCCAATAATTACGGCGGTCCGGAAACGAATGCGGAGATGATGTCGCCCATCTTCACCGCGCTGGGTCATGAGGTCACGGTTTACAGCCCGGATGAGCATCCCTACCAGCAAGGCACTTGGCAGGGCATCCGCATCAGGCACATCTTCAACCAGGAGAGCCGGTTCGGCATCTGGGGCACATTGGCCTATGACTTTCTGTGCCTGCGCGACGCGCTGGCCGGCGACTTCGATATCGTGCTGGAGCTCGGTTACGTGCCGGTCGCCATTTTCTATCCGTTGTTTTTCCGCCGTCGCGCCATGCTCGTGACCAACATGGATGGCCTCGAATGGAAGCGCAGCAAATGGAATCGGCTATTGCAGCGCTTTGCGCGCTTGACCGAAATGCTGGGCGCGCGCTGCAGCGACGCACTGATCGCCGACAACGAAGCGATTCGTGACTACCTGCGCGAGGAGTACGGGCGCGACAGTCGTTTCATTCCCTATGGCGCGGCTCCCGTCTCCGGCCCCGATGCGTCGCACCTCGAGCATTACGCCGTTAAGCCCCAGGCCTACTTCATGCTGATCGCGCGACTCGAGCCTGAAAACAACATCGAGACCATTCTCGACGGGTATCTCGAGTCCGGCGACACGCGCCCGTTTCTGGTGGTCGGTAAGACGTCGACCGTGTACGGCGCAAAGCTGGTGGCCAAATACGCCGCCTCCCCGTCTATTCGTTTTCTTGGCGGCATTTATGACTACGCGGTGTTGAGCTCGCTGCGCTGGCAAGCGGCGATTTATTTTCACGGACACTCGGTCGGAGGTACCAATCCGTCGCTGGTGGAGGCGATGGCGTCCAACGCCTTCATCGCCGCTCACGATAATCCCTTCAACCGCAGTGTGCTCGCGGCGAACGCCCGCTATTTCCATGGTGCCGCCGACGTGGCCCACATCATCAACGCCGACCACGACAGCGACCGCCAGGCCTTCGTCGCGCGCAACCTCGACAAGGTGCGAACCGTCTACAACTGGGACGTGGTGGCGCGCGAACACCTGCACTTGTTCGATGCCCTGCTTGCGGGGCGCCGTTGATCGGGCTCCCCCGTTTCGATAGCGGCGCCCGCCACTTTGGCGCGGGACGACACGCGCTAGGCGCTGACATAATCAAGCTGCCTGCCCGCGACGCCCAGCGCGGCGCGCCGGCGGGCCACAGCCACTTCGTCACAGGGGAGAACTCGCATGTCCAGCAAGGTCGATACCTCGGGCGCCATCGACGCCGACGGCCACATTCTCGAGCCACCGGATCTGTGGGAGAAATACCTCGAGCCGAAGTACCGCGAGCGCGCGATTCGCCTGCGCACCAATGACGCGGGCCTGGAGTACCTCGAATACGACGGCAAGCCATCGCGTCTCATGCCGCCTGGCTTTCCGGGCTCGCTGGGCGGCATGGGGGCGCCCGACATCCGCCCTTCACCCGAGCGCAGCTACGTGCGCTCGGCGCCGTTCGGCTCCATGGATCCGAAAGAGCGCGTAGCGCGACTCGACCAGGAGGGCCTCGCCAAGGCCGTGCTCTATCCAACACTCGGCATCCTGTGGGAGCCGGAGGTGCGGGACGCCGAGATCGCCGCCGCCTACACCCGCGCCTACAACCGCTGGATCATGGATTTCTGCGCCGACTCGGGCGGCCGCCTGGTGCCGGTCGCGCACATTTCCTTGTCGGACCCGGCGCTGGCCGCGGCCGAGACCGAGCGCGCCCTCGCGGCCGGCGCCAAGGGCATCTTCTTCCACCCCTTCACCTGGACGCGCAAGTCGCCCGGCCACCCCGATTACGACCGCCTGTGGGCCATTGCCGAGGAGCACGGCGCGCCGGTGGCGCTGCATCCCACCGTCGACCCGCCGTCGCTCGACGTGCATCGGCGCTTCGACGAACTGGCCCAGGGCGAGCCCTTCGAATTCACCTGGTATTTCGACGTGCTGGTGGCGCAAGGCATGCAGCAGGCCTTCGTGTCGCTGTTCCACTACCGCATCTTCGATCGCTTCCCGCGCGTCAAGGTCGTGGTGCTGGAATCCCAGGCCGGCTGGATAGGCCAGCTGATCGACCGCATGGACGCGGTCTCGCAAGGGCCCCTGATGCCCAAGGCCGGCCTGAAGGAATTGCCCAGCACCTATTTCCGCCGCCAGTGCTATGTCTCCATCGACCCCGACGAGCGCGCGGTGGCCGGCGTCATTCCCTTCGTCGGCGACGACCGCTTCTTCTGGGCCTCGGACTTCCCCCATCCCGACCACACCGCGAGCTACATGCACGAACTCGGCGAGATGCTGGCGCCGCTGCCGGAAGTGTCGCGTCGACGCATCCTGGCGGAGAACGTGACGCGGGCCTTTAATCTCGAATGAGGTCGTGAGGAGCGACGGGCGGCGGGCGAACGGCCGTCGCCCGCTTGCCGGTGGTGTGTGCCGGCGCGTCGTCCCGCGCCGACGGCGGTGTCAGGGTGTCCCGAGTGCCTTGTGCGCCAGCACCCTGCAAGGATTTGGCCGCTGGATGGCTGCTCGCAGTCGGATGAGTGTCTCCCCGCGGCGACGTTCGTCGCGTGTTTACCGATGTGCGCGCTCGCTTCGAAGGCGCCGCGAGGAGCAAGCGTCAGGCGTGACAGTGAGAACCGAGTCTCGATGCGGTGACGCCCGGCCCACTGGCGTGGCCGTATTTCGGGCTCCTTTCGAGATGAGCTGGGCGCGCATGCGGGCGTTTGCGCCCTCCGTGGTCACGGGCGCCACGCAACGCTATCACTCCGTCAAAAAAACCATTCCGTTTTAAATAGTTAAAGCGATGCCGGTGGTCTGGTCAGGAGCCCGGCGGGCGGCGCCAAGGACTAAACAACTCTGGCAGGCCGCAATTTGGCTGACGGCAAGCAGGGTTTTTTTGTCTACGAAGTCTCAAAAACGAAACGTCGCGCGCACCGGATCCGGGCCATAGCGGCGCTTTTGTCGGCGAACTTTACATCCGGCTATGGTGCGATTCGTTCTTGTTTAGGGGCGGCGCGCTAAGGCGCTGAAAAGGCGAGCTAATAAATTTCTGGCACCAAGCTTGCTAACGCGATTACAGGAACGTGCTTGCCCGGTGCTGTTGTAAAAATTGCTGACAAGGGCACGAAGCGCCGTTTCATAACAAGAGTTGGCGTTGGACTCAGCGGAGTACCGGTCCCGATTGGCACTCCAGTGGGTAAAGCGGCAAGTAACCAAAGTCAGAGGTGTTGACCCCATGAAATCCCTTAGCCAGTCCTTCGCTGCGACCGTCATCGCATTCGTTTCCACCTGCGGCATCGCCTCCGCGGGTCCCACCTTCAATGTGCCGGAACCGGGTTCGATGGCCCTGGTCGGCATCGCCATCGCTGGCGTGGTCGCCGTTGCTCGCAAGGGCAAGAAGTAAGCAAGTGACGCACGGCGCTTCCGGGTGGCGAATCTCGCCCTCCTGAAGCGCCGACTCCTGAACTGCCTCGTTTGACCCGGCAGTTCGATTTCGAGCACAAGAGCCGAGAGTGTCGTGGGCGCCACCCCTGGCGTACCCCGCGCGGCCCCACTCGTTCCGTTAAACGGATGTCACAGCACACTTGAATGCTCGACACGTTCATCGCAAGGCCCCACCCACGCTGTTCGTGGCGTTGCGCCATCACGTTTCGCTCTTGGTGCGAATCCTTGAGCAGTCTCGATTTCTCGACACGACGATGCGCCGGGCGTCGCCCAACACTGCGTAACGCCACCTCGCTACATCAATAAAGCCGAAGAACAGGAATTCCTAAAATGACCACACTCATCATCAGCGTTTCGTCATCCGCAACGAATGCGGCGGGCACGGCTTACGGCCAGCAGCCCGATCAGCTGGCGCCCAGTTTCTTCGACATGAAGGTGACGAGCAGCACCAATCCCGTGATTGGTACCGGCGTGTATGACGCGTACTGCATCAATCCCCTGCTTGATATTTTCGTCGCGCCGACCTCGTACGCCGCAGATTCCTACGAAGCAAGCAACCCGACCTCGTTTCAACAGATCACACCGATCGAAGCCGATTTGAGTTCGCTTTCCCAAGCGCAGGTCGACCAATTGAACTGGATCCTGTCGCAGAACCTGACCTCCGATCCCAAGTACGCCGGACGTTTCAACTACGGTGAAGTGCAGGTTGCGATCTGGCGCGTGCTGGGTTTTACCCAGGCTGAGATCAATTCGGCGGGCCTCGATCGCTTTCTGAACGACAACAATCGCCAGGTCGTGTCGTTGACCGACGTCGACTTCCTGGTCAATGCCGCGCAGTCCGCCGTTGCCTCCGGGCAGTATGTTTCGCCGCCGCCCGGCACCAACTTCACCATGCTCGTCGACCCGTCGCCCAAGACCGGCACGGAAACCGGCACGGGCATCCAGCCGCTGATCGTGCAGCTGGCCAACGCCAAGCTCGGTAACTTCGTATGGTTCGACAGCGACGCCGATGGCCTCCAGGATGCGAACGAATCCGGCGTCGACAACCTGGTGGTGGAACTGTGGAAGGACGGCGTCAAGGTAGCCAGCACCGTCACCGGTGACGATTTCAGCACCGCCGCAATCGAGCATGGTTTCTATCAATTCGCGGGCCTCGCGGCCGGTGACTACCAAGTCAAATTCGTCGCTCCGGACTACGCATTCACCAGCGTCGACGCCAATCTCAATAGCCAGGATCAGGAAGACAGCGACGCCAATCCCGCCACCGGTTTCAGCCAGGTGGTGCACCTGAATGCCGGCGAATCGAATCAGACCATAGACGCCGGCCTGGTAGCGCCGGGCACCGCCAAGATCTCGGGCTACGTGTACGAAGACCAGGGCAACGACGGCGTGCGTAACGCCGAGCCGCCGATCGCGGGCGTGACGGTGACCTTGAACGGCACCGATGACCTCGGCAACGCGGTCAACGCAACGACCACCACGGATGCGAACGGTTACTACGAGTTCACGGGCCTGCGTCCCGGCACCTACGCGGTGACGGAACGCAGCCGGCCAACTACCTCGACGCAGCACGACACCCCCCGGCAGGCGGCTGAGGGCGGTCGCGACCAGCTCATCAGCGCCATCCCGTTGGCGGCGGGTGAGCACTCGCAGGAGAACAACTTCGGGAATGGCGAGCGCGGCCAGCTGTCGGGCTACGTGTACGAAGACCAGGGCAACGACGGCGTGCGCAACGCCGAGCCGCCGATCGCGGGCGTGACCATCACGCTGTCGGGTGTCGATGACCTCGGTAACGCGGTCAACGCAACGACCACCACGGATGCGAACGGTTACTACGAGTTCACCGGCCTGCGACCGGGCACCTACTCGGTGACGGAGACGCAGCCGGCCAACTATCTCGACGGCAAGGACACGGCGGGCTCAACGGGTGGTTCTGCGACCAACGATCTCATCAGCGCCATCCCGTTGGCGGCGGGTGAGCACTCGCAGGAGAACAACTTCGGCGAGCTGCCGCCGGCCAAGCTGTCGGGTTACGTGTACGAAGACCAAGGCAACGACGGCGTGCGTAACGCCGAGCCGCCGATCGCGGGCGTGACGGTGACCTTGAGCGGCACCGATGACCTCGGCAACGCGGTGACGGCGAGTACCACCACGGATGTGAACGGTTACTACGAGTTCACCGGCCTGCGACCGGGCACCTACTCGGTGACGGAGACGCAGCCGGCCAACTATCTCGACGGCAAGGACACGGCAGGCTCAACGGGTGGTTCTGCGACCAACGATCTCATCAGCGCCATCCCGCTGGCGGCGGGTGAGCATTCGCAGGAGAACAACTTCGGCGAGCTGCCGCCGGCCAAGCTGTCGGGTTACGTGTACGAAGACCAAGGCAACGATGGCGTGCGTAATGCTGAGCCGCCGATTGCGGGCGTGACCATCACACTGTCGGGCACCGATGACCTCGGCAACGCGGTCAACGCAACGACCACCACGGATGCGAACGGTTACTACGAGTTCACCGACCTGCGCCCCGGCACCTACTCGGTGACGGAGACGCAGCCGGCCAACTACCTCGACGGCAAGGACACGGCGGGCTCGACGGGCGGTTCTGCGACCAACGATCTCATCAGCGCCATCCCGCTGGCGGCGGGTGAGCACAGCCAGGAGAACAACTTCGGCGAACTGCCGCCGGCCAAGCTGTCGGGCTACGTGTACGAAGACCAGGGCAACGACGGCGTGCGTAACGCCGAGCCGCCGATCGCGGGCGTGACGGTGACCTTGAACGGCACCGATGACCTCGGCAACGCGGTGACGGCGAGTACCACCACGGATGCGAACGGCTACTACGAGTTCACCGACCTGCGCCCGGGCACCTACTCGGTGACGGAGACGCAGCCGGCCAACTACCTCGACGGCAAGGACACGGCCGGCTCGACGGGTGGCTCGGTGAGCAACGACCTCATCAGCGCCATTTCGCTGGCGGCGGGTCAGCACAGCCAGGAGAACAACTTCGGCGAACTGCCGCCGGCCAAGATCTCGGGCTACGTGTACGAAGACCAGGGCAACGACGGCGTGCGCAACGCCGAGCCGCCGATTGCGGGCGTGACCATCACGCTGTCGGGCACCGATGACCTCGGCAACGCGGTCAACGCAACGACCACCACCGACGCCAACGGCTACTACGAGTTCACCGACCTGCGCCCGGGCACCTACGCGGTGACGGAGACCCAGCCTGGCGGTTATATCGATGGCAAGGATACCGTCGGAACGGCCGGTGGCAGCAACGCCGTCAACGACACGCTCAGCGCCATCGTTCTGGTGGGCGGAACCAACAGCGTCGAAAACAATTTCGGCGAGCTGAAGACCGCGAGCCTCGGCGACCGCGTGTGGTACGACACTAACGCCAACGGTCAGCAGGACTTCGGCGAGACCGGCGCCAACGGTGTGACCGTGACCTTGACCGCCGGCGGTGCCGATGGCCAGCTCAGCACCACTGCCGACAACACCACCCAGACCACCACCACCGCGGGCGACGGCAACTACCTGTTCACCA
>JADJYF010000011.1 GCA_016719885.1 Pseudomonadota bacterium | reverse complement strand
CACAAGGCCCAGCCCACGGAACCCCACTCCCGCCGAACAGCGTCACCGCATCGTGCAGGGCCGGGCCACTTCCCGACGGCAGCGGGCGTACGCCAGTTTCACGTCATCGGTGGCCGACCTAGACTTCGCCGGAGCTCGATCCCTTCCTGCTGCTGGACGAATTCGTGTCGGACGATCCGGACGACTTCATCGGCGGCTTTCCGGGCCATCCCCACCGCGGCTTCGAGACCGTCACCTACATGCTGGCGGGCCGCATGCGCCTGACGGCACAACCAGGGCAACAGCGGCCTGCTGCGGGCCGGCAGCGTGCAGTGGATGACGGCCGGGCGCGGCGTCCTGCATTCGGAAATGCCGGAGCAGGAGAACGGCCTCATGTGGGGCTTTCAGCTGTGGGTCAACCTGCCGGCGCGCTCGAAGAAGATGGCGCCGCGCTACCGGGACATTGCGCCGTCCGACATTCCGATCATGGCCCGCACGCCCGCCGGCAATCGCATGAAAGTCATCGCCGGCGCGTTTCGCGCGCAAGGGCCCGTTGGCGGGCATCGAGGAGCAGAACCGGTGTATGTCGACATCGAGTTCAGCGCCGGCGCGCGCGAGACCGTGGCCTTGCCCGGCACGCACAATGCCTTCGTGTATTGCTACCAGGGCGCGGTGACGGTCGGCGATGCCGACCCGACGCTGGTCGGACATCGGCGCCTGGCCATGCCGATGCGCAGGCGGCGCGCTTCGGCCAGCATCCACGCGCTCGCGGCGATACACACGAAAATCAAATCGATGGTGGCGAAACGGCTGGCGGGATGCAGCAAGGTGTCGCGCCAGAACTGGCGCTGCGCGTCGAGGAACGACAGCTCGAGATAGTCCAGGATCTGCGACCAGGTGCCGAGCAACGCGACCACGGCCAGCAGCAGCCAGCCGGTCTGTCGCACGTGGGTGTTCAGTCGCATGGCAATCCTCGGGACCGGGTGCGGGGCGGGCCGGCGTTCAGGCCGCCGGCTTGCTGCGCCTGATGCCGATGGAACGCCCGACGGCCACCGGTCGCGCCAGTTGGCGCTGCGCCATGCAGTGTTCGAGAGCTGCGCACGGCCGGCGTGAGAGCTGGCGCGGCGCGCGACGGTGTCGAAGTGCAAGCCCAGTTGCTCGTGGGTGGCGAGCAATTCGTCACCGCGATACATCTCCTGGTAGAGTGCATCTTCTTGTCGTCGAAATCGAGCACGCGTGATTCGGTGCAGGTCGTCACCGAGCAGCGTTCGTTCTGGAACGTGTGTGGGATTCGAGCGCGCGACCAGGAATTATGGGTACGGCGCGTGTAGTCGGCGCCCATGCCGATGACCAGGGTCAACCCTTCGCCGGCGTCGTCGAAGGCCTTGCAGAGGTATTGGCGACGTTCGTGGCTCGTTGTAATCGAGCCAGTCGCGACCGTCACGCGGTGTTCGCACAAGCCATTTTCCGGAAGCGTCATGCCCGGCCTTCAGGTTCGCTCGCAGCGCGGCATTCTGCCCGAGCGCGGCGCGGGGGATCCAGCGCGACGGCTAGACGCTGGCAGTGAGCGCAGGCGATAGGCCACGTGCGTACCGGGCGGCGGACTTCGAGGCGCCTCGAAGCCATCGTGTCCATCCGCCGCCACCGCCTCGTGCGGCGGCGGTCCAGCAGGATCCGCCGGCCACGGCGGTGTTCACCGAGCTTGGCGGCGGCATTGTTCTCGGCGCCGAACACGTCGGCATCGCCGATGCGCAACACGTCGCCATAGCCTCCACCCCGACGCCCAGCAGCACGTGCTCGGCGCGCGGTCGCACAGGCGTTATTGTAGGCCGACAGGCAGCGTGCATGTCGATGGCGGCGTGCGGCATCGCCAGGGCTGCGGAAGATCACCAGCATGCTGTCGCCTTCGGGTCTTGAGCAGGATGCCTGCACCGGGGTTCCAGGCACGGCACCAGCAGGCGATGGGAAATATGGATGGTCTGCAGGAACTGCACGATGCCGGAACTCGGCGACATGGCGCGAGAAGCCGATGAGGTCGGTGAACATCGGCCCAGCGCTCGCCGAACGGCTTCCAGATCACCGCATCGATGGCCGCGGTGTCGGCGCCCGGCGCCAGCCTTTCTCGATCAGTCGTTCCAGACGGTCCTGGGAAGCATGGGATTCAGAATGCGGTCGAACAGCGGCATGACGGTTCCCGTGTGGTAATGCAGTCAGACTATCGTTTCGGCGAGCACGGCTCCATGTCCATGGCGAAGCATGTGCCCGCCCTCCCATCCCGGGCGCAGGCGCGCGCCATCATCGACGCCATGCAAGTTTCCGCGCCACTGGCCGATATACGGCACGAGCCGTGTGGCATTATGCCCCGGCTCGGCCGTCCGCCCCACGCCTTGGTGGTCGCGCCTTCGACCTGCCCTTCGCCGCATGCCTTGCCCCAGTCGAGGGCCCGCCGCGTCCCCGCGGCGCCAGTTTGAACGGTCCACCGCGCCCGCCCCTGTCCGCGCCCACGCAGCGCCGGAGCACTGCCGGAAGGACCCACCCGTGCTCTGGAGATTGCCGATGAGCCATTCTCGCAACGTGCAAGGCATCTTCGAACCGCTGTTCAGCACCAAGTCCGTCGGCCGCGGCACGGGACTCGGGCTGGCCATGGTGCATGGCATCGTGCACCGCAATCACGGTCACATCAGCGTCGCGACGGCGGCCGGCCAAGGCACCCGTTTCGACATCTTCCGCGTCCGGCGGCAACGACACCGCGACTTCGCGATCAGCGACCAGACCATGCCCAAGCTGACCGGCTCGGAACTCGCCATGCGTTGCAAGGCCATCAAGCCCGATCTGCCGATCATCCTCATGACCGGTCACAGCGCCACGCTCAACGCCAGGATTGCCGACGAACTCGGCATCGCGGCGCTGCTGGCCAAACCAGTGGACACCGCGGCCCTGGCCGCGGCCATCGCTGCGGCGCTGCTTCGCGGGCCGGCGCAATGACGCGGGGCACGCTGGAACGTGCGCTTGAAATCGCATCTACAGGGTCGGATCGGGATAACTGATGTCGACGATGGTGCAGCGCTGCAGCACGTCGCCGAGTGCGACTTCGTCGTCCAGCGCACGGCCCAGCAGGGCGCGCGCCACCGGCGCGTCGATGCTGATCTCGCCGCGCCCGGCGTCGGCTTCATCGGCGCCGACGATACGCAGGCGCTTGAGGTCGCCCTGCTCGTCCTCGAGCTCGACCAGCGCGCCGAAGAACACGCGCGAGGCGTCTTGCGGCGTGGTGCGCACCACCGTCAACGTCGGCATGCGGCGCTGCAGGTAGCCGAGCCGGCGGTCGATTTCGCGCAGTTCCTTCTTGCGGTAGATGTACTCGGCGTTTTCCGAGCGGTCGCCCTCGGCCGCGGCGGCGGCCAGGTGCACCACCACTTCGCGACGCCGCGACCACAGGGCGCGCGCCTCCGCTTCCAAGGCCCGGTAGCCACGCGCGGTGATGTAGGGCGTGCTCGCTTCGCGTGGGGCTCGCCAGCGGCTCATGGCGCCAGCGCCGCGAACCAAGGCCACACCCGTTCCTCGTTGATGGCGTCGGTATAGGCGTGTCCCCATTCCGGCAGTTCGGTATAGGTGAGCGTGTAGCCGAGCTCGGTCAGCAGCGCGCAGTGCGAACGCACGCTGCGCACGTCGAAGATGAAATCCCGCCCGCCGTGCACCACGAACAGCGGCAGCCCCAGGCCATGCCTGGCGCGCAGCAGCGCGTCCATGACCGGATGCAGCACGCCGGCGATGGGCGCGACGCCACTCCACAGCGAAGGACACGACAGCCCGAGGCAATAGGCGAAGCTGCCGCCGTCGGACAAGCCCGACAACAGCACGCGCCGCGCATCGTAACGGTAGCGGACCGCCAGTTCGGCCAGCATCGCGCGCACCGAACCGATGTCGACCTCGGGCTCCGACAATGACCAGGTCGGCCCGCGCGACTTGGGCGCCAGCACCATGGCGCCGGCGCGATGCGCGACCCGCATCCAGGTCCACAGGTATTCATGGCCATGGCCGTAGGCGCCGTGCAGGCACACGATGAGTGGCGGCGGCCGCGCGGGCGAATAGTCTTCCGGCACGTAGAGCGCGTAGCCGGCATGGGCGTCGCCCGCGGCCTGCTGCATGACACCGACGGGCAGCTCGCCATCCATGGCCGGCGCTCGCGGCGCGCCGGGCTCGCTCCCCCAGTAGGCCGCCAACTGTTCGAACTCGCCACGCAGGCCATAGGCCAGCGCCAGGCCTTCGCACCACAGGCGACGACTTTCGATGAAGGCCAGCGCGAAATCGGCGCCCGCCGCCGTCACCAGGCGTGAAACCGCGCGCGACCACAGTTCGATGACGGCGCCCAGGCGTCGATGCCCGATGTGGGTCGGCAGCGCCGCCAGCAAGGACGCATGACATTCGCGCAGGCGCTGCCGCGCGCCCTGCGGCTGGCGGAAATCGAGGGTCTGCTGCCACTGTTCGAAAAAGCGCATGAACTCCACCACGCGTGTGGTGCTGGCATCGAGGCCGTCGTCATGCGGGGCCCGGTCGGACATTGGCGCGCTCCCTGGTGCAGCTCGTCACGGCAGCCGCTGATTTACGCGCGTCCGCCGGCCGTGGTCAACGCCGGCGGTCGGCGCCGTGCGGCTACAATCGTCACCAGGCTTGTTCATCCACGACCCCGCACAGGATCAAATCATCATGCACTTGAAAGGCAGAATCGCACTCGTGACCGGTGGCGGACGCGGCATCGGCAAAGCCATCGCCCTCGGCCTGGCGCGCGACGGCGCCGACATCGTGATCTTCTATCGCCGCGATGCCGCGGCGGCCGATGAGACCGTCAAGGAGATCGAAGCGCTGGGCCGGCGCGCACGCGCCTACGCGGCGTCGGTCGACGATCTCGAAGCCTGCCGCGGCGCGGTCGATGCCGCCTGTCGCGATCTCGGTCCGGTGAGCATCCTTGTCAACAACGCCGGCATCGCCAGCCGCGGCCGCAGCGTGGCCGATACCGATCCGGCCGAGATGGAACGGGTGGTGCGCACCCATGCGTTCGGCCCGTTCTTCCTTTCCCACCTGCTGGTGCCGGTCATGCGCACCCAGCCGCGCGGCGACATCATCATGATCTCGAGCATCGCCACGCGTCACATGAGCGCCAATGGTGCGCCCTACAACATGGGCAAGGCGGCGCTCGAAGCACTCAGCGCGACGCTCGCCAAGGAAGTCCATGGCGACGGCATCTTCGTCAACACCGTGTGCGCGCCGCTGACCGCGACCGAGATGGGCGAGCGCCTCGCCAAGGCGGTGTACGGCGTCAAGCAGGACATCCACGAGCTGAATGCCGAGATGGGCTTCGGCCGCATCTGCGAGCCGGAAGATCTCGCCGGCCTGGTGAGCTACCTGGTGTCGCCGCAAAACACCTACGTGAGCGGCGAACGCATCTACGTGCACGGCGGCGTGCAGTAAGGGCATCCGCCGTCCCGCGCAACGGCGGCACGGCGGATCGCGCCGCGCTTCAGCCCGGCATGCGTTCGAAGGCCGGCATGCCGTCCGGCACATGCTGGAAGGGCTGGGCATCGCAAGTGAAGATGGCGAGGTCCGGCTTGAACATGGCCGGGTCGTCCATGGTGCCGACCTTCAGCAGCACCACGTTCGGCAAGGCATGGGGCGCGCGGCTCAAGAGCTGCGTGCCGCAGTCGGGACAGAATTCACGGGTCACCGGGTTGGCCAGATCCGCGCGCGCGAATTGCTTGGGCGTGCCCTGGGTGTATGCGAAGCCGGCGGCCGGCATGCCGATGGTGACATTGGCGCCGCCGCCGGACAGGTACTGGCATTCGCGGCAATGGCATTGCACCTTGATGACCGGCTCGCCGGCGACGTGGTAGTGAATCTTGCCGCAGTAACAATGACCTGAAAATTCCATGACCGTGCCCTCGGGGATGCGTGTTGCGTGGAGCGCCAGTGTACTCGGGTGGGCGCCGCGACAGGGGGCCGGCGCATCGCACCTGCCCGATTGCGGCATGACGCGGGGCCCGGCCTTCTGCCTATACTCAGCCTCAATGTCCACGCGCCCGAGGAGTGCCGCCATGTCGCTGTCCCTGCGCCCCACCGACGCCACGCTGGGCGCGGTGATCACCGGTATCCAGCTCAGCGCCTTGAGTGACGCCGAGTGGCGCGACATCGAAAGCGCGTTTCTCGAGTACGGCGTGCTGTTCTTTCCCGGCCAGCACTTGAGCGCCAAGGCGCAGCTCGAATTCGCATTGCGCTTCGGCGACATCGAGGTGCTGGCGGAAGGCATGACCACCATTCCCATCGCCAACAAGGCGCCCGACGGTAAAGTGCTCGAAGCCGAATCGGATCGCATGAAACTCCTGCGCGGCAACGAAGGCTGGCACACCGACAGTTCCTACATGCGCCTGGCGTCCAAGGCCGCGGTGCTGTCGGCCCATGTCATTCCGAGCAGCGGCAGCCAGACGCAATGGGCCGACGCGCGTGCCGCCTACGACGCGCTGGACGACGCGACCCGCGCACGCATCGCCGGCCTCGCCGCCCATCATTCCTATTTCTATTCCCAGGCGAAGATGGGTCACCAGGTGGAAGTGGGCGCCGGTTACGGCTTCTTCGCCGGTGAATCGCCGCTGCGGCCGCTGGTCAAGATCCATCCCGTGACCGGCCGCGCGGCGCTGTACGTGGGGCGCCACGCCGCGCGCATTCCGGGCATGGAGCAGGCCGAGGCCGAAGCGCTGATCAAGCAGCTCAACGATTTCATCTGCCAGCCGCCGCGCGTGCATACCCATCACTGGCAGCCGGGCGACGTGGCGGTGTGGGACAACCGCAGCCTCTTGCACCGCGCCTGTCCTTACGATTACACCCAGGAGCGCGTCATGATGCACACCCGCATCAAGGGCGACATCGAAACCGAGAGCGCCATCAATGCACGGCTGATGGCCGCCTGAGCGAGTGAGTTTTCGCGCTTACATCGCTGGCGAGGTGCGCCAGTTGGCATCGCCCGGCGCGCAGCAGGCGGTGGCCAACCTGCTGGCCCTGTCGCCGCTCGTGATAGGCGATCTCATCGACGAGTTCTGGCACGCGCGCAATGCCGACATCCGCGCCGGCATCGTGTTCGTCATCGGCCGCTTCGGCGATGAATCGGCCCTCGATTTTTTCATGAGCGCGCTCGACGACGTGCACGAGCAGACCTGGATGAATGCGCTCGACGGCCTGGTCAACATCGGCACGCCCGCGGTCATCAGGCGCTTGACCGCCTTCATGGTCTCCGTCAACCCCGACGACATTCGCGGCGCCTGGACCATGGAGGCCATCGAACAGATCAGCCACGCGTTGTCGTGAGCGGGCGCGCCTGCCGCAGCGCGGCGTGGCGCTAGCGCTTGCTGAACAACAGGCGCGCGCCGGCCGGACCGTATTGTTCGTGGTGGGTGATGCCGCCGTCGAGGCTGAAGATGTCGCCCGGCCCGCAGGTGGTGGTGCGGTCGGCGGTGACGACGCTGATCTGGCCGTCGAGGATGAGCGCGCAGGCCGTGTAATCATGCACGTGGTCGGTGGTGACGAGGTTCGCCTCGCGCTCGATGACGGTGGGCTCGGGAAAACCCTTGCTGGCGAGCATGACGCGGAACGTGGCTTCGTTCATGGGACGGTCTCCGTGACTCGGGGCGCCACTATAAACCGCCGGCCACCGTTTGTGGCCCTATGACTCCAGGAGATCAACGCCAATGCAAACCATCAATTTCGGCAATACCGGGCTGCGCGTGTCGCGCCTGTGCCTGGGCTGCATGAGCTATGGCTCGCCGAGCTGGCGCGACTGGGTGCTGGACGAGAACGCGTCCATGCCCTTCTTCGCACGCGCCTTCGAGCTCGGCATCAATTTCTTCGATACCGCCGACGTCTATTCGCTGGGCGAAAGCGAACGCATTCTCGGCCGCGCCATGCGCGCCTATGGCGCGCGTCGCGAGGATGTCGTGATCGCGACCAAGGTGTTCTTCCCGATGGGCGCCGGCGACAACAACCGCGGCCTGTCGCGCAAGCACATCATGCACGCCATCGACGAATCGCTGCGGCGCCTCGGCACCGACTATGTCGACGTCTACCAGATCCATCGCCTCGACCGCGTGACGCCCATGGAGGAGGTCCTCGAGGCGCTGCACGCCGTGGTGCAAGCCGGCAAGGCGCTCTATCTCGGCGCGTCCAGCATGTACGCCTGGGAGTTCTCACGACTCTTGCATCTCGCCGAGCGCCACGGCCTCACGCGCTTCGTGTCCATGCAGAATCACTACAACCTCGTGTACCGCGAGGAAGAGCGCGAAATGCTGCCGCTGTGTCGCGCCGAGGGTGTGGCGGTCATTCCCTGGAGCCCGCTCGCGCGCGGCTTCCTGACCGGCAATCGCACGCGCGACGCAGGCAAGGCCGGCAGCGTCACGGTACGCGCCGGCAGTGACGCGTTCGCCGACGAAATGTATTTCCAGGAAGACGACTTCGCGGTGGTCGACGCGGTCAGCGCCATCGCCAAGGCGCGCGGCGTGCCCAATGCGCAGGTAGCCCTCGCCTGGCTGTTGGCGCAGGACGGTGTCACCGCGCCCATCGTCGGCGCCACCAAGCTTGCGCATCTCGAAGACGCGGCATCCGCGCTCGACATCGTGTTGAGCAGCGATGAACTGGCGGCGCTGGCGGCGCCCTACAAACCGCACCCGGTGCTGGGCAACCTGTAGGCGCGACGCTGACCACTGGCGCCGGGTCTCATCGGCCGTTTATCTTTAGCCCTGCTTTTATTGTGCTCATCAACTTTCGAGGGGACTCCCATGCGTAGCGATATCGAATTCAAATCCGAGGGCCTGACCCTGCGCGGCTGGCTGTACAAGCCGGCCAAGGGCAAGGGTCCGTTTCCGACCGTGGTCATGGCGCACGGCTTTTCGGGCGTCAAGGAAATGGGCCTGGACGAATACGCCGAGGTGTTCTGCAAGGCCGGCATGGCAGTGCTGGTCTATGACAACCGCTGCCTGGGCGAATCGGACGGCAAACCGCGCTCCGACATCGACCCGGTCATGCAGATGCGCGATTACCGCAGCGCCATCACCTTCGCGCAGTCGCGCAAGGAATGCGATTCGAACCGCATCGGCATCTGGGGCACGAGTTATACCGGCGGCACGGTGTGCGCGGTGGCGGCGCTCGATCGGCGCGTGAAAGCGGTGGTCAGCCAGGTGCCGTTCATGAACGGCGTGCGCAACCTGCAGCAGTTCCTGCCGGTGGTGAACATGAAGGGCTTCCGCCAGATGCTGGACGAGGATCGTCAGCGCCGCGTCGAGGGCAAGCCCTCGCAGTACATGAAGATGTGCACGCTGGACCCGAGCGAACCGCACCTGTTCCCCGGCGAACAGACCTACAACTTCATTCACCGCTACGTCGGCAAGGGCAAGAAGTCGACCTGGGAAAACCGCGTCACGCTGCGCTCCATCGACTACATGCTGGAATACGACGTGAGCGGCTACATGAAGCTCATCAGCCCCACGCCGCTGCTCATGATCGTCTCGGAGTTCGACACCTGCACGCCGACCGACATCGCGCTCGACCACTTCAACATGGTGCCGGGGCCGAAGAAGCTGCACATCATCGACTCCGACCACTACGAGGCCTACGTCGAGAAATTCGACGAGACCAGCGCCGCGGCCAGGGATTTCTTCGTCGAGAACCTGTAACGACAACGTCCGTGTAGGTGCGAATTCATTCGCACATTCGGATGTCAGGCTGAAGCCTGACCCACAATGAAAACGCCTTCCTTGTGGGTCAGACTTCAGTCTGACATTCGACGATTAAGCCGCGACGCGCCTCTCCAGTCTGCGACGAAACCACAGCCCCAGCGCAATCACCCCCACGCCCGCGGTGCTGAAGGCCGCGCCGTAGCCGCCGTGATCGATCACGGCGCCCAGCAGCATCACGCCGAAGCCCTGCCCCAGGAACATCATGAACACCCATAGCGCGAGCGCCGTGCCGCGCGCGTTCGGATCGAGTTCCGTGGCCTGGGTCTGCATGGTGTTGTGAAAGGTGTAGAAACCGAAGCCGGCCAGGAACAGCGCCGGCGGCGCCAGCCACCAGTGCGGCAGCCACGGCAACACCAGGTAACAGACGCCGAGCAGCGCGGTGCCGGCCACCACCATGCGCCGCTCGCCGAGCCGCGCCACCAAGGGCCGCACCATGGCGCTATAGGCCATGCCGCCCACGCCGTACATGCTCAGGATGGCGCCGATGCTGGCATAGCCCAGCTCGAAGCGATGGCGCAGGTAAGCGCCGTAGAAAGCCGCGACGCCGAAAATGAGCACACCTTCGAGCGTGCCGGTGATGACCACCGCGCGACTGTGGGCGCCGCGCATGAGCGACCAGTAGATGCCGAGCACTTCGCGCGGCGAGCGTTGCTGCGCGGCCGGCTGCGGGCCTTGCTGGCTGGCGCGCATCCACAGTGCCACCGCCACCAGCGCGCAGCACGCGGCGAACAGGTGAAAAATCGTGCGCCACTCCATGTACTCGGCGACCAGTCCGCCCAGGCAGCCACCACCTATCTGTCCCAGCACCAGGCCATTGAGAAAGCGGCCGATGACGAGCTGGCGCCGCTCATAAGGCACTTCGTCGGCGATGTAGGCCATCGCCAAGGGCACCGTGCCGGCCATCGCCGTGCCGCACAGGAAGCGCATGGCGGCCAGTGATTCGAGGCTGCCGGTCAGGCCCGAGGCCAGCACGAACAGCGTCGATATGGTCATGGCGCCGGCAATCACGCGCAGCTTGCCGGCGCGGTCGCCGAGCGGACCGAACACCACCTGGAAAGCGCCGTAGGGCACCGCGAAGGCGCTCACCACGATGCCGGCCGCGCCGACGCTGGTGCCGAAGTCGTGGGCAATCAGGGGCAGCAGCGGCCCGGTCACGGTCATCACGGCCACCACCACGAAGCTGGCCGCGCCGAGCAGGAAGACGATGGATGGCACCTTTGGATACGGTCCTGTGGAAGGCAGCATGGGCCGCGTTCGGGCTGCGTCACGCGGCGGGCCCGCGACCTTAAGCCCTGGCCGCGGCAGTGTCCATTGCTGTGCGCCAGTGCCTTGGGCCGCTTCGCGCTTATCCTCTAGAATCCCGGCGGACATGGAGAACAGTGACCCAGTGCACGCGCCGTCGCCCAAGTCCTCGCTGTCGCGACTCGAGGAGATTGGCTTCGAACTGTCCGGCGAATGGCTGCTGGACGACGGCGAGCCGCGCATCGAGGTGCGGCGCTACGCGGCGGCGGCCAACGTCTTGTACGCCTTCGTCAGCGACCAGGAACTGCTCTACATCGGCCGCTCCGGGCGCGCCCTCGGCCTGCGCATGCAGGGCTACGAGCAGGGCGGCCCGCCGCGCTCGGTGCGCGCCCGCAATCGCGAACGGGTGGTGGCGATGCTGATGCTCGACCAGCAGGTGGCGCTGTACGCCATGCCGGACCCGGGCTCGATGCTGTACGGCAGCTTCCGCGTCAACCTCGCCGCCGGCCTGCAGCACAGTCTCATCGAGGCCCTCGACCCGCCGTGGAACAAGGCCGGCGGCGGCCTGCCCGAGGCGGTCGACCCGACCCCGCTGCACCAGGTGCCGGTGACGGCAGGGCGGCGCGGCGCCGATGCCGGGCGCGCCGCGCACGGCGCGGGCAGCGATACCTCGGCGCGCCCCAGCTACCGTTTCCTGGTCGGCTACATGTACATGGACAAGGGTTTCTTCAACGTGCCGGTGCGCTATTCGCGGCTGTTCGGCAAGGACCGCGAACGCATCAAGATCCTGTGCGGTCGCGAGCGCTCCACCATCCACGGCCACATCGACCGCTCGTGCAACACCAACGCCTCGCCGCGTATCGTCGGCGGCAGCGCGCTCAAGCATTGGTTCGAGGAACATGCCGGCCTCAACAACCCGGTCGACATCGACATCCTCGCCCCCAACGCGGTGTGGATCCGCAATCCCGGCACCCGTTTCGAATGAGTGAGCCGGTGCCGGCCCGATGCCCATCGCCGACGCATTGCATTAGACTTGGGGGCTGACGCCATGGACAAATCCAAGAAACAGCTTGCCGTGTTGTATGCCGACGTGTCCGGCAGCACGCGCCTGTATGAGCAATACGGCGACGCCATCGCGCGCGCCGACCTGGCGCTGTGCATCGACATCCTGCGCGAGATTGCGCGCGGCCTGTCCGGCGAGACCCTCAAGACTATCGGCGACGAAATCATGGTGGCCTTCGCCGAACCGGTGAAAGCCGCCCTGTGCGCTACCGAGATGCAGGCCAGCCTGCGCCGCAGCGGCGAGGAAGGGCGCTTCAAGATGGGCGTGCTGCACATCAAGATCGGCTGGCATTACGGCGCGGTCGCGTGGCGCGACAACGATCTCATCGGCGAAGCGCCGACCACCGCGCAACAGATCATCAAGCTCGCCAAGGCCGATGAGATCCTGACCTCGCGCCAGGCGGTCGACACCCTGCCTCCACCGCTGTTTCCCGACATTCACCCCATCGAGAAAGTGCCGGCCGAAGCCTGGAACGGTGAGCTGGCGATCTACAAGATGCCGTGGGAGCGTACCGGCGAGGAAACCCAGATCTCGTCGCGGCCACGCTTGGCCGCCACCGCCGGCGAAATCACCCTGGTGCTCAATTACGGCGACACGCGTCTGCGCATCGATTCACGCAACACCAGCTGCAGCGTCGGTCGCGGCAAGCAGGCCGGTCTGCAGGTCAATGGCCGCCTGACTTCGCGCCAGCACGCGGAGCTGTCGTTCCGCAACGGCCGCTTCTACCTGCGCGACGAAAGCACCAACGGCAGCTACATCATCAGCGAGGACGGCGCACGCAAACATCTGCGCCGCGAGGAAGACGTGCTGTCGGGCCGGGGGCGCATCGGCTTCGGCGCGTGGCCGGACGATGACGTGGACGGCAGCGTGGGCTTCGATTGCGGGTGGATTCATTCGGCATTCGTCGTCAGGGTGCGAAGTCTGACCCACAGCAAAAAGCCATCGAAGAGGGGGGGGGGGGGGGGGGGGGGGGGGGGGGGGGGGGGGGGCGCTGCGCTTGTGGGTCAGACTTCAGTCTGACATGCCTGCCCCTCCCGGCAATTTCGAATTCACGATGCCATGGCTCGACTTCGCGCCGTCTCGCGCGCCACCCGCCACGCAATCACCACCCCGCCGAACAGGCACAAGGCCACGCCGTAGAACACTTCGACGGCGAGCCCGTGGTCGAGCATCTTGCCGAACACGAAGGGACCGGCGGCAATGCCGGCATCGAGCCCCGAATACACCACGCCGTACACGCGGCCGGTCGCGCCGGGTGGCGAGGCGCTGCGGATCAGCATGTCGCGCGACGGGCCGGACAGGCCCGAGCCGAAACCCATCACCGCCATGAAGACCATGGCCAGCGTGCCGGGCACGAGTTGCATGGCCACCGCCAGGGCCGCCAACACCGACAAGGCCAGCGCGATCGTGATGTTGCGTTCCAGCGCGCGGCTGCGCGACACCAGCCAGCCGCCCGCCAGCATGCCGCCGGCGCTGGCCAGCATGTAGACGGTGATGCTCATGGCGGCGGCGTGGCGATCGAGACCATAGCCCTGCATGAACACCGTGGGTGAAAAGCTCTGCACGCCGCCGAGCGCGGCGGCGACGAAGAAAAAGAAACCGAAGCACAACCAGATCACCGGCAGCTTGAGGAAGGCCAAGGGCGATTCCGTCGACGGCGGCGCGTGCGCAGTCGACGCCTGGTGGGTGGTGGCCGGCGCGTCCAGCACCTCGCGGTAGAGGAACACCAGTGCGATCACCAGCACCGGCAGCAGCGCCGCGCCGAGCACCGCCGCGCGCCAGCCGAAAGGCGCCGCCAGTCCCACCAGGAACACCGGCGCGAAGGCCCAACCGAGACTGCCCGACAGGCCGTGCACCGAATAGGCCGGGCCCAGGCGCGGCACGCTCACGCGGTGATTGATGAACCAGAAATCGACCGGATGGAACACCGAGTTGCCGAGGCCGGCGAACACCGCGCCCGCCACGAAGCCCCAGTAGCCGTGACTGATACCGAACAGCGTCGCGCCGATGGCCAGGCAGGCGAGACCACCGCACAGCGTGGCGCGCGGCCCGTAGCGGTCGACCACGAAGCCCGCTGCCGCCTGCGCGATCCCGGAGACCGCGAACATTACGCTCAGGATGAAGCCGAGCTCGGCATAGCTCCAGCCGAACTCGGCCTTGATCCAGGGAAACAGCGGCGCCAGCACCAGTTGAAAGAAATGGCTGACCAGATGCGCGCCCGCCACCAGGCCGACGATCAGCGCATCGTCGCGCCACGGCACGGGCTTGCTCTCGACACTCTCGGCTTGCGTGTTCATGGCGCGGCGCGGACCTATGCTTGCGCGAATTTCCCCTTGTCGGACATCATGCGTGACGGTGTCGCGGCTCGGTGAACCAGCGCGCACCTTAACCCGATGCCCGGCCTCGATCCATGCAGGCCACGGCCACGCCCGCCGTACCATGCACGGCACAACGCAAGAAAGTTTCGCAGCAACGGAGATCCCGAATGAAAGCCATGCTCAGCACCGCGCCCGGCGGCCCGTCCACCCTGGTCTTGAGTGATATGCCCTCGCCCAGCGCCGGTGCGGGCGAAGTGCGCATCCGGGTGCGCGCCTGCGGCGTCAATTACCCCGACACCCTCATCATCGAGGACAAGTACCAGTTCCGCCCCGCGCGCCCGTTCGCGCCCGGCGGCGAGGTGTCGGGCGAAATCGACCAGCTCGGCGCAGGCGTGAGCTCGCTCAAGGTCGGCGATCGCGTGATCGCCATGCTTGGCCACGGCGGCATGGCGGAGCAGGTGGTGATCAAGGCCGAGAAAGTCTTCAAGGCGCCGCCCGGCATGCCCTTCGACGAAGCGGCGACCTTCATCCTGACCTATGGCACGTCCTATCACGCGCTCAAGCAGCGCGGCACCTTGAAGCCGGGCGAGACGCTGCTGGTGTTGGGCGCCGCCGGCGGTGTCGGCCTCGCGGCGGTGGAACTCGGCAAGGCCATGGGTGCGCGCGTGATCGCGGCGGTCTCCAGTGAAGAGAAGCTCGCGCTGGCCAAGGCCCATGGCGCCGACTCGGGCGTGATCTACCCGACCGGGCCGTTCGACAAGGATGGCACCAAGGCCCTGGCCGCGCTGTTCAAGGACGCCTGCGGCCCGAACGGCGCAGACGTGGTGTACGACGCGGTGGGCGGCGACTACGCCGAGGCGGCGCTGCGCTCGACCGCCTGGGAAGGGCGCTTCCTGGTGGTGGGCTTCCCGGCCGGCATTCCGCGCATCCCGCTCAACCTCGCGCTGCTCAAGAACTGCGCCATCGTCGGCATTTTCTGGGGCGCGTGGACCGAGCGCGACCCGCAGGCCAGCCAGCAGAACAACCGCGAGCTGGTGGACTTCTACACCCAGGGCAAGATCAAGCCGCACATTTCCGGCCGTTACCCGCTGGCCCAGGCCGGCCAGGCGATCGCCGACCTCGCGGCGCGCAAGGCGCTCGGCAAGCTGGTGGTGATGATCGACGAGTAGGCGAGCTGAGCGGCGCCGGCGCCACGGGTTGCCGGTGCCGCAGCCGCCACGACCGACACGAGAACGCAGCATCACGGGGATAAGGACATGTCCGACATCGAAGAACGCCCTGCCCGCCGCCTGCCCGGCTGGTTCGCACTGATTGCGGTGATCGCCATGGTCGGATGGGTGGCGATAGGGTTCATCGCGCCGCTCGTACGCGGCCACGGCAGCCCGAACGGCATGCTGCTGTTCCTGCTGCCACTGCTGCTATTCGCCTTGAAGGGTTTCGTGGTGCTCGAGCCCAACAAGGCCATGGTGCTCAATTTCTTTGGCAACTACGCCGGCACGCTGCGCGAACCGGGCTTCTTCTACGTCAACCCTTTCAACAACAAGCACCCCATTTCACTGCGCGCGCATAACCTCAACACGCCGACCCTCAAGGTCAACGATCGTGCCGGCAATCCCATCGAAGTGGCGGCGGTCATCGTGTGGCGCGTGTATGACACCGCGCGCGCGGTGTTCGATGTCGAGGACTATCGCGCGTACGTGACCATGCAGAGTGAATCGGCGGTACGCCAGGTCGCGAGCGCGCGCTGGTACGACGGCGACGAGCAGGGCGCGGACAGCCTGCGCAGCGATCTCGACGCGGTCGCGCGCCTGTTGGTCGAAAGCATCCAGAGCCACTGCGCGCTGGCCGGCCTCGAGATCCTCGAAGCACGCATATCCCATCTCGCCTACGCGCCGGAGATCGCCGGCGCGATGCTGCGTCGTCAGCAGGCGGTGGCGGTGGTGGCGGCGCGCACGCAAATCGTCGAAGGTGCGGTGGGCATGGTGAAGCTCGCCGTCGAACGCCTGGAGGCCGACGGCGTGGTCAAACTCGGCGAGGCCGACAAGGTGAAGCTCGTCACCAATCTCATGACCGTGCTGGTCGGTGACAGCGAAGCGCAACCGGTACTGTCGGTGGACCACGCGTGACCCGTTCGACGCCGTTCGCGGCGGTGCCGCGCAAGGTGCTGCTGGGCGCCGCGGCGCTGTCCGCCAGTGGAGCAACGATGTTGATGGCGGGAGTGCTCGCCCTGACCCAGCCGACGCTCCTGCCGGCCCTCGGCGCGCCTTCCATCGCCTGGCCGCTGGTCATGGTCGGCGGCCTGCTGGACGCCGCGGCCGTCAGCCTGCTGCTCGGCGCGCTGCGTGCGGCGCGCGCGGCATGAGGTGCGGCTGACCGCGCCCCGTGGAACAGGCTTGCGCAGCCCGGCGCGGGCCGCGCGGCAACTCCCTCAGCGCTCGAAGTTCTCGGGCCACTCGTCCATGCGCACCGCGTAGAAGCGACGCGACTGGAATTTCCAGCCCTCGGCGGTCTTCACGTAGTTGTCGTCGTAGTAGCCGGCGCCGATCCAGCCCATGGCATGACTGGCGCAACGCAGGTCGAGGTAACAGCGACCACTGGCGCTGTGCGGGCCCTGGTGATCGATGACGTGATTGTGGATGTAGGGACGGGGTTTGAAACCAAGCGCGTCAGCAAAGAAGCTGGCCAGATTGTCGCGACCGGTGACGGTGGTCTCGCCCTTGTCCGAGATGGCGGTGAAGCTGCCGTCCTGCGCGAACAGTTGCGCGATGCCGGCGCTGTCGTGGCGCCATACGCAATCGCAATAGCGATTCGGCAGGTCGCGGATCGCTTCGCGCGCCAACAACGCGTCGAGGCTTTGTTCCAAACTGCTCATGCGGTTCCTCCCCGGAAGTCTGGCCATGGGTCGCGCCGCGGCGCCTGCGGCGCGGCCACTGCCGGCGGATTATGGCACGGGCCGTCGCGTCCACGGCGCCGCGCCATCGCTGCGACCTTGAGGCATAATTGCGCCCGACCGAGCAGTCCGGCGCGCGCCGACCTGGCGACAGCCCTACACCATGAGGCCAGGCCTGCCGCGCCACGCGGCGCCGACCATCACGGGGAGAACCATGAGCGACACACCGAAAACCCCCAGCCTGCAGCTGGCCAGCGACGCCCTTCCACAGGACCGCGTGTTCGTCGACCCGTCCAGTGCCGGCGTCGACTTCCAGTTCGATGGCAAGACCGCCGCGGTGTTCGACGACATGGTCGGCCGCTCGGTGCCGATGTACCACGAGATCCAGCGCCTGACGGTCGAACTGGCCAACGACTTCGCGGTACCGCGCACCCGCCTGTACGATCTCGGCTGTTCGACCGGCACCACCCTGCTCAACCTCGATGCCGTGCTGCCGCCCGACGTGTCTTTCGTCGGCGTCGACAACGCACCGGAAATGCTCGCCAAGGCGCGCACCAAGTTCACGGCGCGCGGCGCCCAGCGCGACATCGATTTCGTCACCGCCGATCTGCAACAGGATCGCGTGGTGGAAGACGCCTCGGTGGTGATCATCCTCCTGACCCTGCAGTTCATCCGGCCCTTGAACCGCGCCAACGTCATTCGTCGCATCTATGAGGGCATGCGCGAACAGGCCGCGCTGATCCTGGTCGAGAAGATCATCGTCGACAACGGCACCTTCAATCGCCTGTTCATCCGCCACTACTACGACATGAAGCGCCGCAACGGCTATTCGGAGTCGGAGATCGCGAACAAGCGCGAAGCGCTGGAGAACGTGCTCATTCCCTATCGCCCGGAAGAGAACGTGGCGCTGCTGCGCGAAGCGGGCTTCAACCAGGTGGAGGAATTCTTCCGCTGGTACAACTTCAACGGCATGATCGCGGTGAAATAGCGTGACGAGTGATTCCGCCAGCCTCGCGGTGCGCTATGGCCGCTGGCTGTTCAAGCATCGCAACAAGGTCTTCACCGTCTTCATGCTGGTGCTGCTGCTCGGTCTGCCGCCGGTGACTTTCGCGCACGACGTGGCGCTCGATCGCTGGCTGGACGTGTTCGGCATCGCCATCGCCGCCGGCGGCCAGGCGCTGCGCGCGGCGGTCATCGGCCTGGAATACATCAAGCGCGGCGGCGTCAACAAGCAGCCCCACGCCGACAAGCTCGTCACCGGCGGCATGTTCGCCCACTGCCGCAACCCGTTGTACGTCGGCAACCTCCTGATCCTCGCCGGCCTGTTCGTGATCCACAACCATCCGCTGGTCTACCTGCTCGGCGGGCTGTTTTATCTCGGCGCCTACCACGCCATTGTCGCCGCCGAGGAGGATTACCTGCGTAACAAGTTCGGCGCCGAGTTCGATGCCTATTGTCGCGACGTGCCACGCTGGACCGTGCGCATGCAGGGGCTCGGCGCGACCATGGCCTCGATGGAGATGAACTGGAAGCGCATGGTGCAAAAGGATTACGGCACCGCCTATTTCTGGATGGCGGGCGCGGCATTGTTGTTGACCGTCGAGCGCCTGCGCGCCGACAGCACCGGCTACGTCGGCGTCGGCACGATGGCGCCGCTCGCCGCGCTCGCGGCGCTGACCGCCGTGTTCTTCGTGGTGTGGCGCTTGAAGCGCGCGCGCTACTTCCAGACCAGCAATGGCTGACAGCCCGACGACCGCGCAGGCCGAAACGGCCCTGCTGCGTAAACGCGGAACGCACACCCGCCTGTTCGCGCTGTCGGTGTTCGCCGCCTTCCTGGTCGCGGCGCCGGTCAGCGCCCAGCATCCGGCGCTGGAGCGCGTGATGGTGGCGCTCGGCAATCTTCTGATCGTGGGCGGCGGCCTCGTCAGGGTCTACGCCGCGCTCTTCATCGGTGGCTGGAAGAACCAACGCCTGGCGGCGGTCGGCCCCTACGCGATGACGCGCAATCCGCTTTACGTCGGCTCCTTGTTCGCGACCCTCGGCGTCGGACTCGTGACCGCCAGCGTCACGCTCACCGCGCTCCTGTTCGGCTTCATCATGGCCTATTACAGCCGCACCGTGGCACGCGAAGAGGCCTATCTCGAACAGCAGTTCGGCGAGGAATACCTCGCCTATAAACGCAGCGTGCCGCGCTGGCTGCCGCGCGCCGGCGCGCGCCTGGTGTTGCCGGCGGAAGTGACGGCCAAGCCGCGCTACGTGTTGAACGGCATTCGCGACATCACGCTCATCATCCTCGCCTATCCCGTGTGCGAACTGGTGCGGGTGGCGCATCTCATGGGCTGGCTGCCGGGACTGTTTCGCCTTTGGTGAATTTCCGGCGGGCGCGAATTCATTTGCACCCATCGAAGTCAGACTGAAGTCTGACCCACAATCAATTCGCATCACTTCGGCCCTGTGGGTCAGACTTCAGTCTGACTTGTATTCGGGCGTACACCGGCGTCCAGCCGCTCCCCTATCGGTTACCTATCGAGCGCTTTGACGATGGTGCAATAATCGCCGCTCCTTCGTGTCGGGCTTTTGGGGAGAAGTACCGTGCGTCTATTGTCCTGCCTGTGCCTGCTCCTGGGTTTGACCGCCGCCCATGCCGCCGACACCAAGGTCGATGGCGAGGCCTTGTTCAACGCCGCGTGCGCGCGATGCCATGACCGCGAGCTGCCGCGCATGCCGTCGCGCACCGCGCTCAAGGAAAAGCCACCGCAGGACATCTACACCACCATCAGTGCCGGCGTCATGGCGCCCTATGCGCGTGGGCTCGGTCACGACCAGCGCCGCGCCATCGCCGAATATGCCTCGGGCAAGTCGCTGGGCGAGTTCGCCTCCGGCGCGGCCGCCATTCCGCACAGCGCCTACTGCAAGGCGCCGCCCGCCAAGCCGCTGGCCAATCTCGACGGCGGCTGGAACGGCTGGGGTAACGGTCTCGCCAACACCCGCTTCCAGGACGCCGCGCGCGCCGGCCTCACGGCCGCCGACGTACCCAGGCTCAAGCTCAAATGGGCGTTCGGCATTCCGGCCGTGTCGACCATGTCGGGACATCCGGTGGAAGCCGATGGGCGCCTGTTCTTCGGCACCTTCTCCGGCCTCGTCATCGCGCTCGATGCCGCGAGCGGCTGCGCCCTGTGGGTGTACGAAGCCCACGCCGGCGTGCGCACTTCGCTGACGCTCGCCAAGGGCGAGGACGGCACTGCCAACCTCTTCTTCGGCGATCTCAGCGGCAAGGTCTATGCCCTCGACCCGGCCACCGGCAAGGAACGCTGGGCGATGGTCGCCGACGATCACCCGCACATCCGCATCACCGGCACGCCGGTCTACCACGGCGGGCGCCTGTTCGTGCCGCTGTCGTCGCTGGAGGAAGTGGCGGGCGCCATGCCCGATTACGAGTGCTGCACGTTCCGCGGCGGCGTGCTGGCGCTCGACGCGGCGACCGGCAAGGAGATCTGGAAGACCCGCACCATCGCCGAAGCGCCCAGCAAGCGCGACAAGAACGCGGCGGGCGCGCAGCTATGGGGACCGTCGGGCGCGGCGGTGTGGTCGGCGCCGACGCTCGATCCTGAACACGACACGCTCTACATCACGACCGGCGACAGCTATTCCGACCCGCCCGCGCCGGAATCCGACGCCATCATGGCGCTCGCCATGAGCAGCGGCGAGATGCGCTGGATACACCAGGCGCTGGCCGGCGATGCCTACACCATCGCCTGCGCCGACCCGTCGCCCGCGGCCAAGGTCGCGTGCCCGAAGTCCAACGGCCCGGATCTCGACTTCGGCGCCTCGCCGGTGCTGGTGACCTTGAAGGACGGCAAGCGCCTGCTGCTGGCCGGCCAGAAATCCGGCGAACTGCATGCGCTCGATCCTGACACCGGCGCCGCGCGCTGGAAGATCAAGGTCGGCGAAGGCGGCATCGTCGGCGGCATCGAATGGGGCTTCGCGGTCGATGGCGAGAAGGCCTACGTGGCAATCGCCGAGGCCTGGGAAAAACCCGCCGACGAAGCCGGCGGCGTGGCGGCGGTCAATCTCGCCGATGGCAAGCTGGCCTGGGAGGTCGGTCCGGTGAAGGGCGGCTGCGCCGGCCGCGAACGCTGCAACACCGGCCAGCTGGCCGCGGTCAGCGCCATGCCGGGCGTGCTGTTCTCCGGCAGTCTCGACGGCCACCTGCGCGCCTACGGCACCACCGACGGCCGCGTGCTGTGGGACGTCGACACCCATCGCGAATTCCAGACCGTCAACGGCATCGCCGCCCATGGCGGTTCTCTGAACGGGCCCGGGCCCGCCATCGCCCACGGCCACGTCTACGTGGTGTCGGGCTACGCCATGTGGAACAAGTGGATGCCGGGCAACGTACTGCTGGCGTTCAGCGTCGACGGCAAGTAAGCCCGTCATCCGGTCATCAAGGGGAGCGCCATTCATGTCTGCCACCATTCAACCCACCGACACCAAGCTCGACTACGTGAGCATCGCCAGCGCGCGCAAGATGAGCGGCCTGCGCCTGGTATTGGGCGCCTACACCATTCCGGGACCCTGGCGCGAAGCCTGCAAAGGCCTGTTCCACGTCAAGCGCATTCCCTATACGCCGGTGGTGACCGCCGACGAGGGCAAGTCCGATCTCGCCATCGGCATGGACGGCTCGCAGAGCGAACTGATTGCATGGACCGGCCAGGCCAGCGCACCGGTCGCCATCTGGAACGATGAACGGCCGCGCTCGAGCTGGATAGACCAGTTGAACCTGGCCGAGCGCCTCAATCCCGAGCCGCCGCTGATCCCGGCCGGCATCAAGGACCGCATCCTGATGTTCGGTCTCATCAACGAGCTCGCCGGCGAGAACGGCATTGCCTGGGAAAAGCGCCTGTTGATGGTGCACGGGCCCTTGACCAGCATGCCGCCCGGCGCCGAAGGCCGCGCGTTCTTCGAATACCTGGGTTCGAAATACGGCTATACGCCGGCGCTGGCCGAGGCCGCCGCCCGGCGCATCGTCGACATCCTGAACACTTTCGACGCGCAGCTCGCGAGCCAGAAGGCGGCCGGCCGCGAATACCTGGTGGGCAGCGGGTTCTCGGCGGTCGACATCTACTGGGCAACCTTCTGCGGCCTCATCGACCCGATGCCGCCCGAACGATGCCCGATGGCGACCTCGTTCCGCGGCGGCGCCTATGGCAATGACAACCCCGAGGTCGCCAAGGCCTTGACGCCGGCCTTGCTCGCCCATCGCGACATGGTCTACGAGCGGCACCTCGAACTGCCCGTCGTGTTCTAGCCGCGGCGGCGCGCCGACGGGCTGGGCGCCAGGCCCTCCCGTCACGCGCAAGGACTTGATCTAACGGACTTCTAATCTTTTTTTGTGTATCCTGCGCGCCCTCACTCCAACGCGAATCGCCAACACGCATGTCTCAAGTGACGCTGGTCTCCAACGGCCTTCCACTGCCGCGCGCTCCTGAATACGTCGCCCCCCTGCACGCCTCGTCGCCGGCTTCCCTCGCCGACGGCAGCGCGAGCGCACAGCTTGCCAGCCATGGCTATGTCTACCTGCGCGGCCTGTTGCCGCGCGAGGTCGTGCTGGCCATGCGCCAGCGCTATTTCCAGCGCTTCCCCGCCAGTTTCGTCAAGGACGGCGACAGCCGGCGCGCGGCGTTCTCGGGCCTGGAACCCGCAGGCCTGCCGGCCCACGGCACGCGTGGCCACCCCGCCTACGACTTCGTGCGCGAGGATTTCTTCAGGGATTTCGCCGAGCACCCGCTGCTGCGCGGCGCCGCCGAGGCGGTGCTGGGCGGACCGGTGGAGCGTCTGCGGCGCACGCCCATCCGGCATTTCGTGCCGGGCCGGCCGGCCTCATCGCGCGCGCACATCGACGGCACCTATGTCGAGGCCGAAGCCCGCGATCTCGTGACCCTGTGGGTGCCGCTCGGTGATTGCCCGGTGTCCTCGGGGGGCCTCGTCTATCTCGAAGATTCCCACCAGGAGCAGGACATTTCGCGGCGCGTGCGCGATGTCGCGCCCTATGACCGCCCCGGCGACCGCCGTCCCCTCACCCATGACCTGAAATGGATGGCGGAACATACCGGCCGCCGTTGGCTGGTCACCGACTACGCGGCCGGCGACGTCGTCATCCATTCGCCTTTGATCGTGCATGCCTCGCTGGACTGCCAGAGCGACGAGATGCGCTTGTCGACCGACATCCGCTACCTGCGCCAGGGCAGCCATTACGATCCGCGCTGGCGCGGTGACTGGGCGGCGGACGACAGCTACTGATTGCCCCTGGTACCTGGCTCACGCGCCCGCCTCGCCCGGGCGCGATTGCGTTGCGGGCGCGCTGGTTCTAAGGTGCGGCGGTCCCGCGGTGAAAGCGTATGACTGCCCTATCCCTGCTCACCCTCGTGCTGTTGATCCCGGTCGTGAGCGGCTCGATTTTCAGCGTGCTGACGGTGCTCGCGACTTGGCGCTTCTACTCCCGCCGCGTCACCGACCCGGCGCTGCCGCTGCCGCCGCTCACCGTCCTGAAACCGATCTATGGCCTCGACCGTGAACTCGAACCCGGCCTGCGCAGTTTCTGCGAGCAGGACTATCCCGAACTGCAGATAGTGATGTCCCTGCAGCGCCGCGACGACCCGGCGCTGCCCTTGCTGCGCCAGCTCGAAGCCGAATATCCCGAGCGCGTGACGGTGGTGATCGGCGAAAGCCCGCCGAGCGTCAACGGCAAGGTGCAGAACATGGTGATCGGCATGGGCGCCGCGCGCCACGCGCACCTGGTGGTGAGCGACAGCGATGTGTTCGCGCCGCGCGATTACTTGCGGCGCATGGTGGCGCCGCTCGCCGACCCGCGCATCGGCTTCGTGTGCAGCCTGTATCGAATCCGTGGCGCACGCAATCTCGCCGAGCGCCTCGACCTGCTCTCGATCAACGCCGACTTCATGCCGAGCGTGATCTTCACCTACATGACGCGCGCCGCGATCTTCTGCCTGGGCGCATCCATCGCCTTTCGTCGCAGCGACCTGGAAGCGGTGGGCGGCATGGCGGCCTTCGCCGATTACCTGGTCGAGGATCACGAACTCGGCCGGCGCCTGCACGAACGCGGCCTCGACGTGCGCCTGCTGCCGCTGACCATCGATCTCACGCCCGACTATGCCGACCTTGGCGCCTGGTGGCGGCACCAGGTTTACTGGGACCAGAACACCCGCGCCGCCAACCTGCCGGGCTTCGCGCTGACCATCCTCACCCGCGCCGTGCCCTTCGCCCTGCTGTTCGCGCTCTTGAGCGGCCTGTCCGGCGCCGGCCTGCTGGTGCTGGGCTCGAGCGTCGCGGTGCGCGTGGCGAGCGCCGCGCTGGTGGCATGCATCCAGCAGGACGACGAAACGCTCGTCACGCTGCCGTGGCTGCCGCTGCGCGACGTGTTGGCGCTCGCGTCGTGGGCGCTGGCCCTGACCCGCAATACCTTCGAATGGCGCGGCAACACCTTCAAGCTGACGCGCGGCGGCCGCATCGTGCCGCGCGACGAGACCGCGTGAAGCTGGGCGGACTGCTGGCGCTCGCCGTTGCGCTGGCGCTGCTGGGCCTGGTCATTGCGAACAGCGACATGGCCGCGGTTGGCGAGCGGCTGACGCGCCTGTCGATACCCGGCGCGCTGGCGGTGCTGGGCCTGTTCGCGCTGGCGTGGGCGGCCGAGATCTGGGCCTGGGCCCTGACCTTCACCGGGCGCGCCGTGCGCCGCGCCTGGTTATGGCAGCTGTGGCTGGTCAACATGGTCGGCGAAGCGATGAACGTGGTGATGCCGTTCGGCTCGCTGGGCGGCGAACCGATCAAGGCGTGGCTGTTGAAGCAGCACTACGCGGTCGGCTACCGCGAAGCCGCCGCCACGCTGCTCTTGATGCAGACCCTGCTGGCGCTGGCCGAAGCCCTGTTCGTCGCCATCGGTGCGCTGCTCGCGGCGTGGCTGGGTATCCTGCCGCCGGCCATCGCCGACATGTTGAGCGGCGCGGCCCTGACCCTCGTGGCGCTGATGGCGCTCGCCATGGTCGGCCTGCACCAGCGCTGGCTGCGCCACGCCCTGCACGCTTTCGAACGACGCTGGGGCGGCGCGCGCTACGCCGCCGTCAAGCATGGCCTGGAAGACATCGAAGCGGCGTTGGCGGACTTCGCGCGCGCGCAGCCGCGCCGTTTCGCCGGCAGCACCCTGCTGTTCTTCGCGAACTGGCTGGGCGGCGCCGCGGAAGTGTGGCTGCTGCTGACCTTGCTGGATGCCGCGCTGCCCTTCAGCCATTGCTGGGTGGCGGAAGCGGCGGTGGTCACCATCCGCTCCCTGACCTTCTTCCTGCCCGCCCAGCTCGGATCGGTGGAAGCGGTGACGGTATACGTGATCGGCGCGCTCGGCGGCAGCGCCGAAGTCGGCCTCGCCCTTGCCGCCCTGCGCCGCGCGCGTGAACTCGCGTGGTCGGCGCTGGGGCTCGGCGTCGGCGCCGCCTATCACCTCGATTGGCGGGCCGCGATGCGGGGCTGAAATCGCATCACCAGGTCAGACTGGTCGACCCGTCAATTCGCACACCTTGTCAGCCATTGGCGACAATGGCTTGCCCTGAGCGAAGAAGGTGCGAATAAATTCGCACCTACAGCATGCCCTTGGCCTTGGCGTCAGCCAGCGCTTCGAGCACGCGATCCACTTCCTCGGCCGTCATGCTCGCGAACATCGGCAGGCAGATATGGCGCGCGCACAGGTATTCGGCCTGTTCGAGGCCCGCCGTGGCGAGGTGCGCGAGCGCCGGATGCTGGTGCAAGGGCTTTTCGTAGACCTCGCCGGCGCAGATCACGCCGTGGCTTTCGCGCAGCCATTGCTTCAGCGCCGCGCGATCGACGCCGTCGCGCAGCATCACCGGGTACTTGTAGTAATTGGCGTGGCAGTTGGCCGGTGGCGCGATGGGCGTGACACCGAAGTCCTGGGCGGCGAAAGCCGCGTCGTAGCGCGCCGCCCATTTGCGCCGATCGGCGACCATCTGTTCGAGGTGGGCATGGTGACGCAGACCGATGATCGCGTGCGGTTCGGACATGCGCCAGTTGCTGCCGATGCGCACGTGCAGGTTCTGGTGAAAGCTGGCCTTGCCCTGGTCGCGGTAGATGCGCGCTTCGCTGGCGAGATCGTCATCGTCGGTGACGATCATGCCGCCCTCGGCGCTGGTCATGACCTTGGTCGGATAGAAGCTGAAGGAACCGGCGATGCCGAAGGTGCCGGCGTGTTTGCCGTCGAGCCGCGAGGCGTGCGCGTGGGCGGCGTCTTCCACCAGCCAGAGATCCTTGTCCTTGGCGAGCTGGGCGATGGCGGGCATGGCGTCGGTGACGATGCCGGCGATGTGCACGATCATGATGCCGGCGGTATTGGGCGTCAGCTTGCGCAGGATCTCCTCGGGCGTGGTCGACATGGTGCGCACATCGCTGTCCATGAGGATGGGATTGCCGCCGGCGGCGATGACGGCGGTGGCGGTAGCCATGAAGGTGTCGGCCGGCACCAGTACGTCGCGTCCTTCGACCTTCAGTACACGCAGGATGATCTCGAGCGACGAGGTGCCGCTGTTCACCGCGATGGCGTGCTTCGCGCCCGCCTGGCGGGCGAACTCGGCTTCGAACTCGGCACCGTACTTGCCGAGCGTGAGCTGGCCGTTGGCCAGCACTTCGTCGATGCGTTCGGTGATCCAGCGACGGTCTTCGGCACTGAAATCGATGCGAATGGGGGGAACCGGCGGGCGCGCGGCGCCCGATGCGGGAATGGAAGCCATGGGAATGTCCGTCAATGTGTCGAGGTTGAAATTACTGGCGCGATCATCGCCGAGCGCGCGCCCGAGGTCGAATGCCCGCGTCGCTGGTCGGCCTCAGAGGCCGGCATCGAACAGGTCGCTGAAACCGCCGGGCTCGATGGCCAGTGCGCGCAGCCGCGCCGCCACCGCCGCGCTTTGCAGCGCCGCGCACTCGGCCTCGTTGAAATAGCCCGGCATGGCGGCCGCCACCGCGGCGTCGCGCGTCACCGCCGGATGCAGGTGGATTTCGACGCTGCCCGCGGGCAGGTGCTCGAGATAAGCGAGCAGGCAGGCCTCGTCGACACGCCCGCTGTCGCGTATGCCCAGCAGCCAATCGTTATGCGCCAGCCCCGCGCGCCGCAAACGCGCGCGCATCAGCGCAATCCACGGCGCCAGCAGCACGCCGGCCACGCCGGCCTGCGCCAGGGGCTCGCGCGGCAGGCGCACCGCCGCCTCGCCGGGGGCGAGGTTGGCGATGATCTCGCTCAGCACCGAGGGGTGCAGGTGCATGTGGTTGTGCACGTCGACGTGGTCGAGGGTGAGGCCGGTGGCGCGGAAGGCGGCGAACTGGGCGGCGATTTCCCGCCCGAGCTCGCGGCGCGTGGCGCCATGGAAGAACCAGCCGAGGGCGGCGCTGAGCAGGTTATCGGGAAAGCACCCGTGGTCATCGACGAGATGCGGGATGTCGGCCGCCGGCAGCACCGACAGGCCCTGCACCACCGTGACGTGCAGGCCGACCCTGAGCCCCGGCAGACGCCGCGCACGCGCGATGGCGTCGGCCGCCGCCGGCGCCGATACCATGAGGCTGGCGCTGCGCAGCACGCCATCGCGAAAGCCGCGTTCGACCGCTTCGTTGACCGACTCGCTGAAGCCGAAATCATCGGCGGTGATGACGATTCTGCGCATGGGGGGCGGAGTTTACTACGGGCGGCATCGACGACGGCGCGCCGCCTGTAGGTGCCTGACCCGCAGCATCCTGTGGGTCGCTTCGGCCTGACCCAATGTGCCAATTGGTTCGCACCTACAGGGCGCGGAGCAACCCGCGCCCGCGGTCGCATCCGCCGCCGTACGGGTCTACCATAGGCCCAGGCGGCCGCACGCATGGCGCCTTCACAGGGGAGAGCAAGCACATGCCGCACTGCGCCTTCGGACGCGGCTACCGACACGCCACCGGCGGCACGCCGGCGCGCACGCGCCTGACCATGTCCGCCATCGGTTCACCGCGCAATTTCGGGCGTGGCGCCGCCGTCACCACGCCCTCGCGTCTGCGCCTGTTCAGCGGCAACTCCGGCATGGCCATGCGCATGCGCCAGATCGATTGGGAACACACCGAGCTCGGCGCGCCCGAGCAGTGGTCCCACGCCATGCGCACCGCCGTCACCCTGTGCCTGGGCTCGCGCCTGTGCAGCTGCATCTACTGGGGCCCGCAGCACCTGCTTTTGTACAACGACGCCTTCGCCTCGCTGCTTGGCACCAAGCATCCGTGGGCGCTTCTGCAACCGGCCGACGTGGTGTGGCCGGAGATCTTCGAGATCATGCAGCCGCAGCTCGAGGCGACCCTGTATCGCGGCGAATCCTCCGGCACCGTCGATTCGCCGAGCTTCATCAACCGCCGCGGCTACCTCGAAGAGTTCTATTGCACCTACAGCTACGCGCCCATCGTCAACGAGTACGAACAGATCGAAGGCGCGTTCGTCACGGTGCCGGAAACCTCCACGCGCGTCATCGCCGAGCGGCGCCTGCACACCCTGCAGCGCCTGGGCCTGTCCACGCGTCGCGCGCGGCGCAGCGAAGAGACGCTGCGCGTGGCCGCCGAGGTGCTGACCGAGAACCCCTACGACATTCCCTTCGCCGCGCTGTACCTGTGCGACGAAGACGGCGCCCAGGCGCAGCTGCACGCGGTCGCCAACATCGACAGCGATCATCCCCTGAGCCCAGCGGTGCTGCGCGCCGACAGCGCCTCGCCGCTCGCACATTTCGTCACGCGCGACGTGCGCCCGCTGCTGCAGTTTCTCGACGTCACACCGTCCCTGCAGCCGCTGCCGCTCGGCGCGTGGCGCATCCCCGCGCAACAGCTGGCCGTGTTGTCGCTGGTGTCGCCCGACACGCGCGCGCCGCGCGCCATCGTGGTGGCGGGCGTCAGTCCGCACAAGCGACTGGACGACGATCACATCACCTTCTTCCGCATGCTGGCCGATCAGATCATGCGCGCGCTGGGCGAGGCCTTCGCCCACCAGCAGGAGGATGCCCGCATCAAGGCCCTGCAGACCCGCGCGCGCGTGGCGCAGCAGGAAGAGCGCCTGCGCATCGCGCGTGATCTGCACGACACCCTGCTGCAGAGCGTGCAAGGCATGCAGTTCATGCTGGAAGCGGGGCTGGAAAGGGTGAAGGCCGGCGACCCGTCGGCGGCGGACCTGTTCACCCGCGCGCTGGCGGCGTCGGGCCACGCGGTGACCGAAGGCCGCGAAGTGCTGTCGCTGTTGCGCTCGTCGTCCCATGGCGTCTATGAACTGTCGGCCGGTCTCGACAACCTCAGCGCCGAACTCACCACCGAATCCGACGCGCGCTGCGTGGTGGAAATCGAAGGCATGGAACGCAACATCCATCCCAGCATCTCGAGCGAGATCCAGGTCATCTGCCGCGAGGCCGGCCTGAACGCGGTGCGTCACGCCAGCGCGCGGGTGATCCGCCTGCACGTGCATTTCGGCGACGACCTCACGGTCGAGGTCAGCGACGACGGCGCCGGCATCCGCGAAGAATTCATGACCCACGGCCGACCAGGCCATTACGGCATCCGCGGCATGCGCGAACGCGCCGCGACCATCGGTGCGCAACTGCAATTGCAGCGGCGACAGTGCGGTGGGACCGCGGTAACATTGACCCTGCCGGGCGCCTCGGCATATCTCGACTGAAGGACAGCACGTGTTGGCACAAAACATCACCCCCTCGCCGATCCGCGTCATGTGCGTGGACGATCACCCGATATTCCGCGAAGGACTGTCCGCGGTCCTGGCCAATGACCCCGGCTTCGAGCTGGTGGCCGAGGCCGGCACCGGCGAGGAAGCGATCGAGAAATTCCGCACCCACCGGCCCGATGTCACGCTCATGGACCTGCGCCTGCCGGGCATCTCGGGCACCGAGGCCATCGCCGCCATCCGCGCCGAGTTCCCCGATGCCCGCATCGTGGTGCTGACCACCGAGACCGGCGACGTGCCCATGCAGCGCACGCTCAACGCCGGCGCCAAGGGCTACGTGCTGAAGGGCATGGCGATGTCGGAACTGCTGGACATCATCCGCAGCGTCAACGCCGGCAAGACCCGCATCCCGGAGCGCGTCGCCACCCACATCGCCGAGCACCTGACCGACAAGAACCTGTCGGCGCGCGAACTCGAAGTGTTGAAGCTCATCGCCGGCGGCCATCGCAACCGCGAAATCGCTCACAAGCTTTCGATCAGCGAAGAAACCGTGAAGATGCACGTGCGCAACATCATGGTGAAACTCAACGCCAACGATCGCACCCACGCTGTCACCATCGCGGTGCGGCGCGGCTTCATCACCCTGTAACCGCAACGCGCGCTGTCGGCCCACGCCGCGGCGCGCGCTTCGCACGGACGCTGTCCGCCGGTCCACTCCCGCTTCGTGACTCCGCGCCCCGAAATCACCTTCACCCGCGAGACCTGGCAGCACTGGCTGGCCCAGATCCACGCCTTCGCGCGCGCGCCCGATGCGGGCCTCATGGCGCGCACCCTGTTCGCGGTCGTGATCCTGTTCGCGCTCGCCTGCAACGGCCTGAACGTGGTCAACAGCTACGTCGGGCGCAACTTCATGACCGCGCTCGCCGAACGCAACCACCCGGCCTTCGTCGCCCAGGCGCTGGTGTGGGTGGGCGTGTTCGCGGTCGCCACGCTGTGCTCGGTGCTGGGCCGCTATTACGAGGATCGCCTGAGCCTGGTGTGGCGCAACTGGGCCACCACGCGCCTGCTCGAGCGTTACATGGCGCGGCGCAATTATCTCAAGGTCGCGACGGTGGCCGGCATCGAGAACCCGGACCAGCGCATCGCCGAGGATGTCAGGTCGTTCACCACCGTCACCCTGTCCTTCGTGCTGATGATCTTCAACGGCAGCCTGACGGTGGTGTCTTTCGCCGCCGTGCTGTGGACCATCAGCCCCGCGCTGTTCGGTGTTGGCGTGCTGTACGCGGCCGTCGGCACCTTGCTCAGCCTGCTGCTCGGGCGCCCGCTGGTGCGTTTGAATTACCAGCAGCTCGACCGCGAAGCGGACTTTCGCGCGGCCCTGGTGCACGTCAAGGAGAATGCCGCGCTGGTGGCGCTGACCGGCCGCGAAGGCAATTTCTCCGGCCACCTGCGCCGCCATCTCGACCACCTGGTGGAAAACGCCGGCCGCGTGATCGTGGTCCAGCGCAACCTGAGCTTCTTCACCACCGGTTACAACTGGCTCATCCAGATCATCCCGGCGCTGATGGTGGCGCCGCTGTTCATGCGCGGCGATATCGAGTTCGGCGTCATCACGCAGTCGGCGGTGGCCTTCACCCACCTGCTGGGCGCGTTCTCGCTGATCGTCACCCAAACCCAGCTGCTGTCGTCGCTGGCGGCGGTGGTGGCACGTCTCGACGCGTTGATCATGGCCATCGACAACGGCGACCACGATCCGCATCACGGCATCACCACCGTCGAGGACGATGGGCGCCTGGCGTTCGAGAACGTCACCATGCTGTCGGCCCATCGCCATCGCATCCTGATCGCCGACCTGAACCTGGTGCTGCTGCCGGGCGCGTGCCTGTTGGTGCGCGGCGCACAGAACGACGTGCGCTCGGTGCTGATGCGCACCACCGCCGGCATCCGCAACTGGGGCCGCGGCCGCATCATCCGCCCGCGCAATGAACAGATGATGTTCGTCACCGAACAACCCTACTTGCCCGACGGCACCTTGCTCGAAGTACTGCTGGCCGACGATCGCGAGCAGGCGGACGTGGAATCGTTTCGCGACACCGTGCTCGCGACCCTGCGCATGGTCGGCCTGGAGGCGGTGCTGGCGCGCTGCGTGGACATCGACACCGAGCAGAAGTGGACTTCGCTGCTGACCATCGGCGAACAGCAGCTCCTGGTATGCGCCCACGTGCTGCTGGCGCGACCGCGCTTCGTGATGCTGGAACGCCTGAGCGTGACGCTCGAGCGGCACACCATCAACCACATACTGGACCTGTTCGCGCAACGCGGCATCACCTACATCGCGCTGGAACCCGAAACGCAGGATCTCGAGCACTTCGACCTGGTGCTCGATCTCGCCGAAGGTGGTTCCTGGCAGCTGCGGCGCGTGGCCCACGGCAAAATGCTGCCGGAGCATGGCGGTCGCGCGTGACCGGCAAGGACACCCTGCTCGACGACTTTTGCGATCTCGCGCCGTGGCAGGCGATCGCGCCCGGCGCGGCGCGCTTGCAGTTGCGCCACGCGCGTGACGGCGACGGCTGCATCATGCATCTCGACTACGATCTCGCCGGCGGCGGCTTCGTCATCGCGCGACGCGCGCTGGCACTGACCCTGCCCGAAGACTACGCCTTCACGCTCGAACGTCGTGGCCACGGCGGGCAGCACATCGTCGAATTCAAGCTGGTGGACGACAGCCTGGCCAACGTGTGGCGGCTGCGCGATGAGCATTTCGAGCTGGGCGTCGCGTGGACGCCATGGCACATCGCGGCGCGCGACATCATCTATGCCTGGGGCGCGCGGCGCACGCGGCGACTGGCGCACTGCGATGCGCTGGAGATAGCGGTGGTCGGCAGCGGCCGCGGCACGCTCAGCCTGCGTAATCTGCGCCTGTGCGATCTCACCTATGACGCGACGCCGCGCGTGCACGCGTCCAGCGCCGAGGCCGCGCATCCCGCCATCGACGTACTCGTCGACGACCCGCGCCATTGGCAAAGCGCGGCGGCCGGCGAACAGTCCCTCTGCCTGGACTTCGGCGGCGAGCGCGCCTTCAGCGCCGTGCACATCGACTGGCGGCGTGACGCCCTGCCGGTCGCCCATGCCATCGACGTGCGTGATGCCGATGGCGCGTGGCAATGCCGCCATCGCAGCGAGCAGCGCCCGGGACCGCGCAGCACGGTGCTGTTGCCGGACACGCGCAGCACCGGCCTGAGGTTGCGCGTCGACGGCGGCGCCGCGCGCGCGGCCGTGCGTCACATCGCGTTCGCGCCCTGGTACTACGCGCCGAATCTTTACGACGGCCTCGCGTCCATGGCGCTGGAAGCGGCGCCCGGCGTCTATCCCAAGGCGCTGCGCGAGCAGCAGAGCTACTGGACGGTGACCGGCGCCGCCGGCGGCTCGGGCGTGGCCTTGATCAACACCGAGGGCCTGGTCGAAGTCGATGGCGGCGATTTCGCCGTCGAGCCGTTCGTCGCGGCAGGTACCACGCTCTTCACCTGGGCCGATGTCGAACTCGAAGCCTCCCTCGAGGACGATTGCCTGCCGCTGCCGCGCGTACGCTGGCGCGGCCCGGGCTTCACGCTCGACATCGCGCCGGTGATGCTGGGCAGCGGCGAGGACAGCGCCCTCCATGTGCGCTACCGGCTCAGCCATCACGGCAGCGCGGCCGAAACCTTCGCCCTGCAGCTCGTGGTGCGGCCGTTCCTGGTGACGCCGATCTGGCAGCAATGGCAGGGCCACGGCGGCATCACGTCGCTGCATCACCTGGCCGCCGACAGAGACGGGCTGACGGTCAACCACGCGCGCCGGCTGGCGGTGACGCCCGCCGCCGACGCCGTCGTCGCCGAGCATGGCGCCGGCGAGTCGCTGCTCGAAGCCTTGCGTGGCGCGCAGGGCTTCGCGGCCTGCGAAGTCCGCGATGACGCAGGCTTGGCCAGCGCGGGCCTGGTGTTCAGCCGCACGCTGGCGGCCGGGCAAAGCATCGACATCCACGCCCGGGTCGCAGCGGCCGGCGGCAATCCGTCGTGCACGGACGCGGCGCTCGCCCATGCGCACGCCGCCGATGAATGGCGCAGCCGCCTGGGCGTGGCGCCGCTGCGCCTGCCCGCCGCGCAGCGCGCGCCGGTCCTGACCCTGCTCACCGCCGCGGCGCACATCCTCGTCAATCGTCGCGATGCGCGCCTGCAGCCCGGCCCGCGTCGTTACACGCGCGCCTACCTGCGCGACGCGGTCGGCATGGGCACGGCCCTGGCGCGCCTTGGCATGGTGGAGCCGCTGAAGCGCCTGCTCGACTGGTACGGACCCTTCCAACGCGACGATGGTGAACTGCCGGACTGCGTCGATGACGATGGCGCCGAATGGCTGCCGGAATACGACGCCTATGGCCAGTACCTGCACGGCGTCGCCGAAGCGCTGCGCCTCGCGCCTGACCCGGCCTTCCTCGCCCGCCAATGGCCGCGCGCGCAGCGCGTGCTGGCGCGCCTGGAAAGCCTGCGTGCACGACGCCTGGACGAGCAGTATCGAGACACCGCCTGCTTCGGACTGCTGCCCGAGTCCATGAGCCACGAAGGCTACATGGCGCAGCCGGTACACGCCTACTGGGACGATTTCTGGGCGCTGCGCGGCCTGCGCGATGTCGCGTGGCTGGCCGCGCAGGCCGGCGACGAACACGAGGCGCGGCGCATTACGGCGCTCGCCGTTGAATTCCGCACCGACCTGCATGCGTCGCTTGCGCGCAGCATGGCCACCCACGGCATCGACTTCATTCCGGGCTCGGTCGAACTCGGCGATTTCGACGCCACCGCCATCGCCATTGCATTGACGGTCGCCGATGACGGCGACGGTCTGCCGCGCGCGGCGCTGGACGCGACTTTCGACCGTTACCTCGCGATCCGCGCCGAACGCAGCGACAGCACGCGCTGGAGCAATTACAGCGCCTACGAGATCCGCATCGTCGGCGCCCTGCTGCGCCTCGGGCGGCGCGACGACGCGCTGGCGGTCTTGCATGCCTTGCTGGCCGACTGCCGCCCCGCCGCGTGGCGCCAGTGGCCCGAACAATCGTGGCGCGACTACGACGCGCCGGCCTTCCTCGGTGACCTGCCGCATAGCTGGATAGGCGCCGAATACATCCACGCCCTGACCAGCGCCTTCGCCTACGAGCACCATGACGACGCGAGCCTGGTGCTGGCGGCCGGCGTCGACGGAGCGTGGTTGCACGACGAGGGCGTGACCGTCACCGCGCTCGCCACGCATCACGGCCCACTCAGCTACCGCCTGCGCCGCCTCGACGCGCAGCGCGTGGAGATGCATGTCGACGCGGGCATCACGCTGCCGGCCGGTGGCCTGGTGCTGCGCCCACCGTTACCGGCGCCGCTGCGCGCGCTGACCGTCAACGGCATCGCGCGGCACGATTTCGACCAGGCCTCCTGGCGTTGCCACGCGCTGCCCGCGCATATTGTTTTTGTATGTGGAGATCAGCCATGACCCGCCGCACGCTCACCAACGCCGCCGGACTGCGCTTCACCGTCGACGCCAACGCCACGGTGACGCGCATCGATCACGAAGCGCTGATGCTCAACCTGTTTCGCGGCAACGCCATGGAAGGCGGGCCGTGCAATCTCTACCTGCGCCGTCTCGGCGGCAGTCCGGCGGCGACCGCGCTGCTCGGGCCGCGCAGCCCCTCGCGCCTCGAACTAGGGGACGATGGCTTTGCCGTGCGCGGTGTGTGGCAGGGCTTGAGCTATCGCGTCAGCCTGCGCCTGGCGCAGGACAGCGCAACCTGGTTCTGGCACGTCGCGCTGCGCAATGGCAACACGCATGCGCTGACGGTCGATGTCATCCACAGCCAGGATCTCGGGCTCGCCGACTACAACTTCATCCGCACCAGCGAATACTTCGCGAGCCAGTATCTCGACCACACGCCGCTGTTCGACGCCGCGCACGGTCGCGTCATCGCCACGCGCCAGAACCTCGCCATGGGCGGCCGTCATCCCTGGTGTCTCATCGCCTCGCTGCATCGCGCGGTCAGCTATTCGACCGATGCACTGCAGTTTCACGGTACGGCAACGCGCGCCGGCGCCGAGGCCGTCGCGCTGGTCGACGGCCTGGCCGGCATGCGCCTGCAACACGAACACGCACTGGTCTGCCTGCAGGACGCGCCGCTCACACTCGCGCCGGGCATGAGCGCGCAACGCGGCTTCGTCGGCTGCTTCGAGGCCGACCATGCGAGCGCCAGCGGCGGCGCCGATCTCGAGCGCCTGCAGGCCGCGCGCGCGCTGCCGGAAGCACAGCCCGATACCGAGATGGCATCGACCGTCACGCTGGTCGCGCTGCCACGCACGCTCTTCACCAGCGCGCCGCTGTTTACCGCCGAGGCCGCGCCGCTGGCGTCCTTCGTCGCGGAGCTCGGCGCGCCGCGGGTCGAAGAAAAGCGCGGCGCCGAGACCATCGCGAGCTTCCATGCCGGCGACCTGCACTGGGTATCGCCGGCCAAGGAGAACGCCGTGCAGCGCGCCCATGCCCAGATCCTGCGCAGCGGTGGCGCACTGGTGCCGGACGAAGGTGCGCTGACCAGCACCGTGCTGATGGGCGGCGTGTTCAATTCCATGCTGACCCAGGGCCATGTCGGCATCAATCGACTGCTGTCGTCGGCGCGCGGCTATCTCGGCCTGTTCCGCGCGCTCGGCCAGCGCGCGTTCGTCGAACAGCAGGGCGGCTGGCGCCTGCTCGACCAGCCGTCGGCATGGACCGTCACGCCGCGCGGCTGTCGCTGGTTCTATCGCGATGCCGAGCACGAGCTCGAAGTCGAAACGCGCGCCGATGAAGTCGCGCATCGCATCGATGTCGAATTCCACGTGCGGCGCGGCACGCCGCTGCGCGTGCTGCTCGCCAACCACATCGCGCTCGACGATGACGATGGCGCTGATACCGGCGCCGTCGCGTGGCGGCGTGAAGGCCAGGACGTATTCATGCATGCCCACGCCGGTAGCGCCGTCGCCGCGCGCTTCGGCACGCGTGGCTTCCGTTTGCGCGCCGCCGCTGACACCGTGCTCGAAGCCTGCGGCGGCGATGAGCTGCTGTTCGACGACGGACAGGCCCACGACACGCCCTATGTGTGCCTGCGCACCGCGCCGTGCATCGCCGCGCGCTTCACGTTCACAGGCGAGCTGCTCGACGCGCCGCCGATCGCGGCGTCGCTGTTAGGCGCGCCGGTGGCGATGGCGAACGCCATGCGGCTCGACATCGCGCCGCACAGCGCGCAGGCGCAGGAAATCCGCCAATGGTCGGCCGTGCTGCCGTGGTTCGCCGACAACGCGCTGGTGCATTACCTCGCGCCGCGCGGACTCGAACAATTCACCGGCGGCGGCTGGGGCTCGCGCGACATCTGCCAGGGTCCGCTGGAGATGCTGCTGGCGCTCGGCCAGCTCTCGCCGGCGCGCGACCTGCTGCTGCGCGTGTTCGCCGCCCAGAACGAGGCCGGCGACTGGCCGCAGTGGTTCACGTTCTTCCAGCGCGAGCGCGAGATTCGCGCCGGCGATTCCCATGGCGACATCATCTTCTGGCCCTTGATGGCGCTGGCGCGGTATCTGGAGGCGAGTCACGATCTGGCGTTCCTCGACGAGCGTGTGGCGTTTCACCAGGCCGGCGACGGCGTGCCGACGCTGTGGCAACACGTCGAGCGCGCACTCGCCCATATCGAGGCGCACTGCCTGCCCGGTACCTTGCTCATCGCCTACGGCCATGGTGACTGGAACGACTCGATGCAGCCGGCCTCGGCGCAGCTGCGCGACGAGCTGTGCAGTGCCTGGACCGTGACCCTGCATTTCCAGATGTTGAACACCCTGGCCGCGAGCCTCGGCGGCGGCGCCCACGCCGCGCGCGCCGATTCCCTGCGTGAGATGGCGCGCCGCATCGAACAGGATTTCCAGCGGCTGCTGGTGATCGACGAGGTGGTGCCCGGTTACATGCACACCCGCGCCGATGGCAGTCGTGACTATCTCCTGCATCCACGCGACACGCTGACCGGCCTGCACTACAGCATGCTGCCGATTCCCCATGCGATCCTGAGCGGCATCCTCACGCCTCCCCAGGCCGCGCGGCACCTGGCGCTCATCGAGCAGCACCTGCTCGGCCCCGACGGCGCGCGCCTGTTCGACAAGCCCATGCGCTATCGCGGCGGCCCGACCAGCCTGTTCCAACGCGCCGAGAGCGCGGCGTTCTTCGGCCGCGAGATCGGCCTCATGTACACCCACGCCCACCTGCGCTATGCCGAGGCGCTGGCCCATGTCGGCCGCGCCGACGCATTCTTTGCCGCGCTCAACCTGGTCAATCCCATCGGTCTCGCGCAACGCCTGCCGGGCGCGTCGCCGCGCCCGTCCCATTGCTATTACTCGAGTTCCGACGCCGCCTTCCCCGATCGCTACGCGGCCTTCGAGGACTACGGCCGCATCGCGCGCGGCGAGATTGCCTTTGACGGCGGCTGGCGCGTGTATTCGAGCGGCCCCGGTCTCGCCATCGCCATCCTCATTCGCAGCCTGTTGGGCTTGAGACTCGCCGGCCGCGATCTGCACATCGACCCGGTGATGCCGACATCGCTGGATGGGCTGGCCGTCAGCCTGCCGCTCGCCGGCCACGATTGTCGCTACACCTATCGCGTCGGCACGCGGGGACATGGCGTGAAGAGCGTGCGTCTCAACGGCGCGCCATTGACGGGGCAGGCGCTCGCCAATCCCTATCGCGAGGCCGGTGTGACGCTTGCGCTGGCGGATGTTCGGCGATTCATGCGCGATGGCGAGAACGCGTGGGAGATCGAGACCTTCTGAATGCGGAGGCCCTGTAGGTGCGAATTCATTCGCACGTTCCAATGCGTCAGGCGGGCCCGGGTGCCAATGTCAGACTGAAGTCTGACCCACAGGCCTGATGACTACTTCTCTTGTGGGTCAGACTTCAGTCTGACATTCGTGGCATTGGCGGCTCGGCATGCAGCGAATGTGCGAATAAATTCGCGCCTACGGGATCAGGATCTTCGAATCCACGCGGTTGATATCGGTATGGCCGCAGAACGCCATGCTGAGTTCGAGTTCGCGCGCGATGATCTCGAGCGCCTTGGCCACGCCCACTTCACCCAGCGCGCCCAGGCCATAGAGAAACGAGCGGCCGATCAGCGTGCCGCGCGCGCCCAGCGCCCAGGCCTTCAGCACGTCCTGGCCGCTGCGTATGCCGCCGTCCATCCACACTTCGATGCGCGAACCGACGGCGTCGGCGATGGCGGGCAGCGCCGAGATTGAACTCGGTGCGCCATCGAGCTGACGGCCGCCGTGATTGGACACGATCAGCGCATCGGCGCCGCTGTCCGCGGCCAGGCGTGCGTCTTCGACGTCCATGATGCCTTTCAGGATCAGCTTGCCGCCCCAGCGCTGCTTGATCCATTCGACATCGGCCCACGACAGGCGCGGATCGAACTGGCGCGCGGTCCACTCACCGAGCGAGCCGATGTTGTCGACGTCCTTCACGTGGCCAACGATGTTGCCGAAGTTGCGGCGCCGGGTGCCGAGCATCCCTAAGCACCAGCGCGGATGCAGGGCGAGATTGAGCAGGTTGGCGAGCGTCGGCTTGACCGGCGTCGACAGGCCGTTCTTGATGTCGCGATGGCGCTGGCCCAGCACCTGCAGATCCAGTGTCAACATCAAGGCCGAACAGCCGGCGGCCTTGGCGCGATCGATGAGGCCTTCGACGAAAGCGCGATCGCGCATCACGTAGAGCTGGAACCAGAACGGCGCCTTGGTATGCGCGGCGATGTCTTCAATCGAGCAGATGCTCATGGTCGAGAGCGTGAACGGAATGCCGAACTTCTCGGCCGCGCGCGCCGCCAGGATCTCGCCGTCGGCATGCATCATGCCGGTCGAGCCGGTGGGCGCGATCGCGACCGGCATCGCCACGTCCTGGCCGATCATGGTGGTGCGCAGCGAGCGGTTCTCCATGTTGACCGCCACCCGCTGGCGGAACTTCAGCGGCTTGAAATCCGCTTCGTTGGCGCGGTAGGTGCTCTCGGTCCACGAGCCGGTGTCGACGTAGTCATAGAACATGCGCGGCACGCGCTTCTTCATCAATACGCGCAGATCTTCAACAGTGGTGACGACGGTCACGCTGGTCTCCCCCCAAAGGAATCGGTGCGCCGGCGGTCAGGCCGCGGCGCTTTCCGGCGGATTCAATTCCGCCGCTAGTTGCAGCTTTTCGATCAGTCGTTCGACGTCGGCATCGGCGAGCTTCTGGCCGTGGCCATCGTGCACGAAGAACACGTCGACCGCCTTTTCACCGAAGGTCGCGATATTGGCGCCGCGCAGGTCGACGCCGGCGTCGGCGATGGCGGCGGCGAGGGTCGCGAGCAAGCCCTTGCGATCGGCCGCCACCACCTCGATGGCGGTCACCGACTTGGCGGCGGCCTCGAGGCTGCGCACCTCGACCGGCAGCGCCTTCATCAACACGTCGGGCTTGGCCGGGCGCTTGATGGCGGGCGGCTCCTCGCCGGCCAGCACCGCTTCCAGGCGCCGACGCAAACGTTCCATCTGGTCGCGCTCGCTCACCGCCACGTCGTTGGCATCGGTGATGTGGAATTCATCGAGGATGCGTCCGTCGCGCAAGGCGTAGGCGTGGGCGGTCAGGGCCTTGGTGTTGGCGTTGGCGAGCGCGGCGGTGAGATGGGAAAAGAGCTTGGGCCTGTCGTGTCCCCAGGCCAGCACCTGGGTGTAGCCCATCGATTCGTTGACCTCGAGATGGGCGCCGCTGTCGCGCGCCAGCAGGCGACACAGGTCCAACAGGCGCGCCGGCGGGAAATGCAGCATCAGTGAATTCGATACCGCCGCCAGCGAGGTCGCGACGGTATCGCGCTCGGCGGGGCCGGCGAGACCCAGCACGCTGTCGCGCCGCGACTGCAGGCGCTCGGCGTGATCGGCCGGCAATACCTGGCCGGTGCGCAGGAAGGCATCGGCGGCGCGATAGAGCTGCGCGAACAGCGTGCCCTTCCAGTCCGTCCACACGCCCGGCCCGACCGCCGTGACGTCGGCGACCGTCAACAGGAACAGGTAGACCAGGCGCTCGTGATCGCCGACGAAGCGGCAGAACTCGGCAATCACGCCGACGTCGGACAGATCGTAGTGCTGGGCGGTCTTGGAAAAACGCAGGTGGTGCAGCACCAGCCACGCCACCAGTTCGCCGTCGTCGTGGGACAAGCCCAGGCGCCGGCAGAAACGCCGCGCGAGGTTCTCGCCGATCTCGGAATGATCGCCGCCGCGGCCCTTGGCGATGTCGTGGTATAGCAAGCCGATATACAAAAGCTCGGGCCGCTCCAGCGCCGGCATCAGTTTCGAGGCCAGCGGCATGGTGATGAACTGGCCTTCGCCGAGGCGGAAATCACGCAGGATGTCGATGGCGCGGATGGTGTGCGCGTCCACCGTGTAGTGATGGTAGCGATCGAACTGGCAGTGGCCGGTGATGCGCCCGAAGTCGGGGATCAGGCGCCCCAGCACGCCGGTCTCGTGCATCTGGCGCAGCGCGGTCGCGACATTGCGCGGCGAACGCAGGATCGCGATCAGCATGTCGTTGGCGCGCGTCGACACGCGCAGCGCGGCATCGACCAGGCGTGCATGTTTGCGCACGATGCGCAGCGCGCGGCTGTTGAGGAAGCGCCGCTCTTTCTGCGCCTCGACGAAAATGCGGATGAGATTGTGCGGATCGGCGGCAAAGGCGTCGACGTCGTACACGCCGACCTCGCTGCCATGCACCTCGATACCGCCGTCGAGCCTGCGCCGCCGACGCAGGCGGCCGCCGGGCTTGATCTGCTCTTCGAAGTGCAGCAGGAAGATGTCCGCCAGGTCGGCGATGGTGCGCACGTTGAGGAAATAATTCTTGAGGAAGCGTTCCACCGCGCTCGAGCGTTCGCTGTCGCGATAGCGGAAACGCGCCGCGAGTTCGGGCTGCAGATCGAAGCGCAGCTTGTCGGTCTCGCGACCGGTGGCGAGATGCAGTGCGCTGCGCACCCGCCACAGGAAATCGCGGCTCTTCACGAAGGCGTTGAACTCGTCGTCCGACACCAGTCCCTGGCCAATCAGCTCGCGCGCGGTCGGCACGCCGTACCAGGCCATCGACAACCAGAAGATGGTGCTGACGTCACGCAGCGCGCCCTTGCCGTTCTTGAGTTCCGGTTCCATGCAGAACGCGGTATCGCCCTGGGCACGGCGCCGATCGGTGCATTCGTCTATCTTGAGGGTGCAGAACTCGATGCGTTCGCGGCGACTCCAGTGCTGCTGGCCGCTGCTCTTCAACAGTTCGGCGTAGAGCGCGCCGCTGCCGCTGACCATGCGCGATTCGAGCAGCGCGGTGCGCGCCTGGTGATTGTCGCGGGCAAACTTGCGCGCCTCCTTGACGGTGCGCACCGCGTGGCCGAGATGGGCGCCGCTGTCCCACACCGTCTGGCCGAAGGTCTTGATCGCCGCGTCGACGCGCGCGTCGTCGGCGTTCGGCACCAGGAACAAGAGATCCCAATCGGAATGCGGGCACAGTTCGGCGCGCCCGTAGCCGCCTACCGCCACCACGTCGACGCCGCGTGCCGCATCGCCCGCCACCCGTCGCCACAGGTCGACGATGAGCTCATCGACCGCGCCGCTCACGTACTTGACGATGGCGCGGCCGCCCTGCTGGGCATCGAGGCGGTTGTCGGCGGCTGCCATGATGGCCTGGCGACGCGCCTTGGCAAACTCGCGAAGATCGATATCCAGCACGTGGACGGGCTCCCCTGGGACGGCCTCCCGCGGAGGGCCGCTACAGTCGGAGCGTAGCAAGTCGAGGCGCGCGGCGAAAGGCAGGCGCGCGCCGGTCGGTGATGGCAGAAATGGTGGGCAGGAAGTCATTGCTGCCATACCGCCGCGAGGCCATGCTGGCGCCATGAAAACACCAAGCCGTGCCACCCCATCACCCGCCGCGCCGCGCGGTGCGCTGGTCATGCTGGCGTTCGAGGACGCCGAAGTGCTCGACATCGCCGGGCCGCTGGACATCCTGTGCGCGGCCGGCGCGCGCACACGCCAAGGTCGGCAACGCGCCTTGACGGTGTCCGAACACGGCGGCCTGGTGCGCACCTTCCCGAGCGGTCTCAGCCTCGACAGCGAACCCTTGGCCAGCGCCACGCGCATCGCCATCGACACGCTGCTGGTGCCGGGCGGCGTGGGTGTCGAGCAGGCGCTGACACGTCCCGCGCTGCTGCGCTTCATCGCGCGCCAGGCTGAGCGCGCGCGGCGCGTGGTGTCGATCTGCACCGGCAGTTTCCTGCTCGCCGCGGCCGGCCTGCTCGACGGCCGACGCGCCGCCACCCACTGGGCCTACAGCGCGGATTTTCGCGCGCGCTTTCCGGCCGTCGAGCTCGACGCCGAGGCGATCTTCGTCAACGACGGCAAGTACTACTGCTCGGCCGGCGTGACCGCCGGCATGGACCTCGCCCTGCACCTTGTCGAACAGGAACACGGGTCGGCGCTGGCGCTCGAAATAGCGCGACGCTGGTTGCTGTATGCCAGGCGCCCCGGCGGCCAGTCACAGTTCAGCACGCTGCTGCCGCCGCGCGCGCCCAGCCGCGGCACGCTGGCCGAGCTGTGCGCGTGGATGCCCGCGCACCTCGATGAAGATCTCAGCGTCAACGCGCTGGCCGCGCGCATGGCCATGAGCCCGCGCCATTTCGCGCGGGTCTTCCAGGCCGAGCTCGGCGTGACGCCGGCGCGCTTCGTCGAAGGCCTGCGCATCGAAGCCGCGCGTCGCTACCTGGAACGCGGCGAGCATTCGGTAGACAGCGTGGCCGGCGCCTGCGGCCTCGGCGCCAGCGAGCGCCTGCGCCGCGCTTTCCTGCGGCGCCTCGGTGTCAACCCGCGCGATTACCGCACGCGTTTCGAATCGTCCCCCACATCCCCAAGCTCAACGCGGAGCAAACACTGATGGATACACGTCTCAAGGTCGGCATCCTGTTGTTCGACGGCATGACCATGCTGGACGGCTTCGGCCCGTTGCAGGTGTTCGCCTTCGTGCCGCAATTCCATGCCTTCACGTTCGCGCGTGACAAGACGCCGGTGCTGAGCGATTGCGGCGCGCGTCTCACGCCCGATCATGATTTCGACGATTGTCCGCCGCTCGACATCCTGGTGGTGCCGGGCGCCGGCGATGTGCTGGGACCGATGCGCGACGCGCGCACCCAGGCTTGCCTGCAACGCCTGGGCGGCGGTGCGCGCTACGTGACGTCGGTGTGCACCGGCGCCCTGATCCTGGCCGAGGCGGGCCTGCTCGACGGTTATCGCGCCACCACCCATTGGGCCTGCCTGCCGCACTTGCGTCGTTACGAGAAAGTCGCGGTGGAAACGGCACGGGTGGTGGTGGACGGCAATCGCATCACCGGCGGCGGCGTCACCGCCGGCATCGATTTCGCGTTGACGGTGGTGGCCGAAGTGGGCGGCGCGCCGCTCGCGCAGACCATTCAACTGCTGCTGGAGTACCAGCCGGCGCCGCCCTTCGACTGCGGCTCGCCCGCCACCGCGCCGGCCGCGATCCGCGAGCAGGTGCTGGGTTTGTTCGGGCCCGAACTCGAACGGCTCGAGGCCCATCTCGAGCATCGCGCGCGCAGTAGCTGGCCCGCATGCGTACCTCAGCATCGAGTGTCAGACTGAAGTCTGACCCACAGTCCGGAGCCAAGACCATGCTCGAATTGCGACCGACCTGCGAACACTGCAACCGCGCGCTGCCGCCCGACAGCGAAGAGGCCATGATCTGCAGCTATGAATGCACCTTCTGTCGGCGCTGCGTGGAGGAAGTGCTGGACAACGTGTGTCCCAACTGCGGCGGCGGCTTGTGCGCGCGACCGATACGGCCGCGCGAGGATCGCAAGGGCGGCAATTACCTCGGCGCCGATCCGGCCAGCACCACGGTCAAGCATCGGCCGGTCGACATCGCGGCCCATCGCGTGTTCGCGGCGCACCTCGCCGGGCTGCCGCCGGCGCAGCGCTGAACCCCGCGCCGGCGTCTTACGTCGGGAACAACAGGCGGATCAGGGTGCCCTCGCCGATGCGAGATTCGACGATGATGTGGCCGCCCAGGCCGTGCATGATGCCGTGCACCACCGACATGCCGAGGCCGGTGCCCTTGCCGACCTCCTTGGTGGTGTAGAAGGGCTCGAAGATCTGCGGCACGCACTCGGCGGCGATGCCGCAGCCGTCGTCGCGTACCGCGAGTTCGACGTAGCGGCCGCTGAAATGTGCGCGGCAGTCACTGCAGGTCGTATCCAGTGCGCGTGGTGCACGCAGCACCACCGTCATGCGCCCGACATCCCGCACTTCGCGAATGGCGTCGCGCGCGTTGATGGCGAGATTGAACAACAGCTGGTGCATGTCGGCCGGCGCTATCGGCAGTTCGGGGATGTCTTCCAGCGTCTCGTCGATGGTGAGCGTAGCCGGTAGCGCGGCGCGCAGCAGCTTCACTATCTCTTCAATCACCGCGCGCGTGCTGAGCGTGGCGTCCAGCTCGCCGCTGCGCGGGCCGCGACTGAAGATCTGCATCTTCTGCACGAGGTCGGCGGCGCGCTCGGCGCCGACCACGATCTCGTGCAGGTAGCCGCGCACCTTGCTGTCGGCGTCGAGCTGCTTGTTGGCCAGCGCCAGCTTGGCGTAGCCCAGCACACCGGTCAGGATGTTGTTGAAGTCGTGGGCGATGCCGCCGGCCAACTGACCGATGGCCTCCATCTTCTGCGCGCGCAGGAACTGCGCCTCGAGGCGCTGATGATCCTGCTCGGCGGCCTTGCGCGCGTCGATGTTCCACATCACGCCGTCCATGTACAGCGCGCGTCCCGCCTCGTCATAACGGGCATGGCCGCGCGAGATCAGCCAGTGGACGCTGCCGTCGGGCCACACCGCGCGAAATTCGAACTCGCAGTCGCCCTGCCTGGCGATGGCTTGTTCGATGGTGTTGGCGACCAGCGCGCGGTCGTCGCGATGGATCATGCGGAACGACAGGGCGCGATCCAGGGCCTGGCCGGGCGGCAGGCCGAACAGGCGCGCCGAGCGCGCCGAGTAGCGGGCGCTGTTGTCGACCAGGTTCCAGCGCCAGGTGCCGAGCCGCGCGCCTTCCACGGCGAAACGCAGCAGATCCTCGCTCTCGTTCATGGCCGTGGGCTCGCGTCGAGATCCAAATTTGCAACACTCGAGATATGCATGGCGTTCAGTCACTCCCGCTAGCCACCGTGAGCGGCGCGCCGCCCAGGCGGATGTCGAGTTCAGTGATAGTCGCGTTTGCGAGTCGGGCGACGGACGTGCACGCCGCGTGGTTCAGGCGGCGTGGACCCACAATACAGCTTAACAGCGGCCACAAGTCCAGAACTTGTAGAACGCAGCGCTCAGGGACGCGCCTTGGGCGGTGGCCGGGTGAGCGTGGCCAGCGCATCCCTGCCGCTGGTGCGCAGCGGAAAATCGGCGTGGTCGACCTTGAGCTCGATGGTGTGGCCGTCGGGATCGGGCACGTAGACCGAGGTACCGAAGCCGGTGGCGCCGTACAGCTCGACCGGCCCCCACTCCACCGGCACGTCGTGGGCCGCGAGATGGTCCAGCACCTCGCCCATGTCGCCATCGATCAGCACGCACAGGTGGTCGATGCCGCGCGAGGCCTTGGTGGCGAGCCCGGTGCCGGCCGGCACCACCTGCAGGTCGATGAGGTGGCGCCCGCAGCGCAGCTGGTAGATGCCGAAGTCCTCGATGATGCGCTCGAGCTTCATGCCCAGCACCTCGCAGTAGAAATGCAGGGTGCGTTCGATGTGGGTGACCTTGAGCACCACGTGATCCAGGCCGTGATAGCGAAACGGAGGGGCGGATGCCATGGGGAAACCTCGTGGGCCGGCGACTTGAGGCGTTCACCCTACTGCGCCGCCGGCGTGGCGTCGAGCCTCGAGCGCGCCGGCCGGCGAACCGTCGTCGCGAACACTGCGCTCGGGCACAATGCGGCGAACCGTTCACGAGCCTCCGACCATGCCGCGCGTCGCCCTGCTTGCCGTCGCCGAAGTCTTGCCGCACAGCCTGCGACGCATCGAAATCGCCGGCCGTGCGCCGCTGCTGTTGATCGCGAGCGGGCAGGCTTACCACCTCATGGACGACACCTGCAGCCATGGCGCCGCCTCGCTGGCGGAGGGCGAATTGCTCGGCGACGAGATCCTGTGCCCGCATCATCGCGGCGGTTTCGACATCCGCAGCGGCGCCGCGACGCGCGCGCCCTGCGCGCAGGCGCAACGTTGCTACGCGGTCAGCGTCGACCACGGCGTGCTGTACGCCGAGCTCGACTGATACGCGCCGACGCGCCGCGCCTCAGCCACACACCGGTGGCTTGCGTCCGCGCCACGGCCGCGCCGATTCGATCTGTCCGGCCACGCGCAACAGCAACGCCTCGTCGGCATCGCGCGCCACGAACTGCACGCCAATCGGCAGCCCTGCGCGCGACCAGCCCATCGGCACCGACATGGCCGGCGAGCCGGCGGCATTGAAGGGCGAGGTATAGCAGCAGTCCGGCCCCATGCGCGTGTCGTCATAGGCATCGACATCGAGGTTCATGTCGTAATAACCATGGGCGCGCGGCAGCATCGGCACGGTCGGCATCAGCCACAGGTCGAAGGCCGCCATGCGCGTCAGCAGGTCGCGACAGGCAAGGCGCATGGCCTCGATGTGATTGGAGTGATCGGTGGCGGTGTAACGTCGCCCCTTTTCGATCATCGACCAGTACAGGGGCGCCATGTCGGCCGGCGTCGCCGCGCGCCCCACCAGCGGCGCCATGGCGTCGAAGAAACACGCGGTCTGCACCGCCACCAGCGCGGTGTAGGTCTTGTACAAGGGCCAGAAGTCGTAGGGCACGGCTTGCGGTTCGATGTCGTGGCCGAGACTCTCGAGCAGGCGGCCCGCTTCTTCGACGGCCTGGCGGATCTCGGCATCGAGCGGCGTGCCGTGCGCGGGCGTGTCGGTGACGATGGCGATGCGCAAGCGCCCCGGATCGACGCCGACCTCGGACACGAACGGACGCGCGGGCCGCGGCAGCCCATAGGGTTCGCCAGGCAAGGCGCCGGCCGTGACATCGAGCAGCGCGGCGCTGTCGCGCACACTCAGCGACACGCAGTGCAAGGTCGCGCCGCCGTACCAGAAATCGACCACGCCGGGCGCGAGCGAAATGCGCCCGCGCGCCGGCTTGAGTCCGAACAGACCACAGTTCGCCGCCGGCACGCGTATCGAGCCGCCGCCGTCGGAGGCGTCGGCCATGGGCAGCACGCGCGCCGCGACCGCCGCCGCCGAGCCACCGCTGGAACCGCCCGGCGTGCGCTCGAGATGCCAGGGACTGCGCGTGATGCCGTGCAGGCTCGATTCGGTGCTGAGCGCCCAGCCATTCTCCGGCGAGGTGCTTTTGCCGAACGGGATCATGCCGGCCGCCTGCATGCGTTCGAGCAGCAGCGAATCAGCGGGCGCGCGCAGGTCCTTGAGGTAAGGCACGGTGTTGGTGAAGGGCTGGCCAGCCCAGCTGCTGGCGAGTTCCTTGACCAGCCACGGCACGCCCGCCAGTGGCCCGCGTGGCAGGCGCGGTGAATCCGCCGCCGCGCGCGCCACGTCGTAAGCACGATGAGAGAGAAAATTCAGCGCCGGGTTGACCGCCTCGGCGCGCGCGATCGCTTCATCGATGATTTCACGCGCCGACAGCTTGCCGGTGCGCACCAGGTCTGCCAGCCCGACCGCGTCGTATTGATCATATTCCGGCAAGGCCACGGTCATTCTCCCAGTGCAAGGCTTGGCGGAGTATGGCGCGTCGCGAGCCCGAGGTGAGCCCACCGAATGGGGAAGCTCGGCATGCCCGAAGCGGCGGTAGCGGCAAGGCCTCGCGCGCGCAACGCATGCATTGGCACGCGCGAGTGCGTGGCGCCGGACGCCGTCATGCGCTCACTCCTGGCGGCTCAGTCCCACACCAGGCGTTCGTTGTATACGAAATGCTGGCGGGCGCCCGGCATCAGTGCGATCCAGCGCCCCTCCTCCATCGCCCATTGCGTGACTTCGGGCTGGCTGTAACGCTGCGGCGTGGCATCGTTGGCCGGCGCGGCGAGTTCCGCCCCGAGCAGGCGCGCGGCGATGTCGTGGTCGAGATCTTCCTGGAACGACAGCGTGACGCTGGTGACGCCGCCATCGACACGCACCGTGCGTCCCTCGATGGCGACCAGTTGCCAGCCGCGCGCATCGAGATCCATTTGCCGCGCATAGGTTTCGTAGGGCACGACGGCCGCGAAACGCGGGCCGCGCAGCGCGTAGGTGGTCTGCCAGTCATGGCCTTGCTCGGCCTGGTAGTAGTCGATGATGGCCTGGCTGAGCGCGGCGTCGCCGAGTTCATCGAGACCGCCGGCGCGAAGCATGTCGTCGGCCGCCGCGACACCGGCCGCCAGCAGCAGCGCGAGGCCGCAGGTGCGCGCCATGCGTAGCCAGCGCGCCGCGCCTGTCATCCCTGCCCGTTTCGTTGCCATGCCTGTCGTCTCTTTCAATTCGGATCGCGGCGCGCATGGTAGCAGGCCGACTCGCCGACGTTCAGGACGACGTGCAGGATCAGTCGGACGACTCGCTGGCGAGCGACGTGAGCGACGAAGCGCGCACGGCTTCGCCGATGCCCTTCAGCACTTCGTCGAAATCGACGGGCTTGCTGAACACGCCGCGCACACCCAGGCTTTGCGCCATCAAGGTATCGAGCCGGTCGCTGTAGCCGGTGCAGATGAACACCGGCAACTCGGGACGCCGCGACAGGATCTGGCGCGCCAGGCTGTCGCCGGACAGCTCCGGCATGGTCATGTCCAGCACCATCGCGTCGAAACCCTCGGGGTGCGCGAGAAAGGTCGACAGCGCCGCACCGCTGTCGTTGAAGGTCACCACGCGATAGCCGTTGCCTTCCAGCAATTCCTGCCACAGGCGCGTGAGCGCCGGTTCATCATCGACCACCGCGATGCGTGCGCCGCCGCCATTGTCGAGGGCGGCCTTGAGATCGGCGCCGACGTCGGTCGGCGCGACGCCCGTGTGGGGCGGGAACAACAGTTCGAAGCGCGTGCCGTGGCCCGCGTCGGAACTCAACAGGATATGGCCGTTGGCGTCGTGCACGATGCCATGCACCATGGCGAGACCGAGGCCGGTGCCCTTGCCGACTTCCTTGGTGGTGAAGAACGGTCTGAACACTTCGGCCTGGCTCTCGGGCGGGATGCCCGGGCCGTCGTCGGCCACGCTGACCGCCACGTACTCGCCGGAGAATTCACACTGACAGGACGCGCACACACCGCGCTCGACCTTGCGCAGACGCACGCCGAGAGTCAAATGGCCCTGGCCGTGCATGGCATCGCGTGAATTGATGGCGAGGTTCATCACCGCCTGGTGAAAGGCCACCGAACTGACCGCCACCGCCGGCAGTCGCTCGTCGTATTCGCGCACCACCGACATGCTGGCCGGCAGCACCGCGCCCAGCAGTTTCGTCACCTCTTCGAGCGTGGGCTGTGGCTGCAACACGTCGAGCACCGCGTCCGGCTTGTCGGCGCGGCTGAAGCGCATCATCTTGGTGACCAGGTCGCGCGCGCGCTCGGCGCCGTGTTGCACCTCGGTGAGGTAATTGGCGAGCTTGCTGTCGGGGTCGGTCACTTCACGCGTCAGCGCCAGGGTGGTGAAGCCCAGCACGCTGCCGAGGATGTTGTTGAAGTCATGGGCGATGCCGCCGGTCAGCTGGCCGATGGCTTCCATCTTCTGCGCCTGGGTCAGCTGGCTGCGCAGGCGATCGCGTTCCTGCTCGGCGAGCTTCTGATCGGTGATGTCCATCACCACGCCGCTCCACGCCACTTCGCCGCGCTCTTCAGGATGCGGCTGACCGAGGGTGCGGATCCAGCGCACGCCGCCGCGAATGAGGTAACGCATCTCGAGACTTACCGGCCCATGCAACTGGCGGCTGCGCGAGCGTATGCGCTGGTACTCGGCCAGATCGTCCGGATGCACGATCTTGAGCGGCGTGGTCGGGTCGCGCAGCATGCGCTCCTGGGTGACGCCCATCAGCCGGCAGTATTGCGGGCTGACATAGGTGTAGCGGTAGCCGCCTTCCCGGTCGATGCTGAGCGAGAACAGGCCGACCGGCAGGCGCACGGCCAGTTCCTCGAAACGTTGTTCCGAGGCCTGCAGGGCGGCGAGCGCGGTGGCGCGCTCGGCTTCACGTCGGTAGTTGTCGAGCGCGAAGGAGACGTCGAGCGCCACTTCCTCGAGCGTCGGCACCGCGTAGGCGCCGAAGTACTCGGGGTCGCGCGCGTAGAGGTTGAGCGAACCGACCACCACGTCGTCACGCCGAATTGGCACGGCCGCGCCGTGATAGCCGGCGCGCAGCGCCTGGTGGTGCCAGGGCGTCGGCGGCGGATCGACATCGCGACTGGCACTGAACAGGAACTTGTTCAGCAACAAGGTCGGCGCGAAGGGCCACTCCTGGCGCGCTTGTCCGCCGCCGGCGTCGATGACATCGCGAGCCTCGCCGGCCTGTGCCACCACGCGCGTGACACCAGCGTCAGCGTCGAGCAGGCCTATCCACGCAAACGAGAACTGGCCGAATTCGACGGCCACTTCACATACGCGCGGGAACAGCGACGCTTCGTCGGGGCAGCGTACGATGGCCTGGTTGGTCTGCGACAGCTGCGAATACAGGCGCGACAGCCGCGCCAGCTCGCGATCGAGAACACCGGCGCGGCGCGCGTTGAACCACAGCAGCACCGCCACCACCAGCGTCAACACCACGGACATGATGGCGAGGCCGAAAGGAGTGTCGTACCAACCGGCGCGCTGCCCGGCCAGGCGTAACGAACCGATCACCGGCACGGCCAGCGTGATGATCATGAGCGTATTGCGCGCGGCCGCCGCCGATGGCGTGGGCTGCGAGAAATCCGCTATCCAGCCGCGATTGGCGGTCACCGCCATCACGCCGAGACCGAGCAGCAGAAAGGCCAAGGCCGAATGGGGCGCGATGGAAGCGAGCCCGCCGGAGCGATACAAGGTCTCGGCGGTATACAGGTAACCGTAGGTCACGGTCAGCATCAGCACGCTGAGCAGGGTGGCGAGATTCTGCGGAAGATTGCGTTGACGTGCCGCGGGCAAGGCGAGGGACGACAGGGCGCCGGCGCCGAGTACCAGAGACAGCGCCGTGACCGGCGCCATGCGCGCCGGGAACCGTTGATAGCTCTCCCACTCGACGGGCGGCGCCAGCAGCGCGTCGATGCCGAAGTCCAGCGCCCACAGGTATTCGGCCAAGGTCATGAGACCGATGACCATCACTGGCAGTGCCAGCAGCAGCATGGCCACGCTCGGCCGCGCGGCGTGCGCGGGGTTGCGTTCGCGCCCGACCGCGATGAACAGCGCGCCGCCCAGCAACACGCTGCCCAGCGCTGTATTGACCTTCATGGTGGCGAAGCCCGGCACCAGGGACTTCATCTGGTCGATATCCGCCAGCCAGCCCAGCAGCACCACCGCGCCTATGGCGACCATGGCAAGGCTCGCCACGGCGGCCAGCATCAACTGCTGGTCTCTTATCTGCCTACGCATTCGCCGGGCCCCCGTCCGTCACGCCCGGTATTTGTACCACGATGCCGAAATACGTCACCTTGATCCGGGGCGGCATTCGAGGCGCCGCAGGTTCAGCGCTCGCGCAAGGCGGCGGCCAGGCGGTAGGAATTGAGGCGTGCGCCGTGATCGTGAATCTGCGCGGTGAGCATGAGTTCGTCGGCCTGGGTGCGGGCGATGAATTCATCGAACCTGGCGCGTGCGCTGTCGGGCGCGCCGACGATGGCAAAGCGCAGGGCGCGGTCCACACCGGCCTTCTCGCCCGGCGTCCAGTAGTCATCCATGGAATCGAGCGGCGGCTGCACCTTGCCCGGCGCGCCTCGGAACAGGTTGGTGAACTGCTGCTGGGCGGACGTGAACAGGCGCCGCGCCTCGGCGTCGGTGTCGGCCAGCACGCAGTTCACACCCAGCATGACGTAGGGTTTTTCCAGACGGGGCGAGGGCTGGAAGTAGCGCCGGTAGACGTCGAGCGCATCGAGCAGCATCTCCGGCGCGAAGTGCGAGGCGAACGCATAGGGCAGGCCGAGCGTCGCGGCGAGCTGCGCACCGAACAGGCTCGAGCCCAGGATCCATACCGGCACCTCGAGACCACAGCCCGGCACCGCCTGGATGGCCTGGCGCGGCTGCGCCGGTTCGAACAGCGACAAGAGTTCGGCGACGTCCTGCGGAAAGCGCTCGGCGGCGCTGATGGCATCGCGCCGCAGGGCGCGCGCGGTGATGCCATCGGAGCCCGGCGCGCGACCGAGCGCGAGATCGATGCGGCCGGGATACAGCGATTCCAAGGTGCCGAACTGCTCGGCGATGACCAGCGGCGAATGGTTGGGCAGCATCACGCCGCCGGCGCCGACCCGTATGCGTTCGGTACCGCTGGCGATGTGGCCGACCACCACCGCGGTGGCGGCGCTGGCGATGCCGACCATGTTGTGGTGCTCGGCCAGCCAGTAGCGCTGGTACCCCCACTGCTCGGCATGGCGGGCGAGATCGAGGCTGTTGCGAAACGCATCGGCCGGCGTGTCGCCGACCACCACCGGGCACAGGTCGAGAACGGAGAACGGGATCATGCGCGCGCTTGCTCGATGGGTTTGACAAAACAGGCCGCGCCGAAGCCGGCGGCGGCGCCGAACATCACGTAATAGGCCGCCGCATACGGGTCGCCGGTCGTGCCTATCAACCAGGTGACGATGAACTGCGCGAAGCCGCCGAACAGCATCACCGCCAGGTTATACGCCAACGACAGGCCGGTGGAACGCGCGCCGGGCGGGAACTGCTCGGCGACGGCGGTCGCGACCGGGCCGAAGTAGAAAGCGAACAGCACGCAGACCGTGACCTGCAAAAGCAGGAGATTGGCGATGGTCGGCGCCGCGTGCACACGGTGGAACAGCGGCAGCAACACGCACAGCATGGCCGCCGAACCGAACATCAACAAGGGCCGGATGGCGATGCGATCGGCCAGCCAGCCGGCGGTGGGCGTCAGGACGGACAGCGTCACCAGCGCCAGCACCTGCACCTTGAAGGCATCGCGGGCGCTGAATTTGAGCTCGTGCTGGGCGAAGGTCGGCATGTAGATGAGGATGACGTAGTAGGTGATGGTGCCGCAGATCACGAGGCCGAAAGTCACCAGCACGCCGCGCAGGTTTTCATGCAGCATGGTCATCAGGGGCAGGCGCTCGGCGCCCGACTTCTGGTGATCGAGAAACGCATCGCTCTCCTCGAGATGACGCGCGATATAGACGCCGACCGGCGCGATCAACAGGCCCACCGCGAACGGCAGGCGCCAGCCCCAGGCCATGGTCTGCTCGGGGGTCAGCGCCACGCTCAGCGCCATGCCCGCGCAGGCGCCGCCGAGCGCCGCCAGGGCCTGGCCGATCTGGGTCATGGAACCGTACAGTCCCTTGCGTCCGGGCGGCGCGACTTCCACCAGGAACGACGTCGCGATGGCGTACTGGCCGCCGGTGGCGAAGCCCTGCAGGAGCCGCGCGAACACGATCAGGGCCGGCGCGATATAGCCGATGCTGGCGTAGGTCGGCGCGAAGGCGATGGTGAGCAGCGACACCGTCATCAGCGCGATGATGATCTGCATCGCCGCCTTGCGCCCCTTGCGGTCGGCATAGATGCCCATCAGCACGCCACCGATGGGACGCATGACGAAACCCACGCCGAAGGTCGCGGTGGTTTTCAGCAGGCGGATGTATTGATCATCGCCGGGAAAGAACAGGTCGGCGATCAATACGCTCAACATGCCGAACACGACGAAGTCGTACCACTCGAGCGCGTTGCCGAGCACGGCAGCGGCCACCTGTTTCTCGCGTGACGCAGGCATGACTATCCCTGGAATTGAAGGCCGGTGCAGGGTACTTGAACGGCGCGGAGGCAACAACGGCGCTCGGTGTGCGAATGAATTCGCACCTACAGGCACCGGATTGACGCCGCCGCGCCCGCGCCGCCATAGTTCGGCCATTCCTCCAACGCACGAGACCGGCCCATGAGCAGCACGCCGCTTCATTATCTCGATCTGACCGAACTCAGCGCCGAACTGCGCAGCCGGCGCCTGTCACCGGTGGCGGTGACGGAGGCCATGCTGGCGCGCATCGCCGAGCTCGATCCGACCTTGCTGAGCTACGTGACGACCATGGCCGACACCGCGCGCGAAGAAGCGCGGGCCGCCGAACGCGAAATCGCGGCCGGGCGCTATCGCGGGCCGTTGCACGGCGTACCTCTGGCGGTGAAGGACCTGTGTGACGCGACCGGCGTGCCGACCTCGGCCGGCATGCCGCGTGTGCGCGCCAAGGTCGCGCCAGCGACCAGCGATGCGACGGTCGTGGCGCGCTTGCGTGCCGCCGGCGCCGTGATCCTCGGCAAGCTGCAGCTCACCGAAGGCGCGGTGGCGCATCATCATCCCGACATCGTGCCGCCCATCAATCCGCACCAGGCCGGCTATTGGAGCGGCGCATCGTCCAGCGGCACCGGCGTGGCAGTGGCCGCCGGCCTGTGCTTCGGCGGGCTCGGCTCCGACACCGGCGGCTCGATCCGCTTTCCGTCCTTCGCCAACGGCATCACCGGTTTGAAACCGACCTGGGGACGCGTGAGTCGCGCCGGCGTGTTCGCCTTGTCGTGGTCGCTCGATCACATCGGGCCGATGGCGCGCAGCGCCGCCGATTGCGCCCTGATGCTGAATGCACTCGCCGGCGCCGATGCCGCCGACCCGACCGCGCTGTGCGCACCGGTGCCGGATTACAGCTACCGGCTCGATGGCGATCTGAAGGGTCTGCGCGTGGGCCTGGACGAAGATTTCGCGACCCGCAACGTCGATGCCGCGACCGTCGCCGCCATGCGCGAATGCCTGTCGGTGTTGAAAGACGCCGGGGCGACGGTGGTGCCGGTGCGCTTTCCCGACACGGCCGCCGCGCTGGCGGCATGGACGCCGCTCGCCTGTGCCGAAGTCGCCGCCTATCACGCCGCCACCTACCCGGCGCGCGCGGCCGAATATGGTCCGGGCCTGGCCGGCCTGCTGGACATCGGCATCGCCACCTCGGGCATCGACTATGCGCGCGCCCATGACGTGCGCCAGGCCCTGCGCGGTGAGTTCGCGCACCTGTTCCAGGGCGTGGACGTGGCGATCTCGCCGGCACTGGCGCGCCAGAACCTGACGCTCGAGGATTTCGCGGCCTTCGGCAACAAGGACGATGACTGGCCCAACCTGCTGCGCTTCACCGCGCCGTTCGATATCAGCGGCACGCCGACCTTGTCGCTACCGGCCGGGCGTAATGCCGACGGCGCGCCTTTCGGCTTCCAGCTGGTGGCGGGACATTTGCAAGAAAGCCTGCTGCTGCGCGCCGGTCATGCCTGGCAGCGCGCCACCGCGCATCACCGGCTGCGCCCGCGGCTGGCGCCGTGACGAGCCGGCGGCGCCTGCTGCGCGTCAATCGTCCGCGTTGACGTTCAACTGGTCGATATGCAAACCGCCGGAGACGGCGGTGCCGGTGATGCGGATCTGGTTGGGTTGCGCCGTCTGATCGAAATCGCACAGCGACAGGAAATGGGTGGCGTACCACACCGCCTTGGCTTCGGCCGCCAGCGTGCCATCGCGGCCGTAATAGTCTTCGTTGGCGCCCATGATGCGATGTTTGAGCCCCAGGCTGCGCGCCAGCGCGTCGTTGGCCACCACGCTGCGCGCGGCGCCGAAGCTCACCAGTTCCACCGACGGCACATTCCATAGCGGTTGGTTGAGCGCGAGGTAACGCTTCACGCGCTCACGCCATTCGGGCTCCCTGAGACGCGCGGTCGGGTCGAACAGCAGGAGCCGCGCCGGCATCTTGCGATCGAGGCAGCGCTGCCACACGCCGGGCAACAGGCAGTTGCCGGGCGCGGTGGCGAACAGCACGGCGAGCTGCGCATCGTCGTAGGCGTTGGTGCCGCAGGCGAAACGCATGATCTGGAATGTCTGGTCCTTGCGCGCTGCCGCGTATTCGATCAGTTCCTTGATATAGACGCCGAGCATCTTCAAAGGCAGCAACTGACATTCGACGCCGCGGAAAGGAATCGCGTAGGCATTGCCCGACGGACCGTTGGCCACGCCGATCGCCGCGCCATGCGCGCGCGCCGCGAAGGCGGCGCCGGGCAGGTCGTGCCGACCGGCCTGGTCGGTGCCGAATACGTGGACGGGCTCGGCCGCGGGAATACCGGATAACGCATGGGACGCTTCGGCCGCCATCTTCTACCTCACGACGGTGGTTCCTGGAAGTTCGATCCCAAGGCCCAAGCGGCGAGGAATCGGCGAACCCACTCAGTAGCGGCCGTGACGTGTCAAAACTGTTAGGGCGCAGGCGCGTCGCCGCGCGAATCGCCGCAGGCGCTCACGCGCTGCTATGCTCAGGCTCGTGACACCATCCAACGGAGAGGAGAGCACCATGGATTCGCTGCAAGGTTACGGACTCATCGCCCGCCAATACGTCACGGAAGGCGCGCTCAAGGTCGGCGCCGCACTGCTGTTCTGGATCGTCGGCCGCTGGTTGATAGGGCTGGTCGGACGCCTGCTGCAGGAGCTCATGCAACGCCAGAAGGTCGACCCGACCTTGATGCGTTACTTGGGCAACATCCTGTCGGTGATGCTCAACATCGCGCTGGTGGTGGCCATCCTCGGCTACTGCGGCATCGAGACCACGAGCTTCGCGGCCCTGGTCGCCGGCGTCGGCATCGCCATCGGCGCGGCCTGGGGCGGCTTGCTGTCCAACCTCGCGGCCGGCGCCTTCCTGATCGTGTTGAAACCGTTCAAGGTCGGTGACTTCATCTCGGCCGGCGGCGTGACCGGCACGGTCAAGGAGATCGGCCTGTTCGCCACCGCCATCGACACGCCCGACAACGTGCTGACCATCATCGGCAACAACAAGATCTTCGGTGACAACATCCAGAACTACAGCCACAACCCGGTCCGCCGCGTCGAGCTGAAATGCCAGCTGGCCGGCAGCGCCGATCACGTGGCGGCCATGGAACTGTTGCGCACACAGATGGCCGCCATCGCCAACGTCGCCAAGACGCCGGCGCCGGAAGTCGAGATCCTGGAATTCAACCTGGTCGGACCGGTGCTGGCGGTGCGTCCGTTCTGCCATAACGATCATTACTGGCAGGTCTACTTCGACGGCAACCGCGCCATCCGCGAGTCGCTGGCGGCGGCCGGCTTTCCGGCGCCGACGCCGGCGCAGGTGGTGTTCACGCGCGCCGGCTGAGGTCTTGCCCGTAGGTGCGAATTCATTCGCACACTCGCATCGATGTGCGCCCGCCAATGTGCGAATGAATTCGCACCTACAGGAAACGCAGGCGCATCTCGCGATGCGGGATGCCGGCATCCATGAACTCGTCGCCCGCGGCGATGAAACCGTGACGCGCATAGAAAGCCATGGCCTGCACCTGCGCGTGCAGGTGCACGGCGGCCAGGCCTTGCCGGCGCGCCGCCTCGATGACGGCGTGTAACAGGCGCGAGCCGACGCCGCTTTTGCGATAGGCGGCCAACACCGCCATGCGCCCGATGTGGCCGCCGGCGCGCAGGCGCACCGTGCCGACCGCGACCTCGCCGTGCCAGGCCAGCCAATGCCGCGCGCTCTCGTCCTCGCCGTCCCACTCGAGCTCTTCCGGCACCTGCTGTTCGTCGATGAACACCGCGCGCCGCACGCAACACAGCGCGTCGTGGTCGCGCCGCCAGTCGGCCGCGCGCACCGCTATCGCGGCGGACTCAACGCTCATCGTCGAACAGCAGCGCGCCAAAGTTGTAAAGCTCTAGCGCCAGCGCGCGGGCATCGCGGGCGCGCAGCTGGCGTGGCGTGATGCGCCACGCCGCGTCAGCGCACAGGCGCTCGGCGAAGCGCGCGGCGGCGCCCTTGCACGCCAGGCCCTCGCCGTCCACGAACAGGTACACGCCATGCGCCGCGCGCATGAAGACATAGCGGCTGGCGGGATGGCGCGTGAGCGCGTTGTCGTCGGCCAGACGCTTATCGAACTGTTCGATGCGCAAGGGCCGCGTCGGCCGGTCCTTGAGGTCGGGATACTTGCGCTCGCTGACATGGCGGCCGAACCAGCGGCGGAAAGCCTCGGCATCGCCCACGCGTTCCATGATCATGCCATGCAGACGCGCGATGGCCGTCGCATCGATTTCACCGGCGTTGGCGGGCAGGGTCATGCCGGCATCGCTGTAGCGATCGTCCTCGACCAGCCCCTCGAGCGCGGCGTCGGCCCAGTGGCTGATGAGTTCGCTGCGCGACGGCGCGCGAAAACCGACCGAATAGGTCATGCAATGCTCGCCCACGCCCACGCCGTGGTGGCCATAGCCCGGCGGCAGGTAGAGGATGTCGCCGGCTTCCAGCAGCCAGTCATGCTCGACTTCGAAGTTCGCGAGCAAACGCAGATCGGCGTTCGGCAGCAGCGCGCTGTCGGCGTCGTAGCGCGGCCCCACCTGCCAGCGCCGCGTGCCGAGTCCCTGCACCAGGAACACGTCGTACTGGTCGAAATGCGGCCCCACCCCGCCGCCATCGGCGGCATAGCTCACCATCACGTCGTCGATGCGCCAATCCGGCACGAAACGGAAGGCCTGCAGCAGCGCCGCCACTTCGGGCACCGAGTGATCGACCGCCTGCACCAGCAGCGTCCAGTTGCGCCTGGGCAGCGTCCCGAAGCGCGCGGCCGCGAGCGGCCCGGCTTCCAGGCGCCAGCCTTTCTTGTCACGCAGTACGAGTCGCGCCTCGACGTCGGGTTCGCAGGCGAGACCCGCCAGCTCTTCAGGCGCGAGCGGATTGCGCCACTGTTGCCAGGCCTGGCGGATCAACAGCGGCTTGCGCTGCCACACTCGCGCCAGGAAGTCGCGGTGATTGAAATCCTCGCGCCAGGTGTAAGCGGTGGGCGCCTGTTCGCCGTCGTTCACGGCGCCGCGGCGAACAAGGCCTTGGCCGTCACGTAATCGGCCTTGCCGTTGGGCGCGCGCGGCGTGTGCGGCACCAGCACCAGGCGCTTGGGCAGCTTGTAACTCGCAAGCTGGGTGCGCGCTTCGGCCATGATGGCTTCCGCGGTGGCGCTGGCACCCGGCTTCAAGGACGCCACGCCCACCACGCGCTGGCCGAACTGCTCATCGGCCTCGCCGAACACCAGCGCGTCTTCCACCGCCGCGTGACGCTTGAGAATTTCTTCCACCTCTTCGGGAAAGACCTTCTCGCCGCCGGTATTGATGCAGTTCGAACCGCGCCCGAGCAGGGTGATGCTGCCATCGGCTTCAACCGTCGCCATGTCGCCGGGAAAGGAATAGCGCTGGCCGTTGATGGTGCGGAAGGTACGCGCCGATTTCTCTTCGTCCTTGTGATAGCGCAAGGGCACCATGCCGCCGTTGGCGACCATGCCCACTTCGCCCGAGCCCGGCGCCACTTCGCGGCCATCGTCGGTGAAGACCTTGGTGGTCGGGCGCAGCGCGAACTTGGCGGTTTCGCTGGCGGGCGTGTCGCGCGTCATCACCGACTGGCCCATGCCGCCCTCGGTCGAACCGAGCAGGTCCGCCAGCGCTACCTGCGGCAGGTGTTCGAGCATGGCGCGCTTGACCTCGGTCGACCACATCGCGCCGGACGAGATGATGGCCTGCATGCAGGTGAGATCCCAACGCTTGGGCTCGGCATCGAGGGCGCGCAGCATGGGCCGCGCGAAGGCATCGCCGACGATGATGAGCTGCTGCACGCGTTCGCGCGCGATGGTGTCCCATAGTTCTATCGGGTCGAGACCTCGGCCCTCGAGAAACACCGTCGCGCCACCCAGCATGTGCGGCGCCATCATGCCCAGCCAGCAGCCCGTGCCATGCATGAGCGGCGGCGCCGACATCGCCACCAAGGGCGCGCCTGCCGCGGCGCGCGCGCGCGCGGCGTCGAGCAGCTGGGTGGTGCTCTCCAGCGGCGGCTTGCCGAACATGGTCGGATAGGACTGGTAGAAGAAACGCGTGAACTCCTGCATCGAGTAGGTCACGCCCTTGGGCATGCCGGTGGTGCCACCGGTATAGAGAATGTAGAGCTCGTCGCCGTGGGGCTTGATGCGCGCCGCCGGCTGCGCGCTGGCCTGGATGTCCTCGTAACGGAGCGCGCCCGGCACGGCGTGACGTCCGTCGGCCGCGGGGCCGTCGTCGACTTCGATGAGCAGCTTGAGGCCGGGCACCTGGCCACGCACCCGCGCCACGCGATCGGCCAGCGAGCTGTGGTAGACCAGCGCCTCGACATCGGCGTTGTCGAGCAGGTAGGCGAGTTCCTGGTCGAGATAGCGGTAGTTGATGTTGATCGGCACGCCGCGGATTTTCATCGCGGCGAAATTGGTCTCGCAGTATTCGGGCGAGTTGTACAAGTACATGCCGACCCGCGCGTGGGGCCCGAGGCCGCCCTCCAGCAGGCACTGCGCGAGACGCGCGGCGCGCTGTTCGTACTGCGCCCAGCTGTAGCGGCGTGCGCCCTGCACAACCGCCACTTCGTCTGGCAACGTGTCGGCGACCGCTTCCCAGATCGCTCCGTAATGCGTTTCGACCATGACCTACCCCCTCGGCGTTTTCGCCATTGTCGGCGATAGGCCGGGGCGACGCGAGGGGTGGGCGGCGGGCAATCGACTCAGGTCAGGGTGACGGTGACGAGCTCGTGCTGGTTGATATCGAGATTGAACAGCACGTGGGCGCTGCCATTGCCGGTGACATTGGTATAGCCCTGGAAGATGCCGGTCAGGGCCACGTCCTTGGTCCAACCGCCGCCGGTCAGTTCCACGGCGTCGTCCGCTTCGCCCTCGATGAACAGCGAGTCGGTGGTCGATGACAGCGCCAGTACGTCGCCGGCGTTCAGTTCGAGGGTGTGGGCCTGGCCGGGCGCATCACTGTTGGAGGCGAACAGGATGACCTCGATGTCCTTGATGAGGGCGTCATCGATGGCGGTCAGATCCAGCGACACCGTCGCCGCCTGGCCGACCAGGTAGAGGCTGTCGCTGGCGCCCGCGCCGCCGTCGATGAGGGTGGCATTGGCGCTGAAATGCAGGATGTCGTCGCCGCCATCGCCGAACAGGCTGTCGTGACCGAGGCCGCCAATCAACTGATCGTTGCCATCGAGACCGTGCAACACGTTGTCGTTGCTGTTGCCGATGATGACATTGCCCTTGGTGTTGCCGGTGGCGTTGAGGGCGGAGGCACCCGTGCGCAAGGTCAGGTTTTCCTGCTGGGAAAGCAGCGTGTAGCTGATGGAGCTGAACACGGTATCGGTACCGGGATCGTCCACCGGTTGGAGAGGGTCAATCTCGTTGACGTCATCGATGACGTAGCGGTCGTTGCCACCGCCGCCTATCAGGTGGTCGACGCCGCCGCGACCGTCCAACACATCGTCGCCGTCCAGGCCCAGCAGCGTGTCGACGCCACTGCTGCCGGTCAGGATGTTGTCGTGGTCATTACCCTGCGCGCGGCGGCCGACGGTGCCGTACAGCGTGATGTCTTCCTGGCCCGCATTCGCCGCGAGCGTGAAATCGAAATTCACGAACACGGTGTCGTGCAGGCCCGGATCGGCACCGGTCGCGATCTCCGCCGCGACATCCTTGGCCACCACGCCGTCAAGAATGTAGGTGTCGTCGCCGTTGCCGCCCCTGAGTACGTCGACGCCCGCGTCGCCTTGCAGCGTGTCGTTGCCGTCGCCACCGTTGAGCACGTCGTTGCCGGCGCCGCCAAACAGCAGGTCGTTGCCCGCGCCGCCATCGAGTGTGTCGTTGCCGATTCCACCGCCCAGCTTGTCGTCGCCGTTACCGCCGGACAGCGCATCGTTGCCCTTGCCGCCCGCGAGCCTGTCGTTGCCGTCCAGGCCACGCAGGGTGTTGGCGCCGTCATTGCCCTGGATGACGTTATTGCCGTTGTTGCCGTTTGCCGTCAGGGCGGCCTTGCCCAGCAGAATCAGTTCTTCCTGGAACGCGCCCAAGGCGTAACTGACGACGCTCTGCACCTGGTCGTGGCCCTTGTCGGCCAAGGTCTTGTTGATCTCGCGGATGTTGTCGATGAGGTAGACATCATCGCCCGCCCCGCCGCGCAGGTCGTCGATGCCCTTGCCGCCGACCAGGGAGTCGTTGCCGCCCAGCCCGATGAGGATGTTGGCGCCATCGTTGCCGAACAGCTCGTTACGAAGATTGTTGCCGGTGCCGGTCAGGCGCGCATTGCCCAACAGGATCAGGCGCTCCTGGTTGACGCCAAGCGTGTAGCTGACGAGCGCGCCGACCCTGTCGAAGCCCGGATCGGCGAGACCGCGGGTGATGTCGCCGGCGTTATCGACGATGTAGGTGTCGTCGCCCGCACCGCCGCGCAGATCGTCGTCGCCCGCGCCACCGTCGAGATAGTCATTACCGCCGTTGCCGATCAACACATCCTTGCCGCCCAAGCCGTACAGCTCGTCGGCCTTGGCCGTGCCTGTCAGGGTCTCCGCCTTGTCCGTGCCGGTTTTCTTCGCCATCTCGCCGTCCGTTCGCAACACCGCGCCGACATGGCGCGCTGGCGACCTTATACCGTGCCGGACCGGCGCCGACCATGACCAAGCGCCGCGTTTCGGGAATCTGTCAATTGTTTACCGATGGGCTCGTCGTCGCGGGAACCTCGCGCCGTATTGAGTGCAAGGGCGACCCGGCGCACGCGCCCCATGCTTGGCGGGTATCATGGCCATCATCACGCGCCAACCGATGACGCCGCCTTTCGCTGGAGCCAGCCCGATGTCCGACCGCCTGCCGCCCGCCACCGCCCAACCTGCGCTCGAAGCCCTGTGGCTGCCGTTCACGCACAACCGCCATTTCAAACAGCATCCACGCATGGTCAGCGGCGCCGAGGGCATGTACTACACCACGCCCGACGGGCGCCGCGTGCTCGACGGCCTGTCGGGCCTGTGGTGCTGCAATGCCGGCCATCGCCATCCGCGCATCGTCGAAGCGGTCAAGGCGCAGCTCGATGAACTCGATTACGCGATAGCCTTCCAGGTTCATCACCCCAAGGCCTTCGAGCTCGCCAACGCGCTGACCGCCGCCGCGCCGGGCGATCTGAACCACGTGTTCTTCACCAACTCCGGTTCGGAAGCCGTCGATACCGCGCTCAAGATGGCGCTCGCCTATCACAAGGCGCGCGGCGACGGTGGCCGCTATCGCCTCATTGGCCGCGCCAAGGGCTATCACGGCGTCGGCTTCGGCGGCATCTCGGTGGGCGGCATGAGCGCCAATCGCCGCGCTTTCGCCGGCGCGCTGCTGCCGGGCGTCGATCACCTGCCCCACACCCACAGCCTGGAACACATGGCGTTCAGCAACGGCCAACCGACCTGGGGCGCGCATCTCGCCGACGACCTCGAGCGGATCGTCGCGCTGCACGACGCGTCGACGATCGCGGCCGTCATCGTCGAACCGATGCAGGGCTCGGCCGGCGTCATCGTGCCGCCACGCGGCTACCTCGAGCGCCTGCGCGCCATTTGCGACAAGCACGGCATCCTGCTCATCTTCGATGAAGTCATCACCGGCTTCGGCCGCATCGGCGAACTGTTCTCGCCGACGCGCTTGAACGTGATGCCCGACATCCTGACCTTCGCCAAGGGCATCACCAGCGGCATGGTGCCGCTCGGCGGCGCGCTGGTGCGCGACCACGTGTACCAGGCCTTCATGCAGGGGCCCGAACACCTGGTGGAGTTCTTCCACGGCTACACCTACTCGGGACACCCGCTGGCCTGCGCCGCCGGCCTCGCGGCGCTGGCCGTGTATCGCGACGAGGCGCTGTTCGAGCGCGCGCGCCAATTGGAGCCCGTGCTGGCCGACGCCGTGCACAGCCTGCGCGGCGAACCGAATGTCATCGACATTCGCAACTTCGGTCTCGCCGCCGCGGTGGAACTGGCGCCGCGCGCCGACGGCGTATCGCTGCGCGCGATGGAGGTCTTCGACCGCTGCTTTGCGCAAGGCGTGATGCTGCGCTATACCGGCGACATCCTGGCCCTGGGCCCGGCCGCCACCGCCAGCGAGGATGAACTGGGCATGATGGTGGATACTTTGCGCCAGGCGCTGCGGGCGGCGCGGTGAAGCGCTCCGAGGGTTGGGTACGTGGCCGTGGGTCCGACTTCAGTCGGACATTCGCGAAGCGAATGCGGTGTCAGACTGAAGTCTGACCCACAATATCCTGATTTCGGATTTTTGGAGCCAACACCATGAGCCAACGCCTGCTCGGCAAACGCGTACTCGTCACCCAATGCGAGGACTACATGGGCCCGCCCACGGTCGAGATCTTTCGCGAGGAAGGCGCCGAGGTCATCGCCGACAAGCGCGACCTGCGCGGTGCCGGCGCCTGCGAAGCGCTGGTCGCGGACAGCGGCCGGATAGATATCCTCATCGCCAACCTGGCCGGCCCGACCTTCACCGGCATCGCCACCAGCGAACTTCGCGATGAAGACTTCGCCACCACCTTCGATCTCATGGTGCATCCCCTGCACCGCCTGACGCGCGCGGTGCTGCCGCAGATGATTGCGCGACGCGCCGGCAAGGTGGTGGTGTATGGCAGCGCCTCGGCCCTCAAGGGCATGAAGACGCTGGCCGCCTATTCCGCGGCGCGCGCGGCGCAGGTCGGTTACGTGCAATCGGTCGGCGTGGAAGTGGCCAGCCACAACGTGCAGGTCAATCTCATCGCGCAGAACTACGTGGAAAACCCCAGCTACTATCCGCCGTCGCTCACCAGCCGCGAATCCTTCCAGGCCTCGCTGCGCCGCCAGGTGCCGGCCGCGCGTCTGGCCAGCGCGCGCGAAGACGTGCTGTTCGCGCTGTTCCTGGCCAGCGATGAAAGCAATTTCTTCACCGGCCAGGCCATTCCGTTCTGCGGCGGCTGGGTACAGTAGTTGCGAATTCATTCGCACATCGAATCGGAGGTTTGATGCCATGCGCAGCCATCACGACATGGGCGGGCTGCCCGCCGCCGAGATCAACGCCAGCGAGCACGATTACGCGCTGTGGGAAAAACGTGTCGACGCCCTGCTGGTGATGCTGACCGCGAAGAAGCTCATGACCGTCGACGAACTCAGGCGCAACATCGAAGCGCTGGGCGCCGAGGCCTACGACAGCATGAGTTACTACGAACGCTGGATACATGCCATCAGCCAGACCCTCATCCAGCGCGGCGTGTTGACCGTCGACGAGATCGGCCAGCGCATGCGCGAAGTGGAGTTGCGCGGCCATGAGTGAAGCGCCGCGGGCGCGCTTCAAGGCCGGCGACCGCGTGGCGGTGCGCGTCGCCGAGCCACCGGGCCATGTGCGCACGCCGTTCTACATTCGCGGCAAGCGTGGAATCGTCGAACGTCTGTGCGGCAGCTTCGCCAATCCCGAGGAACTCGCCTACGGTCGTGACGGCCTGCCGCGTCAGCCGCTGTACCGGGTGCGCTTTCGCCAGTGCGAAGTGTGGCTCGAGATAGCGGTGCGCGAACTGCTGCAGGACAAGGGCATCCTGTCGGCCGATGCGGTGCGCCGCCAGGTGGAGAACATGGACAACCGCACGCCGCAGGTCGGCGCGCGCGTGGTGGCGCGGGCCTGGGTGGATGCCGCCTTCAAGCAGCGACTGCTGGCCGACGGTAACGCGGCGCTGGTGGAGTTGGGCATCGACCGCGGCCCCTACACGCTGGTGGTGGTGGAGAACGACGCGAACACCCACAACCTCGTGGTCTGCACCCTGTGTTCGTGCTACCCGCGCTGGCTGCTGGGCCTGCCGCCGGACTGGTACAAGAGTCGCGAATACCGCTCGCGGGCGGTCCACGAGCCGCGCGCGGTGCTCCGCGAGTTCGGCACCGAACTCGCGCCCGGCCGGGACATACGCGTACACGATTCCACCGCCGACATGCGCTACCTGGTGCTGCCGCGGCGTCCCGCCGGCACCGAGGACTGGAGCGAGGAGGCGCTGGCGGCCTTGGTCGGCCGCGACGCCATGATCGGCGTGACCGAGGTCACGCCCCCCGCCTAAGCCACTGACGCGGCGGGCACTATCGCCGCGGCGCGACTACAGCCCGGCGCGCGGCCGGCCGCTAAGCCCGGCATCTCCCCAGCGTGGCGGCCCGACCTTGCTTGCCTTGACCACCCTTAAGCGGTATACGAAAACGGCGCCCGCCACACAACGTCCCCGCATGTCCGTAAGTCCGTCGTTCAATCTCAATGCCCTCCGTCACGGTACGGAGCTGCATTGGTACACCATCGACCGGGTGCTCGGCCAAGGCGCCTTCGGCATCACCTACCTCGCCACCGACAACAACCTGCATCGGCCGGTGGCGATCAAGGAATACCTGCCGGGCCAGCTCGTGCATCGCGAGCAGGACGGTTCGGTGCTGGCACTGACCGACGAACTGGTCGAGGAATACGAAGCCGGCCTCAAGCGCTTCATCTTCGAGGCGCGCACCCTCGCCCGCTTCGAACACCCGGCCATCGTGCGCGTACACAACATCTTCGAAGCCAACCGCACCGCCTACATGGTGATGCAGTACGAGCAGGGCGAAGGCCTGGACCGCCTGCTGAAAGCCCGCGGCACGCTGACCGAACACGAGATCCTGCAGCTTCTGCATCCCTTGCTGGACGGCCTGGAAGTGATCCACGGCGCGGGCTTCGTGCATCGCGACATCAAGCCGGCCAACATTTTCGTGCGCAGCGACGGCACGCCGGTGCTGCTCGATTTCGGCTCGGCGCGCGAGGCCATGACCGGCGAGTCGCGCACCATCACCAATTTCGTGTCGCCGGGTTACGCGCCGATAGAACAATACGCCGGCAAGAGCGATCAGCAGGGTCCGTGGAGCGACATCTACGCGCTCGGCGCGACCATGTATCGCGCCATGACCGCGCGCGCGCCCAACGATGCCGTGGAGCGTTCCCAGGCGCTGGCGCAGAACACCATCGACAGTTACCAGGTCGGCGCGCGTCACGCCAAGCGCAGCTACAGCGCGCAGTTGTTGGGCGCGGTCGATCACGCCCTCGCGTTTCGCGTGCAGGACCGGCCGCAGAACATCGCCGCGTGGCGCCAGGAATTGCCGCCGCGAGTCGAAGCCGACATCAACACCGCCGACTGGGACAGCGCCACCGCGCCCACCATTGCCATCGACAATGGTGCGCCGACGCTGGCGGTGACCATCGCCACCGGCCTCGCCACCGCGCCACGCGTCGATACGCACCCTGCCAGCGCGCCGGCCGAGGCGCCGGCGCAGCTCGGCACGCTGACCCGCGCGCGCCTGGCGCGCATCGAAAAACGCCACTACGCCTACGGACTGGCAGTGCTGGTGATCTCGGCGCTCGCGGTGGGCAGCTGGCTCGGGCGCGGCGTGATCGAGCCACAGCCGCACACCATCGAACTGCCGGCGCCGGCGGCCGAAAGCGCCGCTGTCGCGGCGGCGCCCGCCGGTGCAACACCAGTCGAGGCGGCCCCCGCGGCAGCGCCGGAAGTCATACCGCCGGCGCCCAGCGCGGCGCCAGCAGGCACCGGCGTCACCTCGTCCTCGGAACAGGTGGCACTGTTGCTGTTCGCCGCCAGCAGTGACATCGAAGCCGCGCGCCTGATGTCGCCGGCCGGTCAGAATGCCTACGAAAAATATCGCGCGGTGTTGAACATTGAACCCGCCAACGCCGCCGCCCGTGAGGGCTTGAATACGCTCGCCGAGCGCTACCTCGCGCTGGCCTACCGCGAAATGGACGCCGGACGCTTCGAGCTTGCTTCGAGCTACATCGCCAACGCCGCCACCGCCGCGCCCAAGCTTGCGGCGCTCGCGGACGCGCGGCGCACGCTCGCCACGCGACGCCCGGTGGCGGACAACTCGGCGGTGCCGGTCATCGCGCCGCGCAAAGGCGCACCGATAGTCGAGATGTCTTCCAACGCGCGCGGCGCGCCGCGCTGAGTCGTCCCATCCTCCCCGTTGGATAGCGCATTCGCCGTCGCGCTGCGCGCGGCGCGCGCTTCCTCGGCTATAGTCTGGCTTCGACGGCCGCAGCGCCCGTCACAGCCACAGACCAACGAAGGGGGAGCCCATGATCCGTTTAGAATTCGTCCTGCGTCGCAAGCCCGGCATGAGCCGCGCGGATTTCCAGGCCTATTGGCGCAACGTGCACGGTCCGTTGGTGGCCAGGCACTCCACCACCCTCGGCATTCATCGCTACATTCAGCTGCACACGCTCGACGATCCGATCAACGATGCGCTGGCGGTGGCGCGCGGCGGCATGGAGCCGGAATACGACGGCGTCGCCGAACTGTGGTGGGAGAATCCCGAGGCGCTGGCCGCCGCCAACACCGCCGCCGGTGCGGCCGCCCTCACGGAACTGCTGGAGGACGAAAAGAATTTCATCGACCTACCGAAGTCGCCGATGTGGTTCGCCTACGAGTACCCGCAGGTCAATCCTTCCGAATACGTCATCGCCCATGAACACGGCCCGCTGGTGAAGCTGTTCTTCTGCCTGCGTCACCTGCCGCACCAGTCTCTGGCCGAAGGCCAGCTCTACTGGCGCACCAACCACGGCCCCCTGATCCGCAGCGTGGCGCCGGGCTTCCGCATGCAGCGCTACCTGCAGGTGCATTACTGCGAGGACATTGCAGGCGTAAAGGCCATGAGCGACGCACGCGGCATCACCACGCCACCCTATTCGGGTCACGCCGAAGCGTGGTTCAACCGCGGCGACCTGATGACCATGGCGAATATTCCGGAAGCGGCCGGCGCCATGCAAATCGCCATCGCCGACGAAGCGAAGTTCATCGACTTCAAGCGCTCGGCGATGTGGATAGGCAAGGAAAAGGTGTTCATCGACCGGCGTTGAGCGCATCCGAGGTGGGCGCCGCAACGGCGCCCCCTCTCGCCCGCAACAAGCCAGCACGCGTCGCCGCGCCGCAGGCCTCCTCTCTTTGAAGCACGGCAAGCGTCCCAATCGAGGCTGTCGTGCTCACCCCGCGAGCGCTAATCTTTGGCACAGTTCAGTCGCCCCACTGAGCGCCACTGCCAAGGAGGTCCGGCCATCATGTCCCTACACGTCTGTTCGCGGCTCGCTCGCGCCGCGCTGCTTGCGATCATCGGTCTGCAACTGGCTGCCTGTTCTTCGTTGTACGACAGGGCGCGCGAGGACGAGTGGGGGCCGCGCGCCCTGCTCAATCCGGCGCAAATCGTGCCCAAGAGCCCGCGTGCCGCGGCCACCGTGGCCAACACCTGGAGCACGAGCGGCGATCGTCCCAGCGAGTTCGACCAGTTCTACGCCATCGAGCGCAAGCTGAATGACCCCGCGGACAAAGACGATAAAGAGAAACTGCTGAGGCGCTACGTCGAGCAGGGCATCGTGCTGTCGAACAACGTCTGCGACACCTGGTTCAACCTGCTCGAACGCGCGCAGGCCAATACGCAGTTCTGGAAAAACAACTCGGTGATCACGGCCGCCACCGCGACCACCATCATGGGCGCAGCGGATGCGGCCGCCAGGGAAATAGCCATCGTCGCGGCGGGATTCGCCGGCATCAATGCCGGCTTCGAGAATTTCCAGTCGACCTTCCTGTTCTCGCCCAACATGCAGACGGTGCGCAAGCGCATCGCCGAATCGCGTGAGCAGGCGGTCAATGCCAAGTTTCGCAGCACGAGTAACCCGATCACGAGCTACGAAGTCGCCAAGGCGGAACTGCTGAAGTATCACCAGCTGTGCTCGGGTTCGGAGATCAAGAACCTGATTCAAAGCGCGGTCGACATCGCGGGTTATGAATTCGATGCCACCAGTTGGACAACCAAGATCCAGCAAGCCGGAAGGCTCGCGCCGACACCGACCAGGTCGATAGAAAACTCGCTGTCGGAGGTATTGCTCGCCCGCGCCACCGCCAGGAAATCCTTCGATGCGCTCAAGGCCAACACCAACGCCGCACTCGCCACCGCCATCCAGGCCTTCAGCACGGCCCACGATACGCTGTCCACGGGATGGGACGTGATCCAGGCTGGCGGCAACAGTCCCAGCATCACATCTGAAACCGAAGTGGCGAAGATCAGCGCGGCGATCCTCGCGTTGAATGAACCGGTGGAGGCCGTCAAGGCGCTGGCAAAGGCCGCGCCCGACAACAAACCACTCGAAGAGGCCTGGCAGCTGCTGGAGAAAGCCCACGGCGACATGATCGCGGTCGGCAACAAATTGACGGGGTTGAAGAAGGCTTACATCGCTGCGCAATAGCGCCGTCCGCACGGCTGGTACGTCGAGCACGGTGGGGCCCCGTCGCTCGCCACGCGCAAAACCTGTGGCACAATCGCACGGTGACCGTCCGCCTTGATCGGTCACCCCATCTTGCCCACAGCAGCCGACCGCCGACATGACCGCCACCACTCTCTACTTCGACGACCTCAAGCCCGGCGATCGCTTCCACTTTGGTCCCTATCACGTGACGCGTGAGGAGTTGATCGAATTCAACACGCGCTGGGATCCCTTGCCCATCCACCTCGATGACAGCGCCGCCCAGGCGCGTGGCCTGAAGGGCATGACGGCCTCGGGCCAGTACACGCTGTGCGTGAAACAGAAGATGTTGAACGGCGCGGCGTGGACCGACGCGGTGATCGGTGCGCTCGGTTTCGACGAACTGCGCTTTCCGCACCCGGTGTATCCGGGCGACGACCTGCGCCTGACCATTGAATGCCTGGAACTGCGCGCCTCGAACAGCAAGCCGGACCGCGGCATCGTGAAATTCGCGTTCCGCGTCAGCAACCAGGACGACGTGACGGTGCTGAACTATCTCGACACGGTGATGTTCGCGCGCCGCATGGCGTGACGCGCACGCGCGTCAGGACCAGCTCGCGACCGCGAGGCTCTTCAACCCGTAGAACGCCAGCAGCGCGCGATACAGCGCATGGGCGTCGTCGGCGCCCGCCAGTTCGCGGATGGAATGCATGGCGAAGGTCGGCACGCCGACATCCACGGTGCGTACGCCGAGCGCGGCGGCCGTGAGCGGCCCGATGGTGCTGCCGCAGCCCATGTCGGTGCGGGTCACGAACGACTGCAGTTCAACCTTCGCCAGCTCGGCCGCATGCCTGAACAACGCGGCGCTTTCGCTGTTGGTGGCGTAGGACTGGTTGCTGTTGACCTTGACCACCGGCCCGCGATTCAGCAGCGGGCCATGGCGGTTGTCGTGCTTGTCTGAGAAGTTGGGATGGATGCCGTGGGCGTTGTCGGTCGACACCAACAATGAGCGGGCGATGGCGCGGGCGTAGACCTCGTCGTTGCCGGCCCAGCGTTCCAGCACGCTCTTCAAGAAATTGCCACGCGCGCCCGCCACCGAGGTGCTGCCCACTTCCTCGTGATCGCTCGCGATCATGAGCTGCGCGGTGTTTGCCTTGCTGTCGATGAGGGCTTCGAGGCCGGTAAAGCAGCTCAAGAGATTGTCGAGGCGCGCGGCCGCGATGAATTCCTGCGCCACGCCGACCATGGCGGGTGGCTGGGTGCCATAGAAGCACAGCTCGAAGTCGAGGATGTCGGCGCGCGCGAGGCTTGCGTCCTGCTTCTTGAGCTCGCCTTGCAATAGCGCCTCGAGATCGAAGGGTTTAGCGCCGGCCAGGCCCAGCACGGGCGGCAGCATGGTCTGCTTGTTGATGGAGCGGCTGTCGTTCGCTTCGCGATCGAGGTGGATGGCGAGGCTCGGAATGATGGCAAGCGCACGCTCGAAATCCACCAGTACGCTGCGCAAGGCGCCCCGTTTGTCGCGCAGCGTGATGCGTCCCGCCAGCGACAGGTCGCGATCGAACCACGGGTTCAACAACACCCCACCGTAGACCTCGACGCCGAACTTCACGTAGCCCACGGTCTCGTTGACGGCATTGGGCTTGAGCTTGAGGCAGGGACTGTCGGTATGCGCGCCGACCATGCGCAGGCCCTCTTCGCCGAGCGCCCGCTGGCCGCTGCGAAAGGCGACCAGCGACGACTGGTTGCGTGTCACGAAATAGCGGCCACGCGGCACGATGCGCCAGGCCTCGCTTTCGTCGAGTTCGACGAAGCCGGCGGCCAGCAGTCTTTGGCGCATTAGCGCCACGGCATGAAAAGGCGTGGGCGCGCGCTGAAGGAAGTTGAGAAGCGCGGCGTTGAATTGCGGTTTGGACATGGCGTGCACGGTCAGGACAGGTCGGAAGTCAGGCGTCGGCGTGCGCGAACGAATCCACGCACGCCCGATGCTCAATGATGATGGCCGCCGGCGCCGTGCACGTGGCCATGGGCCAGTTCTTCGGCGCTCGCTTCCCGCACTTCGACAATCTCGATGGCGAAGTTCAAGGTGGCGCCGGCCATGGGGTGATTGGCATCGACGTCGACCACGAACTTGCCGGGCTTGATCACGCGAACCTGGCGCGGGCCGTGTTCGGTATTGACCATGATCGGCTGACCGGCCTGCAAACGGCCCTTGGTCAGCACGTGCTTCATCTGCACGCGCGCCACGGCGTCGTCGCGGCGTACGCCGTAGGCCAGTTCCGGTGCAATGGTGGCGGTGAAGCTGTCGCCGGCGTTCTTGCCGGCCATCTCGTTCTCGAGGCCGGGAATGATGTTGCCGTGACCGTGCATGTAGGCGAGCGGCTCGCCCTGGTGGGAGTCTTCCACCTGCTCGCCATCGACGCTCAGGCGGTAATGAAAAGTGACTACGCTGTCTTTGTCTATCGGCATGCCGACGTCCTCGTGACTTGGTTTGGATGGCTGCTGTCGGCATGGCACGGCGGGCGCCGCGCGCGCAGATTCGCGGCGCCAAGAATACTTTAAAATCGCTGGCCTACACACGGGATGGTCCCGTGCCAACGCCACGGGACGTGCGCCTTGCCCAGCTTTGACGTCATCATCATCGGCGCCGGTGCGGCGGGCCTCATGTGCGCGCTTACCGCCGGCCAGCGCGGCCGTCGCGTGCTGGTGCTGGACCACGCCGAGGTCGCCGCCGAGAAGATCCGCATTTCCGGCGGCGGCCGCTGCAACTTCACCAACCTGTATTGCGGCGCCGGCAATTTCCTGTCCGCCAACCCGCATTTCTGCCGCTCCGCGCTGGCGCTCTACAGCCAGCATGACTTCATCGCGCTGGTCGAGCGGCACGGCATCGCCTGGCATGAAAAGACCCTGGGCCAGTTGTTCTGCAACGACTCGGCGCAAGACATCATCGACATGCTGCTCGATGAATGCGCGCGCGGCGGCGTCGAAGTGCGGCTGGCCACGCCGGTGACCACGGTCCGCCGTGGCGAGAGCGGCTTCGAACTCGCCACCGCCAGCGGCGTGTTCATGAGCGAACGCCTGGTGTGCGCGACCGGCGGGCCGTCCATCCCGGCCATCGGCGCCAGCGGTTATGCCTATGCGCTCGCCGCGCAGTTCGGCCTCAAGGTGGTGACGCCGCGCCCCGGCCTTGTGCCGCTGGTGTTCTCGCCGGCGCTGAAAGCCGCGCTGGCGGGCTTGAGCGGCGTGGCAGTGGACGCCGAGGTGCGGTGCGGGAGCGCGCACTTTCGCGAGGCGCTGCTGTTCACCCATCGCGGCCTGAGCGGACCGGCGATTTTGCAGATCTCTTCCTACTGGCTGCCGGGCCAGACGCTCCTCATCGATCTCGCGCCCGACACCGACGTGCTGGCGCTGCTGCGCGCGCAACGCGCGAGTCATCCCCGCCAGCAGGCCGCCAGCGCCCTCGCCAGCGTGCTGCCTCGCCGCCTCGCGCAGCGCCTGGCCGAACACGCCGACTGCGCGGAAGCTAATCTCGCCGAGTTGTCCGATGCGAAACTGCGCGCGCTGGCCGAGCGCGTCGCACACTGGCAGGTGATGCCGGACGGCAGCGAGGGACTGCGCAAGGCCGAAGTCACGGTCGGCGGCATCGACACCGACGGGCTGCATTCCAAGACCATGGAAGCACGCGCGGTGCCGGGCCTGCATTTCATCGGTGAAGCAGTGGATGTCACCGGTCACCTCGGCGGCCATAATTTCCAGTGGGCGTGGTCGTCGGGCGTGGCCGCCGGCCGCGCCGTGTGAATTTTTCCAGGAGAGCGACACATGTCCGATACGGTAGTGCTGGAGGTCAGCGAGCGCGTCGCGCTCATCACCCTGAACCGCCCCGACAAGCTCAACGCTTTCAGCGACGAGATGCTCATGCTGCTGGTGGCGCGCATCGATGAATGCGCGGCACGCGACGACGTCGGCGCGGTGGTGTTGACGGGCGCCGGTCGCGGCTTCTGCAGCGGCGGCGACGTCAGCACCATGGGCGGCGATGCGGACAATCGCGCGCACGTCACCAAGGAATACATCTGGCACACCATCCAGGCCTTCCCCAAGCGCCTCGCCCATTTCGACAAACCGATCATCGCCGCGGTCAATGGCGTCGCCACCGGCGGGGGCCTCGATCTCGCGCTGGCCTGCGACCTGCGCGTCGCCGCGCGCAGTGCGCGCTTCGCCGAAACCTACGCCAAGATTGGCCTGCTGCCGGGCGGCGGCGGCGCCTGGTTCCTGCCACACCTTGTAGGCAAGGCCTGGGCCTTGGAATTGCTGCTGGCGGCGGACTTCATCGACGCCGACACCGCGCAGCGCATCGGCCTCGTCAATCATGTCTACGACGACGACCAGCTGCTCAGCGAGGCGCGCGCCCTCGCCCACCGCATGGCGCACATGCCGCCGCTGTCGGTGCGCCTGATCAAACGTGCGGTCAATCACGCCTTGAACGGCGACATGACGGCATCCTTCGACTTGATTTCCTCGCACATCGCCATCGCCAAGGGCGGCCCCGATCACGCGGAAGCGATCAGCGCCTTCCGCGAGCGGCGCGAGGGGAAATACCAGGGGTATTGAGCAGCTTGCCAGGCGACGGTGTGCGACTGAATTCGCACCTGGGTTCCGTGACGGCACCCTGTTTGCCCGACCGGCCCTCACCCGCTAACTTGTCACCTGAGATCCGCAACGGAGGCAGCCATGTACAAAGTCGTCGGCATCATCAAGCGCCCCCAGGGCATGGAGTTCGAAGCGTTCAAGACCTGGTGGCTCACCGAGCACGCGCCCAAGGTCAAGAAATGGCCGGGGCTGGTGAAGTACCACATCAATCTGTGCACCACGCCGGACCAGGCTTTCGATGGCATGGCCGAAGTGTGGTTCAAGACCAGGGCGGACATGGATGCGGTGTTCCACACGCCGGAAGGTCAATACGCACGCGACGGCGCCACCGTCACCGCTTCCAACATCGCCATTCTCCTCACTGAAGAACACGTCATCGTCGAGTAAGCCATTGCCATGTTGAATCCCACGCCCCAGACCACCTATCTCAAGGACTATCGTCCACCGGCCTACCTCATCACCGAGGTGATGCTGGATATCGATATCCAAGGTGACGCGACGGTGGTCCGCGCGACGCTCAGTGTCGAACGCAATGCCGGCGCCGACGCCGACGCGCCGCTGGTGCTGAACGGCGACAGCCTCGAGCTGCTCGGCATCGCGCTCGACGGGCGCGAGCTCGGCGCCGATGACTACCGGCTCGACGCCGAACAGCTCGTCGTCGCGCGCGTGCCGGCGCGCTTCACGCTCGACACCGTGGTGCGTATCGATCCCGAGCACAACACGCAGCTCATGGGGCTCTATGCTTCACAGGACGGCTATTTCACGCAATGCGAGGCGGAAGGCTTTCGACGCATCACCTGGTTCATCGACAGGCCGGACGTGATGGCGCGCTACACCACCGTCATTCACGCCGATCGCGCGCGCTTTCCATTGCTGCTCTCCAACGGCAATCTCGACGCCAGCGGCGAAGAGGCCGGCGGCCGGCACTGGGCGCGCTGGGTCGATCCTTTTCCCAAGCCCTCTTACCTGTTTGCGCTGGTCGCCGCGCGGCTCGACGAGCGCGAAAGCGATTTCGTGACCGCTTCGGGACGCCAGGTCAAACTCAAACTGTTCGTTGAACCCGGCAAGCTCGACCAATGCGCGTTCGCGATGGAAGCCTTGCAGGCGGCAATGCGCTGGGACGAAGAAGTGTTCGGTCTCGAGCTCGATCTCGACCAGTACATGGTCGTCGCCGTCGGCGACTTCAACATGGGCGCGATGGAGAACAAGGGCCTCAACATCTTCAACACCAAGTACGTGCTGGCGCGCGCCGATACCGCCACCGACATGGACTTCATGATGCTGGACCGCGTGGTCGCCCATGAATACTTCCACAACTGGACCGGCAACCGCGTCACCTGCCGTGACTGGTTCCAGCTCAGCCTGAAAGAAGGCCTGACGGTGTTCCGCGATCAGCAATACGGCGGCGACCGTTACTCCCATGCCGTGCAACGCATCCAGGAAGTGCGCGTGCTGCGCGCCGCGCAGTTCCCCGAGGATGCCGGCCCCATGGCCCATCCGATCCGGCCCGAGTCCTTCATCGAGATCAGCAATTTCTACACCGCCACCGTCTACAACAAGGGCGCGGAAGTGGTGCGCATGATCCACACCCTGATCGGCGCCGAGCGCTTCCGCGCCGGCATGGATCTCTATTTCAAGCGCCACGACGGCCAGGCGGTGCGCACCGAGGATTTCGTCGCCGCCATGCAGGACGCATCCGGCGTCGACCTGGGCCTGTTCCAACGCTGGTATGGCCAGGCTGGCACGCCACACGTGCAGGTCTCCGGCAGCTACGATGCGGCCACGCGTCGTTATACCTTGCAGCTCGAGCAGAGCTGCGCACCCACCCCCGGCCAGCCGCACAAGCTGCCCTTCCAGATCCCGATAGCGCTGGCGCTGCTCGACCAGGCAGGCCGCGAACTGCCGCTGCGCCTTGGCGGCGAGCGCGCGGCCGCCGGCACCAGCCGTGTGCTGTCGCTGTGCGAGGCGCGCGAGCAATGGGTGTTCGAAGACGTCGACGTCGCACCGGTACCTTCGCTGCTGCGCGGCTTCTCCGCGCCGGTGGTGCTGCGGTTCGATTACAGCGCCGCCGAGCTCGCCCATCTCATGGCCCACGACGGCGATCCGTTCAATCGCTGGGAAGCCGGGCAGCGACTCGCGCTCGACGTGCTGCTCGCCGCCATCGCCGACATCCGCGCCGCGCGCGCGCCGCGCTGGCCGGACGATTTCATCGCCGCCTGCGGACGCGTGATCGCCGACGCCGCCCACGACCCGGCCTTCGCCGCGGAAGCCCTGAGCCTGCCCGCCGCCGGCTATATCGCCGAGCAGATGGACGAAGTCGACGCCGACGCCATTTACAGCGCGCGCCTGGCGCTGCGTCAGCATCTCGCTGCCCGCTTCGAGCACGAATGGCGCCGCCTGTACATGAGCAACGTGGTGGCCGGCCCCTACTCGCCCGATGCAGCCTCGGCCGGACGTCGCAGCCTGCGCAATCTCGCGCTCGGCTTCCTCATGGAACTCGAGACACCGGAGATTCACGCACTGGCGCTGACGCAATTGAAGGACGCCGACAACATGACCGACGCCATGGCAGCGCTGAGTGCGCTCGCCAACAGCGATTGCGCCGAGCGCGTCGAGGCGCTGCGCTGGTTCTACGAGAAGTGGCAGGGCGAACCGCTGGTGGTCGACAAGTGGTTCACGGTGCAGGCCAGTTCACGCCTGCCCGACACGCTCGCGGAAGTGCGAGCCCTGCTCCAGCACCCGGCCTTCGACATGCGCAATCCCAACAAGGTGCGCGCCGTCATCGGGGCGTTCTGCCAGGGCAACCACGTGCGATTCAATGCCGCCGACGGTTCGGGCTACGCCTTCGCCGCCGCGCAGGTCATCGCCCTCGACCCGCACAACGCGCAGGTCGCGGCGCGCATGGCGCGCTCCTTCGATCGCTGGCGGAAGTTCGACGCCGGGCACCAGGCCCATGCCGAGGCGGCCTTGATGCGCATACGCGATACGGCGGGCTTGTCGAAGGATACCTTCGAGGTGGTGTCGCGGGCGCTGGCCTGACACAAGGCACATCGGATTGTTCAGGGCCTCACAAAAAACGGGCCGCAATGCGGCCCGTTTTCATTTCACGAAACGTAAGGCCTACTTGTTGGCCTTGCGCTCCTTCGCTTCCTTGATCACCTCGTCCGCGATGTTGCGCGGGCACGGCGAGTAGTGCGAGAACTCCATCGAGAACTGGCCACGACCGGAAGTCATGGTACGCAGGTCGCCGATGTAGCCGAACATTTCACCCAGCGGCGCTTCGGCCTTGATGCGCACGCCCAGCACGCCGGATTCCTGCGCCTTGATCATGCCGCGACGGCGGTTCAAGTCACCGATGACGTCACCGACGTGGGCATCGGGCGTGAACACGTCGACCTTCATGATCGGCTCGAGCAGTTGCGGCTGCGCCTTCGGCACGGTCTGACGGTAAGCCGCCTTGGCCGCGATTTCGAAGGCCAGCGCCGAGGAGTCGACCGCGTGGAAGGCGCCGTCAATCAGCGTGAACTTGACGTCGAGCAACGGGTAACCCGCCAGCACGCCTTCGACGATGCTGTTCTCGAAACCCTTCTCCACCGCCGGCCAGTATTCACGCGGCACGTTACCGCCGGTGACCTTGGACTGGAACTCGAAACCGGTGCCGGTCTCGCCCGGCTCGACGATGTAGTCGATCTTGGCGTACTGACCCGAACCACCGGTCTGCTTCTTGTGGGTGTAGGAGAATTCGACGCGCTGGGTGATGGTTTCGCGGTAGGCCACCTGCGGCTTGCCGACCACCACTTCCACGCCATGGGTACGACGCAGGATGTCGACCTTGATGTCGAGATGCAATTCGCCCATGCCCTTCAGGATGCACTCGCCGGACTCTTCGTCGGTCTCGACGTGGAAGGACGGGTCTTCGGCAATCATCTTGCCGAGCGCGATGCCCATCTTCTCGGAACCGGCCTTGTCCTTGGGCGACACGGCGATCGAAATCACGGGCGCCGGGAACACCATCGGCTCGAGGGTCGCCGGGTCCTTCGGATCGGCCAGGGTGTGACCGGTCTGCACGTTCTTCATGCCGAGCACGGCGACGATGTCACCGGCCTGCGCGGACTCGACGTCGTTACGCGAGTCGGCATGCATTTCGACGATACGGCCGATACGCTCGGTCTTGCCGGTGTAGGTGTTCAACACCGTCACGCCCTTCTCGATGCGCCCCGAGTAGAGACGCAGGAAGGTCAGGGCGCCGTAGCGGTCGTCCATGATCTTGAATGCCAGTGCGCGTAAGGGACGGTCGGCGTCGACGATGGCGAACTTGCCGGTCTCGTTGCCTTCCAGGTCCACTTCCGGCTGCGGGTTCACTTCCATCGGGTTCGGCAGGTAATCGACCACGCCGTCCAGCACCAGCTGCACGCCCTTGTTCTTGAACGAAGAGCCGCAGAAGGTCGGGAAGAAGTCGAGCTTGATGGTGCCGGTGCGGATGCAGCGCTTGATGGTGTCGATGTCCGGCTCTTCGCCTTCGAGATAGGCGGTCATGACGTCGTCATCCTGCTCGACGGCGATTTCGATGAGCTTCTGGCGCCACTCTTCGACCTTGTCCTTCATGTCGGCCGGCACGTCTTCGAGGCGGTACTTCATCGGGTCGCCGGAGTCGTCCCAGATCCAGGCCTTGCGGGTCAGCAGATCGACCACGCCCTTGAAGCTGTCTTCGAAGCCGATGGGCAGCACCATCACGATCGGGCGCGCGCCCAGCACCTTTTCGACCTGGTCGACGACGCGATAGAAATCAGCGCCGGTACGATCGAGCTTGTTCACGTAGATGATGCGTGCGACCTTGGAATCGTTGGCATAACGCCAGTTGGTTTCGGACTGCGGTTCCACGCCGCCGGAACCGCAGAATACGCCCACGCCGCCGTCCAGCACCTTGAGCGAACGATAGACCTCGATGGTGAAGTCGACGTGCCCGGGAGTGTCGATGATGTTCAGACGATGGTCGTTCCAGAAGCAGGTGGTGGCGGCCGACTGGATGGTGATGCCGCGCTCACGTTCCTGGTCCATGAAGTCGGTGGTGGTGGCGCCGTCGTGCACTTCGCCGATCTTGTGGATCTTGCCGGTCAGTTTGAGGATGCGCTCGGTGGTCGTGGTCTTGCCCGCGTCGACGTGGGCGAAAATGCCGATGTTCCGGTAGCGTGTGAGGTCTGTCATATTGGCTCTCAAATATCCTGCGGCAATACGCAACGGCCGCTCGAAAATCCTGGTTCGAGCGAACCTGTACCACCTGTGTAACTGGCCGGGGCGCCGGCCCTCGAGGTCGCGGCGCGGCGGGCTAGTGCCGCGCAGGGGCGCATCTTAATGGCCTCGGGCCAGAATCCCAAAGGTTTTTGACAAAAAACCTGCAAAGAACTGTGCGAAACGCGCCGCGATCCGGCGGCCCGCTGCCCCATTCCCGGCAAAACGGCCGACATCGGGCCACGCCGCCTGCCGCCCGGGGCTGACGGCGCGCGAGCCGGCGTTATGATGGGCCACCCAAGCGAGCCGGCCGCGCCCTTGTTCAACGTCAACCTGCATTCCTTCCGCGTCGCGCGGCTCGAAGTCTTCGCGCGCGATACCGCCGCGCCGCTAGGCGAGGCCACCGGCTTTTTCTGCCGCTTCCAGGGCCGCACCTTCCTGGTCACCAACTGGCACGTGGTGTCCGGCCGTCATTTCCAGACGCGCCAGGCCCTGCATCGCTCGCGCGCCCTGCCAGGTACTCTGACCGTGCATGCCCACGTGATGCGCGCTCGCGACACCGCCGGTGTGCCCTCGGCGTCGACCGCCTTTCGCATGCCCCTGCTCGGCGACGACGGCCGCCCGCGCTGGCACGAACATCCGCTGTTCGGTGCCGACATCGACGTCATCGCGCTCGACATCGGCGGCGCCCTGCCGCTCGGTACCGAGGTCTGCCCCATCGATCTCGAACGCGAACTGGCCGCCGAGGCGCGCCTGGCGGTGATGGACCAGGCCTTCGTCACCGGCTTTCCGCTGCGCGCCAGCACCACGCCCAACAGCCTGCCGATTTACAAGAGCGGCACCATCGCCTCGGAACCGGCGGTGTTCGATTCCCAACCACGCATCTACATCGACGGCAAGACCAAGACCGGCATGTCCGGCTCGCCGGTGATGGTCAAGCGCGGCCTCGGCGAGGGCCGCGCCAGCCACGACGACCTGCGCTTCATTGGCGTCTACTCGGGGCGCGATCGCCAAGAGCCCTCGGAGTTCGAAGCGGAACTCGGCATCGTGTGGCCGTTCCGCGAGTGCCTGCTGCCGATCCTGGAATCCTGCCTTAAGGAGCGCCTGCGTCCCGCCTCAGGGGGCTGAATCGGGCGCCGGCTTCCGTTTACGCGGAATGACGTTGCGCACGCCGCCCAGCGGGTCGGGACTGTCACCCGTATAGCGCGGGATCAAGTGCAGGTGGGCATGCCACACCGACTGGCCGCCCGCCTCTTCGCAGTTCACACCGAGATTGAAGCCCTGAGGTTGATGGCTGGCCTCGAGCAGGTCTTTGACCTCGCGCGCCAGCGCAAAACAGGCGGCGTATTCCTCGGGCGTGGTATCGAAGATGGTGCGCACATGGCGCTTCGGCACGATCAAGGTATGGCCGGGCGAGACCGGGTAGGCATCGGCGAAGGCCAGGGCCAGCTCGGACTCGGCGAGGATGGGCCGGTCGAGGTGGCAGAAGATGCAGGGTTTGGTGTCGGGCATGGATTCGGACCGATCTGTAGGAGCGAATTTATTCGCACATTAAAAACGGCGGCCTGAGCCATCGGCGTCATTTGCGCCGGTACGAGCTTGGCCGATGGCGGGATTACTCGGCCACAGTGTGGCCTCGCCCTTCGGGCCAGCGGCGCACAGCGCCGCTGTTCACCCGCAGCGCAAGCGCTGCGAGTGTGACTCGCCCGCGCTTGTTGCGCGTGCTCGCCCCTGCGGGGCGCCGCTACGCGGCGTCCAAACTCGCTTTGCGAGTTTGTCGAACCGTGGGGTTCTCTTCATCAACTAGGGGACGCCACATACAAAAACACCGGCATGAGCCGGTGTGTTTGTATGTGGCGTCCCCTAGGGGATTCGAACCCCTGTTGCCGCCGTGAAAGGGCAGTGTCCTAGGCCTCTAGACGAAGGGGACGGATTTGGTGGAGCTAGGCGGGATCGAACCGCTGACCTCTACAATGCCATTGTAGCGCTCTCCCAGCTGAGCTATAGCCCCGCGGATTCCGTGGCAGGTGTTACCACACACCTGCGGGAGTCGGTTTCGGAGGGTGAAATCGAGCGGCTAAGCGCTCGTAATTTCAGATCTTTACCGAATCCGTCAGAGGCCGCGCAGGGTACCGGGGGTGGGTGGGACTGTCAAGCCGGATCTGTGCGGGACGCGATGTATGCGAGCGCGCCATCGAGCCTCGTGATGCATTGCTCTCGGCCGACCAGTTGCAGGGTGATGTCGATCGCGGGTGAGGCGGCGAAGCCGGTCACGGCCACGCGCAGCGGCTGGGCGATTTTGCCGAGCTTCATGTCGTGGGCGGCGGCGACGCTTTCCACCAAGGCATGCAGACTCGCGGCCTGCCAAGGCTGGTGACCGAGCAGCCGATCGCGCAAGTCGCGCAAGGGCGTGGCAAGCGGTGGCGTCAGGTGCTTGGCCATCGCCTCCTCGTCCAGGCTGGTCAGTTCGCCGAAGAACGGGCGGCTCTTGTCCGCCATCTCGACCAAGGTCTTGGCGCGGGTGCGCTGCGCGTCGACCACCGCGGCGAGCTGCGCCGCATCGCCGGTGTCCAAGCCCGCCTGGTTGAAATACGGCCGCGCATGAGCGACCAGCTCATCCAGCGGCATGTGCTGGATGTAGTGCTGGTTCAGCCACAGCAGCTTGTCGAGATCGAAGGTCGCGGCGGACTTGTTGATGTCTTCGATATCGAAGGCCGCGATCATTTCTTCGCGCGAGAAGATCTCCTGATCGCCATGGGACCAGCCGAGCCGCGCGAGGTAGTTGAGCAAGGCCTGCGGCAGGATGCCGTCGTCGCGATAGGCCAGCACGCTCACCGCGCCGTGGCGTTTCGACAGCTTCTTGCCGTCGCTGCCGTTGATCATCGGAATATGCGCATAGACCGGACGCTTGGCGCCGATCGCCTCGAGAATGTGGATCTGTCGCGGCGTGTTGTTGAGATGATCGTCGCCGCGCACCACATGGGTGATGCCCATGTCGATGTCGTCCACCACCACCGAGAGGTGATAGGTCGGGCTGCCGTCGGAGCGCGCGATGATGAGGTCATCGAGTTCGCAGTTCTGGATGGTCACCGCGCCGCGCACGCGGTCGTCGATGACCACGGCGCCGTCCAGCGGTGTGGCGAGACGCACCACCGGCGGGTTGCCATTGTCGGGGTTGGGGTGATTGCGACACAGGCCGTCGTAACGCGGCTTGTCCTTGGCCGCCATCTGCGCGGCGCGCAGTTCGTCCAGACGCTCGCGACTGCAGTAACAGCGGTAGGCCTTGCCGCGCGCCAAGAGATCGTCGATGACTTCCTTGTAGCGATCGAAGCGCTGGGTCTGGTAGTACGGGCCCTCGTCGTAGTCGAGGCCCATCCAGGCCATGCCGTCCATGATCACATCGACCGCCGCCTGGGTGGAACGCTCGCGATCGGTATCCTCCATGCGCAGCACCATGCGGCCGCCGTGACGACGCGCGTACAGCCAGTTGTAGAGGGCGGTACGGGCGCTGCCGATATGCAGGTCGCCGGTCGGGCTGGGCGGAAAACGGGTGACGATGGTCATGAGGCGCGGCGCAGTCAGGATGGAATCGCCGGCATTATAGGGAATTGACCGGAAACGTTTGACCCTCCCGCGTCACCGCCCTAAAATCCGCCTTCCTCGATGAGGGGCGATTAGCTCAGCGGGAGAGCACTGCCTTCACACGGCAGGGGTCAGTGGTTCGATCCCACTATCGCCCACCAATTGATTCAACACGCCACGCACATCGCCTTCTCCCGCGTCCGCCACCGCCGCAGGAACAGCGCACAGCGGTGCATCATCGTGCTTGCATGAACCCGCCCTGCGCGCGGTGGAAAATACCTCGCCGCCGCTCCCCTTGACCTTCATCAATGCGCCTCTGCGCCTTCTTCTTCTAGCTTGGGCCTAGCGGCGGGGGCGTACATGCCCACCCACGTTGAAAGGGGCACGTGGTCATGGCCTGGTCCGCCGCATTGGAGACCGACATGAAGAACATCAAGAAATTCGGTGGCGTACTATTGTTCGCCCTCGGCGCAGCGACGGCATGGCCCGTGCTTGCGGCCCCCGCGGACAAGCCGGCGCCCGCCCCAGCGCCGCCTCCGACCGCTTCGGTACCGGTGATCCCGCATACCGATACGCTGGCCGGCATGTTTCGCGACGGCAAGCTGCTTCTGCATCTGCGCATGCGCTACGAAAACGCGGACGACGACGCGCGCCAGGAAGCGGTCGACGTCGGATCGCTGCGCACGGCCTTGGGCTTCCGCACCGCCAGCTTTCACGGCCTGTTCGGCCTCGCGGAAGTGGAAGACGTGCTCGCGGTCGGCACCTATGACGACGGCGGCACCAACCGGCGCATGGCGCCGCGCTATTCGGCGGTGGTCGATCCGGAAGGCGTGGAATTGAACCAGGCCTATGTCGGCATCGACGCCATCCCGCACACCGTCATCCAGGCCGGCCGCCAGTTAATCCTCGACCGCGATGCGCCTTTCCATCGCTACCTCGGCAACGTGTTGTGGCGCCAGAACTGGCAGACCTTCGATGCAGTCAGCGTCGCCAACAACTCCCTGCCCGATACCGTGGTCCGCTTCTGGTACACCTGGAACGTCAATCGCATTTTCGGCGAAGGCCACCCGACCCGCGGTTTCGACGACGAAGGCCTGAACGGCTACCTCGGCAACGTGGTCTACACCGGCCTGCCCTTCGGTCGCCTGGAGTTCTATGCCTACCTGCTCGATTTCGAACGCAGCGTGGTGCCGGCCATTCGCTCGTTCTATCCGTCCACCCAGACCTATGGCGCACGCTTCGACGGCAAGTACGCGCTCAATCCCAAGTTCGATGTGTTGTACATCGCCGAGGGCGCCTGGCAGGGTGATTTCTCCCATAACCCGACCGGCAACATCGACCAGCCGTTCCTGTGGGGCATGCTCGGTGGCAGCTACAAGCTTGGTGGCGTCGTGCAGTCGGTGACCATGAAGGCCAGCGTGGAATTCCTGGGCGGCGACGGCGGCGCGAACCGCTTCACCGCCCCGCTCGCCACCGGTCATGCCTTCCAGGGCTGGGCCGATCGCTTTCTGAATACGCCTGGCGACGGCATCCAGGATGTCTATCTCACTTTCCAGGCCGTGGTGTTGGGCGCCAATTTCATGATCGAGCACCACTGGTTCGATTCGGACAATGGCAGCTACAGCTACGGTCACGAACTCGACGTGCAGTTGACCAAGACCTTCCTGACCAAGTACACCGCCGGCATCAAGTACGCCGACTACGACGCCGATCAAAACGCGCACAACATCGCGCGCAACAGCGGCTCGGGCCAGGCGTTCGACCTGCGCAAGGTGTGGGTGTGGCTGGAGTATCGCTACTGATGATCGAAAGCCCTGCAGGCGCGAATCGCTTCGCGCCTGCAGGGCTTTGCCGTCGTGCCCGACAGCGGTCGCGACGGTTTCCGCCGCAGCCTTACTTCACGGCTGAACCAAGCGCCGCAAACCGGTCACATCCTTGACCACGATGCTCGAGCCTTCGCTTGCCACCAGGCCTTCGTCGCGCAGCCGCGCGAGTATGCGCGAGAAAGTTTCCGGTTGAATTGACAACCGCGAGGCAATCACCACCTTCGGCGTCACGAGCCGGATATCGCTGCCCGGTTCGGAATTCGCGCCGTCCGGCAGGCGTGACAACAGGTAAGACGCGAGCCGGTGAGTGGCGTTGTGCAGCGTCAGTTCGTCTATCTGCAGCACCAGTTCGCGCAGGCGCACGCTCATCACCGCCATGACGCGAAAGCAGGTCTCGGGGGAATTGCGCAGCAGCTTCTTGATCACTTCGCCGGGCAGCGCCAGCACCCTGCTCTCTTCAATGCCGATAGCGCTCACCGGGTAACCGCCGGGCGCCTCCATGAACAATGCGGCCTCGGCGAAGGTCTGGCCCGCACGCACCACCGAGATGACTTTCTCGTCGCCGTCGAAGGACGAACGGGTGAGCTTCAACTGCCCGCGCTGCAGGTAGAAGAAATTGACGGCCGGATCGCCGTTACGGAACAGCGGCTGGCCGCGTCGCAGTTCGACGACACCGGTGTGGCGGGCGATCAGGTTCAATTGTTCTTCATCGAGCCCGGCGAACAGCGGCAGACCGCGGATCTCGTCGGGATTGACCTGTTTCGTCGTCATGTCATCAGTTCCGCTGGGGTCGGCGCGCCCCACGGTAGTGCAATCTTCCCGCGAAGCAAAGTGGGTCGTGCCTTCGTGGCGCGACGGCGCGACGCCAGGCGAGGCCGTGGGCGGGCGCGAATCCCCGCCGCTCATGGCCGCTCCCCGTGGGTGGCGTGGGCGGGCAGAAAGGCATCGGAATAGCAGGCGTTCTCGTCCAGGCCTTGCGCCACGAAGGCCGGCACGGCGCTTTCGATCATGTTGAGCGAGCCACACGCGTAGAGCTCGTAGCCGCGCATGTCGGGAAAGTCTTCCAGCATGGCCGCGTGCACCAGGCCGCGCCGCCCCGTCCAACCATCGTCTGCCGCCGGCGCCGACAATACCGGCACGAAATGAAAGTTGGCATGCTCGGCGGCCCAGCGCTCGGCCACTGCCGCCATGTAGAGATCGGCCCGCGAGCGCACGCCCCAGTACAGGTACATGGGCCGCTCGATGCCACGCGCGAAGGCATCTTCGAGAATGCTCTTGATCGGCGCGAAACCGGTGGCGCCGGCGATAAACAGGATGGGGCTGGTGCCCTCATGCAGGGCAAAGCGCCCGAAGGGTCCCTCGAAGTTCAGCGTGTCACCGACGCGCAGACGCTCGAAAGCGTACTCGGTGAAGCGTCCGCCCTCGACCCGCCGCACGTGCAATTCGATACGCGCGTTTTCGTGGGGAGCATTGGCAAAGGAATAGGAACGCGTCGCGCCGTCGTCGAGCACGATATTGATGTACTGACCGGCGGTGAAAGCAAGTCGCCGATCGCCTTCCAGCGTCAACCACAGGCGGCGCACATCCGGCGCCAGCGTGTCGATGCCGCTGACCGTCGCGTGCAGGACCGGCCCGTCGCCGGCCGCGCCAGGCGTCAGCAGGGTGTCGACGTCGATTTCAATTTCGACATCCTCCTCGGCGGTGGCGCAGCACATGAGCGTCTGACCGCGTGCGCGCATCGCCGCGCTCAGGGCCGAGGGCTGGTAGTTGCCATGATCGACACGGCCATTCAACACCGTGCATACGCACACACCGCAACCACCGGCGCGGCATTCGTAGGGCAGTTTGAGGCCGGCACGCAGGCCCGCCTCGAGCAGCGTCTCACCACTGCGGGTGGTGACGGTCGCGGCGCCCGGATGCAGCGTGAGCTGGAATGCATTGGCGGCGGCGGCGCGACGCGGCGGCAGCCAGGGCGCGAGCAGCAACACCGTGCTCGCGCCGATCACCAGGGCCCACACCTTGCCTATCGGCCACACGTACACCAGCGGGTAGAGCGCGAGCAGGAACCAGTCGAAGTCGAGCACCACCGGTGCGCTGTCGAGCTGCGCCGCGCCACCCTGGCTGAGCACCGGTCGCAACAGGGCCAACACCACCAGCATCACCACCACGCTGACGGCGATAGCGCGCGGCGGCTGGGTGCGCGCCTTGGGCACACGCTGCACATGCACCCACATCAACAGCAAGACCAGCAGCGGCACGCCGATGTGAATGAAGACCAGCAGCGAGAACAGTCGGTTGCTCACGCTGTGGTCGTAAATGAAATTGCGGATTAAGGTGCCGCCGAAACCCGGCAGCCAGTCCAGCCATTCGAAGCTCGCCTGGGTGACGAATTGCGCGAGCTTGTCCCATGGCAGCATGTAGCCATTGACGCCCGCCGCGAACACCAGCCACAAGAGCACCACGCCGGTCACCCACGAAAACCAGCGGAAACCGCGCAGTCGATCGAAGGCCCAGTAGCGCGCGAGGTGAATGAGCATGGTGACGACCATGGCGTCCGATGCGTAGCGATGCACGCTGCGCAATATGCCGCCGGCGAACCACTGTTGGTGGGTCAGCGCATCGACCGAGCGATAGGCGCCCTCGACGCTGGTATCGAAGCACGCGTAGAGATACAGACCACTGCCGACCACCAGCCAGAACAGGAAGAAGGCCAAGGCGCCGAGATGATAGAAGGGGTTCAGCTTGTCGCCGAAGGCGCGGTTGAACAAGGCCTCGGCGCGCATGAAGCACGCCCGCAACAATGGCCGGGCTCCGTAGGCCATCAACGGCGACCGTCACGCAGCGCGCGCCACGCCACGACCACGAACAGCAGGCCGCCGACGATTGCAACCAGGCCGCCGAGTCCCATGAGGCCCATGCCGAAGATCTCGCCGGGACTGCGCAAGACCTGTTCGGCGCCGGCCACCTTGCGCTGCACGCCGTAGCCACCGGACCACACCAGGCCGACGATGTGCATGAGCTGGCCCAAGCCATACAGGTAGGGCTGACTGACCGCCAGCCGCCCGCGCGGCGTGCCATAGCCGAGTTGCGGCAGCAGGTGATAGACCAAGCCCATGATGGCGAGCGTCACGCCGACGATGCAGCCATGGTAATGGGCCGGGATCTTGACGTTGCTGCCGCTGATGGCCAGCGCGATGAGTCCTCCGGCCGCGAACAGCGCGATGGACGAGAACAGCGCCGCGCGCAGCGGCCGCGCGGCCTCGCTCACCGTTTTGCGTTCGCGGAAGGCCAACACCACCGCCAGCGCGACCGGGAAAATCGCCATGCCGCCGCCGACACGCATGCCGATGGTATGGAGTTGCCGATGCGCGACCGACAGCACATCGGCGGCCAGGTAGGCGTAGAGCGTGATGAAGACCGGTGCCAGCGCGATGACGAACAGCAACAGGCTGACCCGCGCGCTCAAGGCCAGGCGCGCGCCGCAAGCGTCGGCCAGCCACAACCACGCCACCAGCAGCAGCAGCGTCCAGGTGTATTGCAGCGCATGGCCGCCGCCCCAGAACAGGATCTCCCAGTAGGCCTTGCTGTCCAGCGCCAGCGGCACCGCCGCCAGCGACCAGCCGAAGGCCAGCAAGGCCACCGCGGTGGCGACGGCCGCGGCATACAGCCCGAAACGCAGCGCCGCCGCGCCATCGAAGCGCGCATCGAGAAGCGACATGCACAGCAGCGTGCGTACCACCAGTACCAGTGCCGCCACGCCGAACACCACGAGCCCGGCCAGGAACAACGGCGATTCCAGTACAGGAATGTAATTGGCCATGACCGGATTGCCCGGCGCGAGAAACGGCGCCAGCACCATCATCGCCGTCGCGAGCGCGGCGAGTGTCAGCGCGCACCATCCCCACGCCTGGCCGCGCGCCGAGGTCTGGGTGCTCCACAACATGCCGGCAATCGCCACGAACCACACCAACACCGACAGGTCGACATGCACCACCAGCGCCGTGCGAAAGAAATCGATGCCGGGCAGGGCTGCGTTGATGCCGGGCGTGCGCGCCAGCACCAGCAGGATGGAGAACAGGCCAGAACCGACCAGCGCGCCGAGACCCAGCCACAGCCAGCCGCGGGCCAGGGCCTTCGCGCCGGCGCTGACCGCCAAGCGGTAGTGGTTGTCCGCTGCCATCGGTGTACTGTCGTCGGCATACAAATGCGAGCGAATGAGGGTGTTCATTTGAGGGTGATCGCTCCATGTTGCGCATCGAAATCAATGACCAGCACCTGGGCCGGCGCGAGCGTGATGCGGCGTTCCGCGTGGTAGGCGAAGACCTCGCCGCGCGCATCGTCACGAAGGCGTACCGCGATGGCGCGCTCGCCGGCCGCGACCGGCAAGCGCGCGTAGATGGCCGACGCGCCATCGCCGGACAGGCCCGAAGGCGGGGCCGTGATGCGCGCCGCCGCTGCGCCGTCGATGTCGAGCTCGACCACCACCGGCGAACGTTCGCGCGGACAGCTGACCGGCGCGCGCATGTTGGGCGGCAGCGCCGCCAGTTCCTCGGCACTCAGTTGGTGGCAATCGCTGACCGGTTTGCCGGTATGCACGACGCTCAGCTTGATGACCGCGGTATCGGGCGGCAGATGCCGGTAGGGCGGCCAGTGCGAGAACACGCCGATGACGAGCGCGAACAAGCCGTACAACAGCGCCTGCCCCAGCCACGCGCGCCAGCCGAGGGCATCGGTATCCTTGGCCAAGCCGTCGAGCTCAGCCATGGGATGCCTCCGTACCGCTCGCCGCGTGCGTGACGTCGGCCGCGATGCCGCGGCGCAATTCATTCAACGCGACGGCCAGGCGCCCTTCTTCGCCGCGCTCCGCCATCACGATTTCGACATGCTTGCGCGACACGCTCGCGCGTAAGCGCGGTTCGCGTCGCGCGGCCAGGCGCGCGCGGCTCCAGCGCGCGCCGAGGCGGAATTCACAGCCGAGTTCATGGCAACTCGCCACCAGCACGGCCGCCGCGCCATCGTGCAAGGCATATTCGACGAAGGCCGGCGCGAGCTGGCCGCTGCAGAGCAAGGGCAGCACCAGCACATCGGGCGCGGCCACGCGCGTGCTGTCGGCGCCGCGCGCGCAGGCGAACAACACGATGGGCCGCGGTGCGGCGATGTCGCGCAGTCCCGTCGTCAGGCGCCGGCGCAAGGTGTCGACGGTCAAGGCAGGCATGTCGATGCCGTTGATGAGCGCCGTCACGCTGCGAAACGGCGTCGCCGACGGACAGGCGCCGGCACAGATGCCACAGCCCGCGCACAGCGCGGCATCGACCTCCGCCAGTTCGCGACCATGCCCGACATCGGGATGGGGAATCATGCTGACCGCGCCGTAGGGACAATCGGCGAAGCAGCGACGGCAGCCATTGCAGTTGCCGGCATCGACCACCGCCACGGATGGCGACGGCCCGCCGCGCAACCACGGCAAGGCCATCAACAGCGCGAACGGCGCAAGCACCAGCGTCCAGGTGAATGCTGACGAACTTGCGTACATCAGCGGATGCAACCACAGCACCAGCCAGTCAAAACTCAAGGCCGGCGAGACGCGTGCGAGGTTCGCCGCGCCGAGTTCGGTGACTGGCGCGGCCACGGCCAGCGTCGTCAGCGTCAACACCGTGCCCAGCGCGAGCCTGCGCGTCGGCCACACCACCGCATGGCTCATGCGTTGCAAATGCAACCACGCGCCGAGCAGCAGCAGCAGCGATGCACCGATATGCACGAACACGAACAACGAGAACAGGCGATCGCTGACCGCGGCCGCCGACAGGAAATTGCGCGCCAGCGGCTGCGCCAGCAGCGGCAGACCATCCAGCCACTCGGCGGTGGCGATGGCGGAGAATTGCCCGAGCTCGTCCCAGTTCAGCCAGAAGCCACCGATGGCGCACACGGCAATGAGCGGCAGCAGCACGCAACCCGTCCACCACGAGAAGCGCCGGAAGTGACGCCAGCGACCATGCAAGAGCTCGCGCAACAGGTGCAGGACCGTGAGAATGACGAAGGCATCGGTCGCATAGCGATGCACGCTGTGCATGAGTGCGCCGACGGACCAGCGCGCCTGGGTCAGGCGCGCCACCGAGGCGTGGGCGCCGGCGACCGAGGTATCAAACACCGCGTACAGCCACACCCCGCTCACCACCAGCAGCGCAAAGCTCAGGAACAGCAGCGCGCCCAGCAGGCGCAGGGGATTGGCGCTGGCCCCAAAGACACGGTCGAAGCCCTGTTCCAACCACCGCCAGGCGGCGTTTCCTGACGGGGCGATGGTCTCGATCATGGGTGGTCAACGACGATTCATGTTTGGATCTCGGCGACCGCCGTGGCGGACGGGTGCGGCCGACGTTCGCGCCACAGGTAGATGCCGACGGTCAGGAAGAACGCCAGCCCGCTCACCACCTGCAGCAGCAAGGACCAGTTGTAGCGGTATTGGCCGGTGTCGGGGTCATAGACCGTGCACAACAGGCGCACGCGCTCGAGCAAGGATGTCGACCCGGCGGCGGCGGACACCGGCGTCGACAACAGCAGTTCGCGCAGGGGCTCGCCCAGTGCTTCGGCGTTCAAGCGTTCACCGTAAACCTGGCGGTAGATGCGGCCGTTGGCATCGACCACCGTCACGCCGACGACATGTTCGAAACCGGCCGGCGTTTCCGTGTAGGAAAAGCCGTAGGCGCGCGCGAGGTCCGCGACGATGCGCGCGTGGGGACTCAGAAACTGCCAGTTCGGATAGTCGATGCGATGTTGGGCCGCGAAGGCGCCGAGCGCCTGCGGGCTGTCGAATGGCTGGTTGAAGCCGATGCTGACCACGTTGAACTGATCGGGACCGAGCATGCGGTCGAGGCCGCGCACCGCCTCGTGCAAAGTGCGGGTCTGGGTCGGGCAGACCGTGAAACAGCCGGTGTAGATGAAGCTGACCAGTAACGGTTTGCCGCGCAGGCTCGCCAGGCGCACGGGCCGCTCGCGGGTATCGAGCAAGGTGAAATCCGCTGGTTGGCTGCCGAGCACGGCCTGGCTGGCGGTCAGCGCCGCCTCGGCATCGAGCTTGGGCACGCCGAGTGCGTGCACCGCCGGTGCGCACAGTGCTGCCAGCAGCAGCAGTACCAGACTCCCTGCCGTGTCAGTGCACCAGCGCATCGAGTGCCACACCACCGATCAGCACCGCGAGTTGCACCATGGAGGCGAAGAACGCGGCCATGGCGGTATCGCGCGCGGGATTGCGCGCCAGCGCGCGGGTTTTGTAGACGAACCATGCGCCGCCGATGGTCGCCGCCAGCAGGTAGCAAAGTCCGGCGCCGAAGGCCGCCGGCAGCAAGGATACCGCCACCAGCGCGACGGCATTCCAGTGCACGATGCGCGCCGCGCGTGGCACGCCGACCACCACCGGCAACATCGGCACGTCAGCGGCCGCGTAGTCCGCGCAGTTGGCGATGGCGAGACTCCAGAAATGCGGCGGCGTCCACAGGAACAGGATCAACGCAAGCAGCAAGGGCAGCACGCCGAGCTGCGGATCGGCCGCCGCCGCGCCGGTCAGGACCGCGAAGCTGCCGGCCAAGCCGCCGAACACGATGTTGAGCCAGGTACGGCGCTTCAGGGCCACGGTGTAGACCACCCCGTAGGTGAAGGCGCCGAGGAACAGGAACACCGCGGCCGTACCATTCAGCACCGCCCAGGTGGTCGCAACCGCCAGCGCCAGCAGGCCGACAATCACGCCCATCCAGGCCGGGCCGGCACGCAGCGCGCCGCTCGCGAAGGCACGGTTGCGGGTGCGCACCATGCGCCGGTCGCTGTCGGCTTCGACGAACTGGTTGAATGCCCCCGAACTCGCCGAGGCGACAAACACCGCGAGCGCCATCACCAGCACGCGCCAGGCCGCCGGCGCGGGGGCCGGCGCTATGGCCAGCCCCGCCAGCGCAGTCAGCATGATCAGCATGCCGATGCGCAGCTTGAACACGCCGGCCACCAGCCGCCAACGCGGCTGGTCGTCGACTGATAAGGCCATGGGTGCGCTGTTCATGGAGATCCCCCGCGTCAGTGACCGGTGCTCAACTCAAACCCCACAGGGTCGAGAGGTACTTCCAGTTGATGAAGTAGTAGAGGACGAAGGAGATCAGGAACACCATCGCCAGCGCAAAGGTACCGGGGGCGGCAAAGCCCGCCGAGCCATAGGTCTGGGCAATGGCGGTCGGCGCCGCGCGCGCCACCGGCACGAAGCGCGCGCTGACTTCGCCGTCCTCGAGCCGGCGGCCCCACAGCAGCGACCCGACCGTGATGAAGATGTAGATCGCGCCACCCAGGATGGCCGCCACACCGGCGACGCCCACCAGCCCCATCATGAGATAGGCCGCGCCCGGCCACTCATAGGCGAGCGGCGAACCGCCGAAGGCCATGTCCCAATGGCGGCGTTCGACGCCCAAGGTACCGGCGCCCATCATCACCAGGCAGAAGAAATACATCGAGAAGCCGAACAGGTAGGGCTGCCACTTGGCGAGTCCCGGCGCGATCATCTCGCGCTTGAACAGCACCGGGATCAGGTAGTAGGTCAGCGCCATGAAGGTCAGCGTGGTGCCTATCACCACCGTGGCATGGAAATGACCAGGCACGTAGATGGTGTTGTGGATGATCATGTTGAGCTGCTCGGTGCCCATCATCACGCCCGAGATGCCGCCCAGGAAGCCGAAGCCGATGATGGCAATGAACACGCCGGAGAAGGTCGGGTTGCCCCACGGCGCCTTGCGCAGCCATTCGAACAGGCCCTTGGTATAGCCCTTGCGCCGCTGCGCCACTTCCATCGCACCCGGGATGGTCAGGCCGTGAATCATCGAGGCCAGCACCGCGAAATACATGAAGTAGCTGGTGTTGACCACTTTCCACGGCGTCGACAGGCCCGGGTCGGCGAGCAGGTGATGCGCGCTGGCCAGCTGCAGGAACAGGATGTACAGCAGGAAGGCCATGCGACTGACGCGCTCGCTCATCGGTTTGGCGCCGAACGCCACGGCGGCGACCAGGTACCACACCGATATATGCGCGGCGACGTTGATCTGCTGCGAGGAATGCCCGAAAGCCCACCACACCGTGCGATACACCAGCGCATCGACTTCGTGCACGATGCCCAGCGCTTTCAGCCAGGTCGGGATCAGGATGATGGCGCCCGAACTGATGGTGAACACCGCGATGATGGCCGCCGTGATGGCGCCGAAGGTCACCAGCGGCACCGAACCTTCATAGGTCTTTTCGCGTTTCGCCACCACCAGCGTGCCGAAGAACACGAAGCAGGCGATGAGCGCCCCCACCGCGAACAGGATGAGGCCCAGGTAGAAATTGGGCTCGGCCATCATCGGCACGTAGGACGTCATCATCACGCTCGAGGCGCCGCGAAAGACCGTGACATTGTTCAGCACCGAGCCGATCAGCATCAGCGCAAAGGCGAGCCAGGCGACACGTGGCGTGGCGAGTCGACAACGCAGCAAGCTCGACGAGGCGAAGTACAGCACCGCGACTTCGAAGAAGATGATCCAGAAGATCAGCATGTCGATACCGTGGGCGGTCAACACCATGTAGAACTTGTCGGCTGGCAGCCAATGCACGGCCGGCCAGCGCGTCAGCACCACGCCGACGGCGAGAATGCCACCGATCAGCAGCCACACCACGCCGATGAAGGCGTTGGCCTTCATGAGCGCTTCGGCGTTCTTCTCGAACTGCAGACCGGACCGTGGACAGGTGCGATAAGTGGTTGCGATGCTCATCGTACTCTCCTCACTTGACATACAGCCGGCTGACCATCGCATGATGGCCAATGCCGCAGAATTCGTTACACACCACCGAATATTGCCCGGATTGATTGGGCGTGATGGTCACCACGTGCTCATAACCCGGCACGACCTGGATATTGATGTTGGCCGGTTGCAGCGAGAACCCGTGGTTGTAGTCCATCGAGCTCAGGTGCAGGCGGTAGGTCTTGCCGTTCTCCAGTTCCAGGATCGGCCAGAAGCTCCATAGGCGCGCGACCAGGAAGATGTCGCTGCCGGGCGGCGCCGCGACCACCGGGATTTTCTGATCGGTTTCGGTGCGCACCGTGTATTTGTCGACCATCGCCTGCACCTTGGCGGTGTATTGCTCGGCGGTGGTCCGGTAGGTCTCGGTGGAGAGATTCTGTTTGCCCCAGATATGCCAGCCGATCATCATGAAGAACATGATCAGGCACCAGGTCAGCGCTATCGCTATCCAGGTGCCCTCGACGCGGTCTATCGGGTGCTTGTACCAGACTCGTTCCGACGGGGGGAGTATCGCGCTCATCGTTGCAATCCTCTTGGCTGCTGGTGGAAGCGATGCTTACTTGCTGACCGGCACGCTGAGAATGTCGATGACGCCCCACAGGTTGTAGAGCACCATCGGGATCAGCACCCCGAGGAACAGCAGCATGAACGGGTTGTCCAGCAGCTGCTGCATGAAGGGCACGGGGCCGTGTCCGTCATCTCCATGATCGTCTGGGTGATCGCTCATCGGTCTGTTCCTCCACTGCGGGCACATTGTTGGGATATCCAATCGCGCAGCCACGCACGATGCCGTGTCCATGGCTGCTGATTGGAGTCGTATGCCGATAGTGCGGAAATGCGTCGCAACAATGCCTTGACTTAGCTCAAGGGTGCTCACGTCTTCAAGCGTGTTTGCACAGGACGTTGCGTCGTGACGACGCCGCACTTCGCCTATGATGTTAGGCAGGCTAATCGCAGTTCTCAAGCACGATGCTGTCCGCCCGTCGCCATCACACCGTCCAGGCGTTGGCCTGGACGCTGGTCATGCTCATGCTCGTCGTCATCGGCGTCAGCGCCTGGTTGCGCCTCGCGCAGCCGCGCGCGACCTGCGACATCTGGCCGCTGTGCAGAGCGGTCATGACGACCCCTGCGACCCTGCACGCGAGCGCCAGCGCCGAACAATTGCGCCCGGCACGCGCCGTGCACCGCGTGGCCGCCTCCTCCGCGCTGCTGGTGATACTGGTGCTGCTGGTCGTGGCCCTGGCGCGGCCACCACGCGATCGCGACACGGCGCGCGCGGCCTGGCTACTGCTGCTGCTGGCCGTGGCGCTGTCGGTGCTCGGCATCGCCAGCGCCGGCTCGCGCGCGCTGCCGGTGGTGTTCGGCAACCTGTTCGGTGGCTACGCGATGCTGGCGGTCGCCTTCGGCATCACGCGCACGCAGGCAGTGGACGATGCCCGCACCGCGCAGCGCCTTGCCCGCGATGCGCGCCTGGGTGTGCTGCTATGGGCCATGCAGATCGCGCTCGGTGCGACCGCCGGCGCGGGCGCGCCGACAGCAGCGGCCTTCGTGCACCTGGGCCTGGCGATCGTCGCCGCGGGCTGGGCGATGCGCGTGGCCCGGCAGGCACGCGCGGCAGGTCTCGCCTTCGAGGCGCGCCTGCTCAAGACACTCGCGCTTGCGCAATGGCTCATCGGCGCCAGTGCCGCATGGCTCGGCGCACCCGCCGCGCTGCTGGTGGCGCACGATGTGTGCGCCGCTGGCGGCGTGGCCTTGATGTTCGGCATGCGACGACGCCACGCGCATACAGCCAGCGCTTGAAGTCGATGGCGGTTCGCTCGCGATGCAAACCATGATCGAAATCATGTAAGCGCTCGCGTCACGATAGATCCTTTCCGCGCAGGTGATGCCAACGCGCCCCACGGGCACGTCGACGCGGTTGCCAAGCGCGCGTTGCGTTGCCGACCATACTCAATCAACGCAATGAGTCGCCGGAGCGAAGACATGGATCTCAAATACCCGATAACACTGCGATGCTGCGCGGCATTCGCACTGCTCGCACCATGGGGCGCGCAGGCCGCGAGCGCCGACGCGCCCAGCCACCTCGAGGAAATCGTGGTGGTCGGCGCCAAGACCGAAAGACCGCGCTGGACGGTGCCGGCGCCGGTCACGGTCATCACGCAGGAGCGCCTGGCGATGGAACAGGCGCAGGGCCTCGGCGACATATCGCGCTACGAGGCAAGCCTGGAAAGCGACGTCGACACCCCGCGCTTTGGCGCGACCGGCTTGAGCATTCGCGGCATAGGCGGCAATCGCGTGGCACTGGAGTTCGATGGCGTGCCGCTGCCGCAGCAGTTCAATGTCGGCAATTTTGCCGACAGCAGCCGCTTGAGCCTTGACCCCGCGATCATCAAGCGCATCGAGATCCTGCGCGGCCCGGCCTCGGCGCTGTACGGCTCCGATGCGCTCGGCGGCGTGATGGTGATTGACTCGGTCGACGGTCGCGACCTGGTGGCACCCGGGCGCACTCACTACGTGTGTGGTAATGCCGGATATTTCGGCGGCAATGACAGTGCCATGGGCCAAGGCACCTACGCCTATGCGCAAGCCAGCGACGCGCTCGTGACATCCTTCAGCTATCGCAGCGGCGACGAGCCGGACAACCGCGCGCGCGGCGTGGCCGACGACCGCGTCGATTTCTACCAATGGCAGTCGTTCAGCAAATGGACCCACGACTTCAGTAACGGCAGCACGCTGCGCACCTCGCTCGACTACTTTCGTCGCGCCGCCGACAGCGATCTGCATGCCCTGCTCGGCTTTGGGCGATTCGCCACCACCAGTCGTCTCGGCGGCGATGACCAGCAGGACCGCTGGCGCACGGCCGTGACCTATACGCTGCCGCGCATCGGCTGGATGGACGAAGGCAGCGTGACGCTCTATCGCCAGGACGACAGCACGCGCCAGTTCACCGACGAGGAGCGCCTCGGACCGACCGGCCACGCGCTGTTTCTCGAGCGCAATTTCAAGCTGCGCGAGCGCGGCTACGGCGGTGAAATGCGAACACGCTGGAATTTCGTCACCGGCCCCCTCGAGCACGTGCTGGTGTCGGGCGTCGAGTGGGACGATTCGCGCCTGACCGAATCGCGTACCGGCCTGTCCACCGACCGCGTCACCGGCATCGCCAGCACGACCTTGCTCGGCGAGCGCTTTCCGCTGCGCGACATGCCGGTCTCGGATTCCACCGAGGTCGGTGTGTACGGCCAGGACGAAATCATCCTCGGCCGCGTCAGCATCGTGCCGGCGCTGCGCTGGGATCACTTCGACCTCAATGCCAAGACCGACAGCATATTCACCGACCAGTCACGCATGACAGATCTCGAGGACGACGATCTCACGCTGCGCCTGGGCGCCACCTGGCGGGTGGTGGATGCGCTGGCGCTGTACGCCAATTACGCCGAAGGCTTTCGCGCGCCGCCCGCCGCTGATGTCAATCTCTATCTCGATCTCGCCGCGCTCAACGTGCGCGCACTGCCCAATCCCGATCTGAAGCCCGAACGATCACGCAATGCCGAAGCCGGCTTTCGCTTCGACTGGCGCGGCACGCGCTTCGAGGCCGGCGCCTACTATGCGCGTTACGAGGATTTCATCGAGAGCCGCGCGCGACTCGGCGTCGATCCGGTGAGCGGCGCGCAATTGTTCCAATCGCGCAATCTCGCCGAAGCCAGCATCTACGGCGTGGAGGCGGAATTCGAACAGCAGCTCGGCGCGCTGTGGCCGCGCCTGGAAGATTTCCGGCTGGCCTCCAGCATGCACTGGGCGCACGGCACCAACGAAGTCAGCAAGCAGCCGCTCAACACCGTCACGCCGATGAAGGCGCTGTTCTCGTTGCGCTGGCAACCCTCCGCGTGGCCGTTCGCGGCCGACTTGCACGTCACCCACTACGCGCATCAGAACCGCACGGATTTCAGCACCGCGCCGTTCTTCGTACCGCCGGCACGCACGGTGGTCGACCTCATCATGCATTGGGCGCCGAGTCCCCATGCGAGCTGCCATCTCGGTCTGTACAACCTTGGCAATCAGCGGGTGTGGTCCTATGCCGAGGTACGGCGCCTGGCGCCGGACGACCCGCGAGTCGAGATCGCGAGCTGGCCGGGAGTGCATGCCAATTTCACCGTCAACCTGCGTTATTGAGCGGCGACGGGTGCAGCTTGATATTGATCAAGGAACAAATGCACTGCTATTACCTTTAATGACGACAGGTTATTTTTTTTGTGAACCATGGGGGTGCGAAATGAGAGCAAGAAAGGCATTGAGGGCAGTGGGGGCGGGGTGCGTGATGGGCGCGCTGTCGCTCGTCGCCTCGCTCGCCAGCGCCGAGCCCGGTCCGACCGCGGGCCACGAGGCGGAGATGAAACAGGCTGCTGCACCGGACCAGCTCAAGCTCGGTGAAGAGGTCTATGGGCGGGTTTGCGCAGCCTGCCACCAGGCGACAGGCCTCGGCATGCCGGGCGCCTTCCCTCCCCTCGTCAATTCGGATTATCTCAAGGCTGATGTCAACCGCGCGATTACCGCGGTGGTCAAGGGCCTGACCGGCAAGATCACCGTCAATGGCGTCGATTACCAGGGCGCGATGCCGCCGATGGCCTATCTCAAGGACGACGAAATCGCCGCGGCACTCAGCTACGTGCTGACCAAGTGGAACGGCGGCGGTGCGGTGACTCCCGCGCAGGTGGCGGCGACGCGCGGCGGCGCGGCACCGGCGGCGGACGCGGCGGCGCAATCCCGTCACCCGCTGGCCAGTGACGCCGAGCATGCCTACAGCGGCGCGCCGAGCCCGATCCCGGCCGGCGAGACCGCTGACATGATCACCTCCGACGGGCCGCCGATGACGGTCACCGAGTTCGACGCCTCGAAGCAGATCTACTTTGAGCGTTGCGCGGGCTGCCACGGTGTGCTGCGCAAGGGCGCAACGGGCAAGCCGCTGACGACCGACATCGCGCGGGTCAAGGGCACCGAATATCTCAAGACCATGATCACCTATGGCTCACCGGCCGGCATGCCGAACTGGGGAACCTCCGGTGCGCTTACCGACGCGCAGATCGATGGACTGGCCCGCTACCTGCAACATCCGCCGCCCGAACCGCCGGAGTTCGGCATGGAGCAGATGATGAAGAGCTGGAAGGTGCTGGTGGCGCCGGAGAAGCGTCCGACCGCACCGATGCACAAGCGCAACATCGACAACTTCTTCGTCGTCACCTTGCGTGACAGCGGCGAAGTGGCGGTGATCGATGGTGACACCAAGGAAATCGTCAACATCATCAAGACCGGCTACGCGGTGCACATCTCGCGTCCGTCGGCCTCGGGGCGCTACGTCTACACCATCGGTCGCGATGCCCGCATCGACATGATCGACCTGTGGATGAATCCGCCGGCCAAGGTTGCCGAGATCAAGATTGGCCTCGAGGCGCGCTCGGTGGAGACCACCAAGTACAAGGGCTTCGAGGACCGCTACGCGGTGGCCGGCGCCTACTGGCCGCCACAGTACGTGTTCATGGATGGCCCGACCTTGAAGCCGCTCAAGATCATCTCGACGCGCGGCATGACGGTCGACACCCAGGAATACCATCCAGAACCGCGCGTGGCGGCGATCGTCGCCTCCCATCAGCATCCGGAGTTCATCATCAACGTCAAGGAGACCGGCAAGATCCTGCTGGCCAACTACGAGGACATCAACAACCTGTCGGTAACCACCATCGACGGCGCGCGATTCCTGCATGACGGCGGATGGGACTCGACCAAGCGCTACTTCCTGACCGCCGCCAACCAGTCGAACAAGGTTGCGGTGATCGATTCGAAGGAGCGCAAGCTGGCCGCCCTCATCGACGTCGAGAAGATTCCGCACCCGGGTCGTGGCGCGAATCTCAACGACCCGAAGTTCGGGCCGGTGTGGGTGACCAGTGCCTTGGGCAATCCCAATGTCACTTTCATCGCCACCGATCCCGCCTCGCATAAGGATCATGCGTGGAAGGTGGTGCGTACGCTGCAGGGCATGGGCGGCGGTTCGCTGTTCGTCAAGAGCCATCCGCACTCCAACAACCTGTGGGTGGATGCGCCCTTGAATCCGGACGCCAAGATCTCGCAGAGCGTGGCGGTGTTCGACGTCAAGAACCCCGACGCCCCCTTCGAGGTGCTGCCGATCGCGGCCTGGGCCGATCTCGGCGAAGGCGCCAAGCGCGTCGTGCAGCCGGAGTACAACGCCGCCGGCGACGAAGTGTGGTTCTCGGTGTGGAACGGCAAGGATCAGAAATCGGCGCTGGTCATCGTCGATGACAAGACCCGCAAGCTGAAAGCCGTGATCAAGGATGAGCGCCTCATCACCCCGACCGGCAAGTTCAACGTGCACAACACCATGGAAGACATCTACTGAGTCACCATGGGACCGTCGCGGCGCAGGCCGCGACGGTCGCTTGCTCCTTCCTGCCGCCGAATCCTTCACGACTATGCAAAGCGCGCCTCGTTCGAGGCGCGCGCTGTTCTACCCGGCGCGGTCACGCGCAGGTCTGCACCAAAATAGAAAGCTTCCTCGAGCGTGCGCCGCGCGATGCGGCGCGGGCCGCAAGCGCTACAGCCGCACCAGGCGCAGCGCGTCCAGCGATTCGGGATTGGCGAGGGAAGACAGGTCGCCGGGTTCCTTGCCCAGCAGCACCGCTTTGACCACGCGCCGCATGATCTTGAGCGTGCGGGTCTTGGGCAGATCGGCAACGAACAGCACATGGCGGGGGCGATAGGCCTTGCCCATGCACTGCACGACCACATCCGCCAGTGCATCACGCAGCGGGATGAGATCCTGCCCGGGCAGTGGCACACACACGCACACCACGGCCGAACCCTGGGTGTCATCGGGAATGCCGACCACCGCCACGTCCGAGATCTTGCCGGTGGCGAGCAACGGCCCCTCGATCTCGGCGGGGCCGGTGCGCTTGCCTGAAATCTTCAGCGTGTCGTCGGAGCGGCCGAGCACATACCACATGCCGTCTTCGTCACGCGCCGCCCAGTCGCCGTGGATCCACACCCCCGGCACGGTATTCCAGTAGCTGTCGAGATAGCGTTGCGGGTCACGCCACAAGCCGCGCGTCAGGCCCGGCGAGTGATGGCGCAATGCCAGTTCACCGACCTGGCCGACCGCCACCGAGCGGCCATCGCCGTCGACGATGTCGGCGCCCATGCCGGGCAAGGCGGTATTGAAACAGCAAGGTTTGAGCGGTCGCACCACGGTGCAGCCGAGAATGCCGCCGCCGATTTCCGTACCACCGCTGTAATTGAGTATCGGCACGGCCCGCTTGCCAACTTCGGTGAACAGCCACGTCCAGGCGTCCGGCGTCCAGGGTTCGCCGGTGCTGAGCAGGATGCGCAGTGAACTCAAGTCATAGCGACGCGCCGCATCGCGCGCGCTCAGCAGGTAGTGGCGCGCAATCGTCGGCGCGAGGCCCAGCCAGCTCACGCGCTGCTGTTCGACCAGGCGCCAGATGCGCCCCGGCTCTGGATAATTGAAGGCGCCCTCGCCCATCACCAGCGTCGCGCCGCGAAAGGCCGAGACGATGATCTGGATGGGACCGACCACCCAGCCCATGTCGCTCATCCATAGCATGCGATCGCCCGCCGAGAATTCGGCGGCCACGCACATATCGAACAGGATCTTCATCATGAGCCCGCAATGGCTCTGCACCGTGCCCTTGGGAAGACCCGTGGTGCCCGAGGTATAGACCAGCATCATCGGCGCTTCCGCCGCGACGATGGCGGTATGGGTGTCGCCCGGCGCCGCGGCCAGCAACTCGTGCCACCAATGGTCACCGTCCCGCCACGCCACGTGATTGCCCTGGTTGCGGAACACGATGACGTGCTCGAGGCTGGCAATGTGCTGACGCGCTTCGTCGACCACCGCCTTCAAGGCCACCGGCGCGCCGCGTCGCGGTGCGCCGTCGACGGTCAGCACCGCACGCGCGCCGCCGTCGTTGAGGCGGATGACTATCGGCTCGGGGCCGAAGCCCGAGAACAGCGGAATGGCGATGGCGCCAATCTTGAGGATCGCCAGGAAGGCGATTGCCACCTCGGGGATCATCGGCATGTAGATGCCGATGCCGTCACCCACGCCCAAGCCGAGCTTGCGCAGGGCCGCTGCCAGTTTGCCGACTTCGGCGTCCACTTCGCGGTAGGAGAGCGCACGCTGCTCGCCGGATTCACGTTCGTGCTGAATGTAGACCTGGTCGTAGGTCGGGGTGTCGCGATGACAGTCGAGGCAGTTGGCGACGATATTGGTCTCGCCGCCGATGCAGTAGTCACTCCACTGCGGGGCGCGTGTAGCGTCTATCAGCTGGCGATAGGGCACCGTGAAACGAATGCCGAGAAAATCGATGACATGCTGCCAGAACCACTCGGCCTCGCCATCCGCGCGCCGCATGAGGGTGTCGTAGTCCGCCACCCCGCAATGCCGCATGAAGCGCGCGATTTGTGAAGATTCGAGCTCGGCCCTGCCCGGGCGCCACACGATTTCCGATGTCTGCTCGAAATCCATGCCGGGTACCCCGCCGCGCGCTCGCGCCTTAAGTCAGCTGTAGTGGATGATCATGTGTTCATCGAAACGGATCTGCTTGTGCGGCGGCACCACCAGGGTGGTCATCGGATCGCGCACGATGGCCGGTCCCGGCACCACGTTACCGGGTAGCAGCTCACCCATCTGCCATATCGCGAAGTCGCATTTTCGGCCGCGATGATGCACCGGCCGACTGCCGACATAGGCGCTGTCGCGCGGCTTCGGCGACGCCAGTTCGTAACGCGGCACCAGGGGCATGGCTTTCGGCACCGAGGCCTTGATGTACAGCTCCGAAATCGCGTAACCGACTTCGGGAAAACGCGCGCCCTCCGGGTAGATCTGCGTATACATGGTCTCGAAGGCGGCAACCAGGGCGTCGCAGTCGGCGGCCTGCGCGGCGCTCGCGATGCCCAGCGGTGTATCGAAACTTTCGAGCTGACCGATGTAGCGGGCATAGATGCCGTACTGGAAAGTGATGTCGCTGACGTCGGCGCCCTCGGCGCGCATTTCGGCGCTCGCGGCGGCTTCCATGTCCGTGAACAGCGCCGCGACCTCGCGCCCGACGTGCTCCTTGTGCGCGGCGCTGGCGTCGTTGGCGACGGTCGCCACGTAGCCCTTGTGATGGCGATGCATGTACTCGGCGCAGGACGCACCGAAAGCCGAGAACGCCGCCGCGTAGGGCACGGTGATGATGTCGGCGACGCCGAGCCCGGCGGTGAAATCCCACATGTGCACCGGTCCCGCGCCACCGTAGATCAAGGCGGTGAATTCGGCCGGGTTGTAGCCCTTGGCCAGCATCATGGTGGCGGCGGCATCGCGCATCTGCGTGCCGACCACTTCCAGGATGCCGCTGCCGGCGGTATGCAGATCCATGCCCAGCGGCCGCGCGACAGTCTGCTCCAGCGCCGCGACCGCGCGCTCGTAGTCGAGCTTGACCTTGCCGCCGAGGAAGTAGTCGGGGTCGACATAACCCAGCGCGACGTTGACATCAGTGATGGTGAGACGGTCGTAGAGATAGCAGCTGCCGACTTCGGCGCCGGCGCTTTCCGGCCCGACCCGGAGCCGTTTGTACTTGTCCAGCCACACCGCCGAGCCGGCGCCCGCGCCGACCGAGTCGAGCGCCACCATCGGCAGCGCCAGGCGGTGCCCCGCGAATTCGGGATCCTTGCGGATCGGGATCTGACCGTTCAACACCAGGCCGACATCGAAACTGGTGCCACCCATGTCGCAACACAGCACGCGATTGAGATCCAGCACGCGGCTCAACACCTGCGCGCCCATCATGCCGCCTATCGGTCCGGAGATGACCGTTTCGTACAGGCGCGGGTAACTGACATTGACCGCGCCGCCATAGGACAACAGCGTCAGCAACTGGCCGTCATAGCCATCGGCCTGCGCCGCGTTCTGCACTTCGAGCAGCGCGCTGCGGGTCGATTCGGCGGCCGTACATTGCAGGAGCAGGCTCTTGACGCGGTTGTTCTCCTTCAACACCGGCGCCGCTTCGTAGGAAGTCAGCACCGGCACGGCCCGGCCGTGGGCGGCGATGACCTCTTCGGCGATGGCCTTGGCGCCGAGTTCGTTGGCGGGGTTGATGAAGGAATTCAAGAACAGGATGCCGATCACTTCCACGCCATCGGCCAGCAACCGCGTGACTGCGCTACGCACGTGATCGGCATTGAAGGGGATGAGGATCTTGCCGGGCGCGATGTGCTTTTCCATGAAATAGGAACCGCCGCAGGTGCGCTCCAACACACCGTGCACGTGATGGCGTTCAATCATGGGGCGGGTGTGTTCGTGGAGCTGGTTGTGCAGGCTGTCCTTCTGCGCCTGGCCGAGATAGGTCAGGCCGCCTTCGATGATGGTGATGTCCTCGAAGCCCCGTGTCACCAGCAGCCCGGCCTTGCGCCCGGTGCCGGTCAGCACGGTGTTCAGCATGCCGGTGCCGGCGTAGATCGAGACCGCCGCGCGTGCGTGCACGTCGGCGGAACTCAAGCCTATGGCCTGCGCGGTATCGGCCACCGACTCCAGGTAGCTGCGCGCCTCGTCGCGCCGATTGGTGAGTGACTTGCCGACCTTGAAACTGCCATCGGGCAGCACCAGGATGGTGTCGGTCATGGTGCCACCGGCGTCGAGCGCGAGGATGCAGTCTTTCTTGCCCGGCAGGGCGGGCGCCAGTGTGCTCATGAGCGCTGCTCCTCGGCGCTCGCTGCCCATTCGGCGGTGCGGCGCATGGTCAAGTCCTGGTACCAGCCCGGGTCTTCATCGGGCAGGGGCTGGCCGAGAAATTCGCGGTAATAACGGTCGAGGTCGGGCAAAACCTCGAAGATCAATGGATAGCCAGGTGGCACCACCTCGACGGCGAGTTGCGCATAGCAGCCGGGACAGAAGAATTCGCGGATCTCGTTCCACTCCGGTTCCGGCGCGGCGGCGGGTGGATAGTAGACGCCCTCGAATTGCGCGGCCGTGGTCTTGACCCGCACCTGGGCGGCGGTCTTCCAGTTGCAGCGATAATCTCCGAACTCCTGGCCGCAATCGCATTTCACCACGCGCTCAGCATCGGACTGTCGGCGTACGACGTAGAGATGATCGGAAATGCGCAACAGGATGCGGTCCGGCCAACTCACGCGTTCCTGCAGCACCTCCAGGTAGACCGTGAATCTCTCGGTGTCCTTGTTCTCCATGCGCAGCAAGGTGCGCGCGTCGTGACGGGAGATCTGGCCGTCGACCAGTTGCCGCACCAGTTCTTTGTCGATCTTGGACATCATCGCTCCCTTCCCGGGCCAGGCCCGCGGTGCTGAATGCGGCGGCGTCCCTGTCGCCGGTTACGGTTCGTGATTCAAATCTCGAAACTCTCCGGCAGCTGCCAGAAGCGACGGAAATGCGTGCGGTATTCAGTGAAGCTGGTGGAGCTGCGATACATCTCGCGGATCGCTTCAGGCATCGCGCCGTCCAGCACCTGGCGGCGACCGCCTTGCCACCATTGACTGACCGGCAGCGACTGCGCGCGGCGCTCATCGCGCAGCGCCACGCGTTTGGCGCGCGTCGCCTCCTCGTCCAATCGATAGCCGGCGCCGCTGGTCGCCAGCACGACGCCGTAGAGGCCCTCGGCAAAGGCGACCGGCACCTGGCCGGCATTGGCGTCGGCCAGCACCGCCAGGGGGTCGCGTTCCAAGGGATCGCCCCAGCCACCCCCGGTGCCGGCGATCTCGGCCCACAGGTCGTTGTCTTTCAGATTGTGATCCGGCGCGTCGGACTTCCAGGTTTCGAGCTTTTCGACCTTGAGTTGGCCGCTCGCCTCGAGCTCGACCAGTTCCTGCAGCGTGGTGGGCGTGATGCCCTGCGCGATGAGATCCGGCAGGTTGGTGTTCTGTGCGATGACGACCGCCGCGCCGGGCGAGGGATAGCCACCCATCATGCCCTGGCCCACTTCGGTGTTGAACGAACAGGCGCTGCCGGCGCGCGAAGCGGTCAGGCGTTGGCCGGGTTCCACCACCCAGTGCACGGTGGTCAAACCGATGCCCGCGCGAAACTTGCCATGGCCGCAGAAGCCGGGCTGCAGTTTGCGCCCGAGATGGAACAAGGGCGGAATGAGGTATTCGAATTCCTCGGAATTGCCCATGTTGCACAGTTGGCTGGCGATGAACCACACCGCCGGCTCGCCGTCGCGATAGGCGAACGCGCCATGGCCGCAGGCGCCCAGCAACTCGAAATTGGTGTAGCCGTAGGGCGTGCCGTCGGCCAGCACGCCTTCGCCCTGCACCGAATCCCACGGCGCGCTCACGGCATAAGCCTCTTCCATGTAGCCGCGCATGAACTGGCCGCGGATGAGGGAGTTGTAGGCCATGGTCGTGACCTGCAGCATCTGCGCCCAGGCATTCGAATGGGACGCGACCTGCGTGCCGGGGTTGTAGATCGAACCCTCCGGCAGCACGCCGGTGACCGCGTAATTGCCGCCCGCGGTGAACTTGGTGTTGTAGGCGAGCGCGCCCGCCAGGCCGAGCATGAAAGCGACCTTGACGCCACCCGGAAATGCATTGAAGGCGTGGTAACCCCAGCGTGAACTGCCGGTCATGTCGTTGCAGATGCGGCCATGCTCGTCGAGCGTGGTGCGCATGTGCATGTGGATGAGCGTGTCGGTGTCGGCGCGTTCCCAGAGTCTCTGCAGGCCCTTGAATTTGCAGATGCGAAAGCCGCATTGTTCGTAGGTACCGGGCACCATCCAGTTGCGGATGTTGTCCATCACCACGCGCCGGCTTTCCTCGATCACTTCGCGCGCGGCCTGCTTGAAGTATTCGACGCCGAACTCCGCCACCACCTCGTGCACGCTGCGCAGGATCATGCCGGCGCCGGCGAGCCGCATCTTGTCGTCGAGGATGTTCATGGTGCCGGCGCGCGTGCGGCGCTTCCACATCTCGTCCCACCACGCGTACTGGCGCAGGTTCTCGCCGGTGCGCGTCGGCGGAAAGACGAAACCGTCCATGTAGGTATCGACGCAGAACATCGCCCAGCTGCCAGCCTGCGGCGCACCGACTTCCATGATGTGATTGATGGCGCAGGCCCACGCGATCACCTCACCTTCGACCACGATGGGCACATAGGTATAGGTGTCGCCGGGATGGGGCGCACCGCAGGTCGCGCCGTCATCGGACACATAGACGTCGCCGTCGTGAAAGCCCGGGTTGTCTTCGTAGCCGTGTTCGACCATGAAGCGGATGGCGACCGGGAAAGCCGCCGAATGCGCCACGAACCCTTCCGACAAGGCAATCGAATCGCCTTCGGCCGTCGCCAGCGCCCATACCGCCTCGCCCATTTCGCGGCCGCCCGGCGAAGCCGCGACGAAGCGCGCCACTTCGCGCGCGGCCATGCACGCCGATTGCAGGCGCGAGTAGAAGCGCTCGAACTTGAGAGGATCGGCTTGCTTGACCGGGAAGTCGGTGACGCCCCAGTAATGTCCGGTGGCTTCGGTGAGTTTTTCGCGCTGGTCTATCTTGTGGCGGACCGACTGTGCGGCGCCGGGCGCACGCAAGTGCGCGGAAGGGTTGAAAGCGACCGTGGACATAGCGGTTCTCCCCTGCCGCGCAACAGGCGCGATGGAAGAATCTTCAACGACACGCAAGCGAATGTGCATTGACCTAAATCAACCATGATCGGCACCGAGGTAGCTTCGCTTTCGCGCATGCCTTGCGCCGCATCTCGCACGGCGCGCAATAACCTGGGTCAAGGCAGGACGCGCGGCGCCGGTGGCACATTGGCGCCGCGCCGCCACCGTCCTTGCGGCGCCACCTCAACCGCGGAGAGCATCGATATGGCAACAACCGAAGACCTGCGTGGCGACCATGAACTCATACTCGGCATGCTCGACTGCTTCGAAGCAGCGCTGGCCGAGGCGCGCGACGCGCAGACACTGAAACCAATCGCCCTGGCGCCCTTTGTCGAATTCTTTCGTGACTTCGCCGATCACTGCCATCACCTGAAGGAAGAGCAAAGCCTGTTCCCGGCGCTGGTGCGCGCCGGCCTGCCCGCGCGTCTCGGCCCGGTTGGCTGCATGCTGGACGAGCATCGCGCCGGGCGTGATTGCCTGGCGGCGCTGGACGAAGCCGTGGCCATCGCGGCGCACGATGAGGGCCGCGCCCTGGGCCTTTTCCAGCAGCAAGGCCGCGCCTATATCGACCTGTTGCGCAACCACATCGCCAAGGAAAACGGCGTGCTGTTCGTCATGGCGGATGACATGTTGCGCGGCGATGAGGCCACACGCGTGCTGAGTGAATGTGACGCGCTGCAAGCGGACGCGGACTATGCCGAGCGCGTTCGCCGTGGGCGCACGCTGGCGGCGGAAATGCACGCGCGCTATCGATGAGATTTCTATTCGATGCCGGCCATGCGTCGTCATCCGCCCGGGATTTGCGCCGTTGGCCTACGGCCGCCACTTGATCTGCCTCATATGCAAGGCCAGTTGCGCATGAAACATTGCCAAAGGACCGCAAGCACGAGGACGGAATTGACGAACCAGGAGTGAAAACTACCATGAAAAATTTCATGAATTGGAAAGACAGCTACGCGCTCGGCGTTCCCGAAGTGGACAGGGATCATCGGGAACTCATCGAGATGCTCAACACCCTGCACGGGGCGCTGCTCGGCGGTGCAGCCGGCGAAGATGTCCATGGCTTCTTATCGGGCGTGCGCGCGCGGGTCGCCGATCATTTCGCGCTGGAGGAGCGCCTGATGCAGCGCAACGCCTACCCCGAGTACGAAGTTCACAAGCGCGACCACGAGCGGCTGCTGGCGGACATCGTCGACATCGTGGACCGCAGCCGTGGCTTCGACACGGTCGCGCCAGACCTGCTGGGCGTGCAACTCGAAGAGTGGTTCGCAACGCACTTTCGTACCCACGACGCGCAGTTGCATGGCCTACGGCCATGAGCGCCACCATCGGAAGCTTGGAGCGAATGGGTGCCTGCCCGGGCCGACGACGATGACACTCGGGCAAGCGTCGCGAACCGCGCACTTGCGTCGCTGCGTAGAGCAGGTACGCACACCACGGCGATCGCGGGCCTTGGCCAGGAATCGGCCAAGACTGCGGCCGCTTGGGGCGGGCGCGCTTCGAGCCCGACAATCCGGCTGACTCGCGCTTCGCCGGCAAGGCCGGCTTCGAGCGTGTGACAGGCTCCTGGAACGGATGGTCCGATTCTGTAGGATGGCCGCGAATACCGCGCGACATGCGGCGGTTCCCCTGTTTCCTGGCCAGGCAGGTGCGGCCATGACATCCGACCCTACAGCGCATAGCGCGCATGACAGTTTCGGCGACATCGAATTGCCCCCCGGTGCGCTGTGGGGCGCGCAGACCGAGCGGGCGCGTCGCAATTTTCAAGTGAGCGGCACGCAACTGCCGACCGAATTCATCTCTGCACTCGCGCTGATCAAGGCGGCGGCCGCGAAAGCCAATGCGCGCCTCGACCTGCTGCCGCACGCCAGCGCCGATGCCATCGTCACGGCCGCGCTGGCGGTGGCGCGCGGTGAACATGCCGACCAGTTTCCGCTCGACGTGTTCCCAGACCGGCAGCGGCACCAGCACCCACATGAACGTCAACGAAGTCATCGCCACGCTGGCGTCACGCACCCTGGGCGTGACGGTGCATGCCAATGACCACGTCAACATGTGCCAGAGCAGTAACGACTGCATCCCGAGTGCGATTCACGTCAGCGCGGTATTGGCGCTGCGTGGCGCGCTGCTGCCGGCGCTGGACGCACTCATCGATGAACTGCGCGACAAGGAAGACGCCTGGGCGCGGCTGACCAAGACCGGCCGCACCCATCTCATGGACGCCATGCCACTGACCTTGGGCCAGGAAGTATCGGGCTGGCGCGCGCAGATCGAGGCCGCGCGCGACAGGCTCGTGAGCAGTGAAGCGCGGCTGCTGGCGCTCGCCCAGGGCGGCACGGCGGTCGGCACCGGCATCAATGCCCACCCGCGCTTTGCCGTCGAGTGCATCGCCGCACTGCGCGCCTTGACCGGCGTGCCTTTCACCCACGCGCCGAATTACTTCGCGGCGCTGGCGGGCCAGGACACGGCGCTGGAATTCTCCGGCCAGCTGCGCGTCTTGGCCGTCGCGATGATGAAGATGGCCAACGACCTGCGTTGGATGGGTTCGGGACCATTGGCCGGTCTCGGCGAATTGCAACTGCCCGCCCTGCAGCCAGGCAGCAGCATCATGCCGGGCAAGGTCAACCCGGTGATCCCGGAGGCCGTGGCGATGGTGGCAGCCCAGGTGATGGGACTCGATGCGGCCATCGCCATCGCCGGCCAGTCGGGCAACTTCCAGCTCAACGTAATGCTGCCGCTGATTGCCCACAACCTGCTGACGAGTCTCTCGCTGCTGGCCAACGCCGCGCGTGCGCTGGCCGCGCAATGCATTGCCGGCGCCGAACCCGTTGCGGCGAGATTGCAGTCGGTGCTGGCCCGCAACCCGATACTGGCGACCGCCCTCAACCCGGTCATCGGCTATGAACGGGCCGCGGCGATCGCCAAGCGCGCGTACAGCGAAGGTCGACCGATATTCGACGTGGCGCTCGAAGACTCGGGCCTGAGCGCTGACCGATTACGCGAACTGCTGGATCCCGCGGCAATGACGGCCGGCGGCTTGGGCGGCGACCACCACTCGGGCTGAATGCAAGCCTTGCGCCGTGCGCGATGCGCACTGGCCGACACGCTCGCGAAAACATCCCGCTCCGATAAAATCCCGAGGCGCACGGCCGGCGCTCCGAGGGTGGAGTGCGGCCGATGGCATCGTTGCCCGGGATAGCACGTGATCAAGACAGGACCTTCGCAGGCATGAGCAGTTCTCCTTCCTCCCCGCCCCATCTCCTCGTCGACAAACGCGACGGCATTGCCTACGTCACGCTCAACCGCCCCGACAAGCGCAACGCCCTCTCGCCCGAGATGCTGGTGCGCTTGTGCGATGCGTGGCGCGACATCGAGGCCGACCCGGCCACGCGCGTGGTACTGCTGACCGGCACCGGCGACAAGGCCTTTTGCTCCGGCGGCGACATGGGCTCGACCATTCCGCTCATGATGCGCACGCGCGAACCGGTAGGCGAATGGGAACAGCGCTTCTCGGCCGATCGCAAACAGCTCGGCGCGGCCATCCTGCGCAACACCGATTTTTTCAAGCCCATCGTGGTCGCCATCAACGGTCATGCCCACGCCGGCGGCGCGGAGTTCCTGCTCAGCACCGACATTCGCATCATGTCCAGCGACGCTACCATCGCGCTGACCGAAGTGCGGCGCGGGTTGCTTGCCTCCGGCGGTTCGCTGGCGCGTCTGACCCGCCAGATCCCGTGGGCCCACGCCATGGAGCTGGTGTTGGGCGGCGAACCGATCAGCGCACAACAGGCACTGGCCGTCGGCCTCGTCAATCGCGTGGTGGCGCCCGACCAGGTACTGCCGGTGGCCGAGGACTTCGCCCGGCGCATCTGCAAGGGCGCACCGATTGCCCTCATGAAATCCAAGGAGGCGATGGTGCGCGGCAGTGGCCGCCCGCTCGAGGAAGCCTTCGCCATCGAAACCCAATGCACCAAGGACAACGCGCGCAGCGACGACGCCAAGGAAGGCCCGCGCGCCTTCATGGAGAAGCGGCCACCGGTATTCACCGGCAAGCTGCCCGAAGCATGAGCCTGCTGTCCGGCGTGCGGGTGGTGGAGATGGGCTTCTGGGTTGCCGGCCCGTCGGCGGGCGGCATCCTCGCCGATTGGGGCGCCGAAGTGCTGAAGCTCGAACTGCCGAGCGGTGATCCGATGCGCAGCATCTACGGCGCGCTGTCGGGCTCGGCGGAAACGCGCTGCCCACCGTTCGACATGCACAATCGCGGCAAGCGCAGCGTCGCCATCGACGTCAACCAGCCCGAGGGCAAGGCGCTCGCCATGCGCCTGATCGCGGACGCCGACATCTTCATCACCAACATGCGTCCGCAATACCTGAAACGCGCCGGCCTCGACCACGAGCAGGTGTTGGCCGCCCATCCGCGGCTGGTGTACGGCATCCTCACCGGCTACGGACTCGACGGCCCCGACAAGGATGCGCCGGGCTACGATGTCGCCGGCTTTTCCTCGCGCGGCGGCGTGGCGGGTCGGGCCACGCCGCCCGGCGGTGTGCCGCCGGTCATTCCCGGCGGGCTCGGTGACAATGTCACCGCGCTGGCGCTGGTGGCGGGACTGCTCGGTGCGCTGTGGTCACGCGATCGCCACGGCGTCGGGCAACTGGTATCGACCTCGCTGATGCGCACCGGCATTTTCTGCGTGAGCATGGAGATGTCGGCGCGCCTGGCGCTGGGCCGCGTGCAGTCGGCGCCGTCGCGCGTGAAGCCGCCCAATCCGCTGATGAATTCCTACTGTGCGGCCGACGGCAAATGGCTGTGGCTGATCGGCGTCGAGGCCTCGCGTCACTGGCAGCCGATCACGACCGCGCTCGGCGTGCCGCAGGTGCAGGATGACGAGCGTTTCAAATCCACGCGCGACAGGCATCGCAACAGCGCCGCGCTGGTCGAGATCTTCGACGCCGCGTTTGCACGCCACACGCGCGATGAATGGGCCGCGATTCTCCGCGCCCACGACGTGTGGTGGGCGCCGGTCAATACCTTCGAGGACCTCTTGACCGACGCGCAGGTGCAGGCGGCCGGCGCCTTCGTGTCCATGCCGACCATGGGCGGCGGCGACGACACGCAGATGACCATCGCCACGCCGGTCGACTTCGGCGCCACCGCACTCGCGCCCTTGAAAGCGCCGCCCACCATCGGCGCCGACACCGACGCGGTGCTTGGTGCTCTCGGTCTCGACGACGACGAACTGGCGCGTCTGCGCGAAACAGGGGTGATCGCATGAGCACGGCCTTCAGCCCGCTGGCGGGCATACGCATCGTCGAGTTCTCGACCAGCATCGCCGGCCCCTCCGCCACCATGATCCTCGCCCAGCTCGGCGCCGACGTGATCAAGGTCGAAGCGCCGCAAGGCGATGACGCGCGCGCCTGGCCGCCGCAGCTCGGCGATCGCAGCCTGGTGTTCCGCCAGATGAATGTCGGCAAGCGCGACATCGTGCTCGATCTGAAACAGGCGGCGGCGCTGGAGGTGGCCTTGAAACTCACCGACAGCGCGAGCGTGGTGTTGCAGACCATGCGCCCGGGCGTCGCCGAGCGCATCGGCATCGGCGCCGCCGCCGTGCGTGTGCGCAATCCCGAGTGCATCTATTTCGACATGAATGCCTTCGGCAGCGGCGCCATCGGTCGCGACATGCCGGGCTACGATCCGATGGTGCAGGCCTTCACCGGCATCATGGCCATGACCGGCCACGACGATGCGCCGCCGACACGCTGCGCGCCGTCGATCATCGATCTCGGTACCGGCCAATGGATAGCCATGGGCGTGCTGGCGGCGGTGCTGGCCAGGCAGCGCGGCCAGGCGGTCGGCACGCTGGAAACCGCGCTGGTCGATACCGGTTTCAACTTCGTGTCCTACCAGGCCAGCACCGCGTTGACGAGCGGCGAACGGCCGCCGCGCGCCGGCTCGGGCAATCCCATCGCCGCGCCCTACCAGTGCTTCACCGCCGCCGACGGTGAACTGTTGCTGGCGGCGCCCAACCAGAAGCTGTGGCTGCTGGTCACCGAGGTGCTGGAGGCGCCGGCGCTGCGTGAAGATGCGCGTTTCGCCAGCGTCGCATCACGCAGCCAGCATCGCGCCGAACTCGAAGTGGCGCTCAATGCGCTGTTCGCCCGCGCGCCGCTGGCCGAGTGGCTGGCACGGCTCGCCGCCGCCGGCGTGCCGGCCACGCGCGTCTATGGTCTCGAGCAGGCGGTGGTGAGCGATATCGCGGCCGAGCGCCGCACCTTCGCCGATTCCGACGGCGTGCCGCTGGTGCGGCTGCCGTGGCTGGTCGATGGCGAACCCGTGCCGTGGGCAAGCGCGGCGCCGCGACTCGGCGAGCACACGCGCGAGGTGTTGCTGGAGCTGGACTATTCCGAGCAGGAGATCGCGGCGCTCATCGAAAGCGGCGCGGTGATGGAGGCAAGCTCGTAGCTGCGAATTCATTCGCAGCCAAGAGTCAGACTGAAGTCTGACCCACACTCATCGAGTGCGTCTCCGTGGGTCGGACTTCAGTCTGACTTCCCGCGCCCGACGACGCGTATCTGCGAAAAATACTTCTCGAAATCCTCGGCCGGCAATTCCACGACATCGATACCGGTATCCGCCGTGTGCGATTCGCGCGCCGCTTCGTCGGCCCCGCCGTGGCGCAGGATCAAGCGCAGGCTGGTGGCCAGCGTCGCCGCCAGCTGGCTGTCGGTGCAATCGAGCAGCACCACCGGGAAACTGCGCGCCGCGTGCAGGGTGCTCGACATCAGCACGAAGGGCGTGCGGCGCTTGACCTGGATGATGTTGCGGAACGCCGCGTAGTAACTGCCGACCACCGGGTAGAGATCGTCGCGCGCGATCTGGCGGCGCGCCACTGCGTCGGACTGCACCGCCAGCTTGCGCCGCAGACCGTAATGGGGATCGGCGCTCGCCACCGCGTCGAAGCGTCGACCGTAGAAGGTCATGCTGCGCGTCCAGGCGAGTCCCAGGCGCGGGTCGGGCAGGCCGACGCGCCCGATCACCTCGATGTTCTTCACTTCCACGTTGGCCAATGATCGGTAGTCGACCGCATCGCGCCGCGCCTGCACGCGCTTGACGGAGAAGCCGTGCGCCTGCGGCTCGACCAGCAGCGTCTTGGCCAGCCCGAAAGGCAGCAGGGAACGGGCAATCTCGGAATGTACGGCCTGCATGGCGATGGTCTCGACGACGCGCCCAGGGGCGGCGGCGTGCGCTGGGATGAAACTCCCTGTGTCGGGCCAGGCCGGCGGGGGCCGCGTCCATGCTGCTGGCGTCGCAGGGCCGCGACCAGCACGACCGACCCCGATTATCTTGAAGGCCGGTCCGCCTGACAAAGACCCAGTGCTCGATTTCGACATCGGGCGGACAGGCCCGCGCCTGTCCGCCCCACCCCTCACGCGGACCTTGCGACCTCGCCCAGGGTCGCGTCGAGCCTCGTCATGGCCTCGTCTATCTCGGCACGGCTGACGGTCAGCGACGGCATGAAGCGCAGCAGGTGCGCGCGCGGTGCGTTGATGAGCAGGCCGTGCTCGCGCGCCACCGTCACCACTTCCGCGCCGCAAGCGCGGCCGAGTTCCATCGCCAGCAGCAGGCCGCGACCACGCACCGCGCCCAGCCCATGGGTGACGGCCAGGCGTTCGAGCCGAGCCCTCAAGTACACCGACTGCGCGCGCACGTTGGCGAGAAATGCCGCGTCGTTGATGTGCTCGAGCACCGCGAGACCCACCGCCGCCATCAGCGGATTGCCATTGAAGGTGCCGCCCTGGTCACCCGGCTCGAAGCAGCTCGCCTCGCGCGTCGCGAGCAGCGCCGCCAAGGGCACGCCGCCGCCGAGGCCCTTGCCGAGCGTCATGACGTCGGGCCGCACGCCGGCATGCTCGCAGGCGAACAGTCGACCGGTGCGGCCCATGCCGGTCTGCACTTCGTCGACCATCAGCAGCAGGCCATGGGCCGTGGTCAGGGCACGCAGCTCGCGCAGGAACGTGTCGGACGCAGCCACCACGCCCGCCTCGCCCTGGATGGGTTCGAGCATCACCGCCACGGTGCGCGGCGTGATGAGCGCTGCGACCGAGGCCAGGTCGTTCAGGCGCGCCTTGGGAAAGCCCGGCACCTTGGGTTCGAACAGCGCGGCGAACTCGGGCTTGCCCGAGGCCGACATGGTGGCCAGCGTGCGACCGTGAAAAGCGCCCTCGAAGGTGATGACCTCGTAGGCGCCCGCGCGGTGGCGTGCGCCCCAGCGCCGCGCCAGCTTGATGGCGCCCTCGTTGGCCTCGGCGCCGCTGTTGGCCAGGAACACGTGATCCATGCCGCTGGCCTTGGCCAGGGCGCGCGCGTACAGCACCGCCTGCAGGTTGTGGTAGGCGGGGCTGCAGTTGATCAGCGTCGAGGCCTGCTCGTTGAGCGCGCGCGCCACGAGATCCGGGCAGTGGCCCAGCGCATTGACCGCCCAGCCCTGCACGAAATCGAGGTAGGCGCGGTCTTCGTGATCCCACAGCCAGCTGCCGCGGCCGCGCACGAAGGCCAAGGCCGGACGCGAGGTGATCGGCATGACGGCATTCATGGCTTCGAACATTTCGGTGGTGGTGGCTTGCATGGCGATGACCTCCTCTTGCACAGGTGCAATGATTTTTCGGGCCCTAAAACGACGAAGGCCGCAGGGTTGCTGCGGCCTTCGTCTGGAACTTTTAGCAGTGCAAACAGCTAACAGACGCGCGCAGCCCTCGCTTGCGAGGCGTGCAGACGACGACGTACTTTTTGCATTGGCTTGTTCATGGGGCGCGGAGTGTGCCTGCCGGCGATGCGATGCGTCAACCGTTTTATCCGTGGGTGATCAGCATGGACGCACCGCCAGGCGGCTCAATGCCGGTGACCGCAACCCGCGCCGCAGCCACCGCCGCTCGGCATCGGCGCGCTGGGCGCCTTGACGCCACCACCGATGCTGGTCGCCGCCAGTTGCTTGGCGACCGGCGCATCGGCGGGCGTCGCGTCCAGCGGCAGCCCGGCGAGGCTGCACAATTCGCCCCAGGTGCGAACCTTCTCGCTCATGGCATGTTTGACTTCAACGGTGCGACCGTTGGTTGCGCAATGGTAGTCGTAGGTGGGCATGGCTGGCTTTCCGTGAATTCGTGATGGCGACAGTGTCCGAAATTCCGGCCGCCCCAGGCAAGCCCCGTTCAGCCCAGCATGTCGTCCAGGCGTTCGCGCGCGGCCAGCATTTCTTCCATCATGCCGTAGACGATTTCGCGCACCGAGGTCGGGCCGGTGAAATTGCCGACGATCTGGCCGACCGGGTAGGTCAGGAAGTCCCGGGCCCGCACCCGCTCCACCCGTGTGCGGCCCTCGCCCCACCACAGGATGTTCTGCAAGGGCGCCGGCAAGGGCTCGGGCGCGCCCTTGCGTTCGTAGGCATCGGTGAAGGCCGAGCGCAGCGTGCGGCACGGCTTGCCGGTGACCGCGCGCGTATGCACCGCGTCCTCCGCCTCGGCGGCGAAGAAGCGTTCCTTGATCTCGGGCATGACTTCACTCTGCGCGCTCGGCAACCACACCGAGCCGCACCACACGCCTTCACATCCCAGCGCCAGCGCCGCCGCCACCTGGCGGCCGCGCCCCACGCCGCCGGCGCCCAGCACCGGCAGCGGCGCGACGGCATCGACCACGCTCGGCCACAGCACCATGGAGGAAATCGTGCCGGTATGACCGCCGGCCTCGGTGCCGACCGCGATCACGAAATCGCAGCCGCGCTCTTTGTGCTTCCGCGCATGCTTGGGCTTGCCGGCCATGGCCGCCACCTTGATGCCGCGCGCATGGGCAGCTTCCACCAGTTCCACCGGCGGCGAACCGAGCGCATTGACGATGAGCTTGATCGGATGCTGCATGGCGATGTCGATCATCGCCATGCTTTCCCGCGGCGTGAACGACAGTTCGCTGAGCAGGCCGCGAATGATGGCGTCGCGTTCCGCGGCCGGCAGCGGCGGCACGCCGGCCGCATCGAGCAGGCCGCGCACGAAGGCCAGATGCTCTTCCGGAAACAGCTTGTCCGCGTCGAACTTGAGCTCGCCCGCTTCGCTGTAGGTGGTGGGCATCAACACATCGATACCGTAGGGCCGGCCTTCGATGTGGTCGTCGATCCATTTCAGTTCCTCGCGCAGGCGCGCCGGACTCATGCGCGCCATGCCCAGCACGCCCATGCCGCCCGCGCGCGACACCTCGACCACCACGTCGCGACAATGGGAGAACGCGAAGATCGGCACATCGATACCGAACATCTCACACAGGCGATTGTTCACGGGCGGACACTCCGGGGTTTGGACGTCATTTCAACGAGAGGCATGTCAGTGCACGCCGGTGGCGTCGTCGTCGCGTTCGACGATCTCTTCGAGGGTCGCGCGCCATTGCGCGAGTTCGCCGACCACGTGATGGGCGGCGTCTATCATGGCCTCGCTCGGAATACGGGCGTGGATGGCCTCGCCGAGCAAGTCCGCGATGACCTCGATGGCGTCCTCGAGCGTGCCGGCCAGATCGCGCAGGCCGGCCAGTTCGTCGTCACTCATGGCGCTTGCAGGTGCGAATTCATTCGCACCTTGATGCTCGACCTGTGGGCTGTATCCATCCTTGAATGTGCGAATGAATTCGCACCTACGAGGCTTGGCATCACACCCGTCGCCATTGCACCAGCGTGTATGGCGGGTCGGCGTCGTCATGGGGCTCGAACACTGCTTCCACCGCCGCGCCGATCACCACCTCCTGCAGCGGGTCGCCGAGCAGGTTGCCGAGCATGCGCACCTTGCCATGGGCCGGCAGTTCCACCAGCACCACCAGGTAGGGGCCATGACCGTTCAGCGCGGGATGCACCGGGTGATGGGGACGCTCGTAGCTGTAGATGACGCCGCGCCCTTCTATCTCCACCCACTCGATGTCGAAGGAGTGACAACGATGGCAGATCCATTCCGGGCCCCACTGCCAGGCCTGGCAGGCGCTGCAGCGTTGAATGCGCAGCTTGCCTTCGCGGGTGCCGGCCCAATAGGGTTCGGATACGCCGTCGGGACCGGTGCCGGGTTGCGGTAAGCCCGCGGGGAGATAGGTGCTGCTCACAGTGTCGCCTCCGAGCCGAGGATGAGAGAGCTGACCGGCGTGACCATGGGGCCGCCCATGATGATGGCCGCGTCGTTGTTCTTGACCTGGTTGATGGCCACGCCCCGGATCTGGCGCACCGCGTCGTGCACCAGTTCCAGGCCATGCATGTAGCACTCGGCGAGATTGCCGCCGCTGGTGTTGAGCGGCAGGCGGCCATCGGGCGCGATGAGGTTGTCCTTCACCAGCACCTCGTTCGCTTCCTCGGGTTTGACCAGGCCATGTTCGACCAGGCTCATCAGCACGCCACCGGTGAAGTTCTCGTAGCATTCGATGATGCCCATGTCGGCCGGCGTCATCCTGGCCATCTGGTACAGGCGTGGGCCCAGCTGGCCGAAATGGCTGCTCGCATAGTTCGGCATGTTGTGCACCGGCGCCGCGCTGCGATGGTCGCAGCCCTGCGCGCAAGCCATGATGTAGGCGGGCTTCTGCTTGAGCTGGCGGGCGCGCTCGGCCGACACCACCACCACCGCCGCCGCGCCGTCGTTCTCCTGGCAGCAGTCGAAGAGATGGAAGAAGGGCTCGACTATCCAGCGCGAGTTGTCGTACTTCGCTTCGTCGAGCGGGCGGCCACGCATCACCGCATTGGGGTTGGTCTGCGCATGGTGATAACAGGCCAGCGAAATCGCACGCAGCGCGTTCTGGTGAATGCCATGATCGTGCATGAAGCGCGTGACCTTCATGGCGAAGCGCTGCGCCGGCGACATGATGCCGTAGGGCACCACGAAGGAATCATCGCCCGACAACACCGCGGCCGCTGAACTGCGACCATAGCGGCGATACTGGCCCTGCGCGAGCGAACGAAACGCCACCACGCAATCGGCCATGCCGGTCGCGACCGCCGCCGCCGCGTTGCCGATGGCGCCGCACACGCCGCCGCCACCGCCGCCCCAGAACATGTTGGAGAATTTCAGTTCCTTGATGCCGAGCGCGGCGGCCAGGTGGCCGGCGTCGGAGCGATCATCGCCATAGGAGGCGAAGCCATCGACTTCGTGCGGGCTGATGCCGGCATCGGCACAGGCATTGACCACCGCCTGCAGACACAGCTTGAACTCGCTGTGCGGAGACTGGCCGTGCTTGTAATAGGTGGTCTCGCCGATACCGGCGATCGCGGTCTTGCCGCGCAGTGTTCTCTCTGACATGCCTCCCCCTCGAAGACCTGCGAATCTGGTGTGGCCAGGGCGCCGCCGCCCCACCCCCTTTCGATAGTACGAAAGCAGGGACGACCACGCGCATGGCCGCAGTATAACGGCAGCACCGTCCGTCACCAGCCGGGCGCACATGACGAGCAGCAGCCACTGACGCGTGTCAGTCGATATACTCCCGCGCCGCTCTCGGTCCGCAAACGATTCATCGACGTCATGGCCTTACGACATCTCGCGCTCATGCTCCTGACCTGCACCATCTGGGGCTTCAACTTCGTGGCGGCCAAGGTCGGTGTGCGCGAGATCCCGCCGCTGCTCTTCACCGGCTTGCGCTTCGGCATGCTGGCCATCGTGCTTTTGCCGTTTCTGAAACCGGCGCGCGGTCGCATGCGTGACGTGCTGGTGATCGCACTGTTCAATGGCGCGTTTCATTTCGGCCTGATGTTCATCGGCATCGCCATGGCGGCGGCCTCGGTGGTGGCGGTGGTGGCGCAGTTGAACGTGCCCTTCGCCACGCTGCTGTCGATTTTCTTCTTGGGCGAAGTCGTGCACCTGCGCCGCTGGCTCGGCATCGCCCTCACCTTCGTCGGCGTGACCATCGTCAGTTTCGATCCGCACGTGTTCGATGCCCTGACCGGCGTGCTGTTCACGGCCGGCGCGGCGCTGTCGGCCGCGATTGCCGCGGTGTGCATGCGCAGCTTGAGCAATGTCGGCATGTTCCAGCTGCAGTCGTGGACGGCCTTCATCACCGCGCCGCTGCTGATCGGGGCGAGCCTGGTGTTCGAATCAGGACAGGGCGCCGCCCTCAGCCAGGCGCAGCCCATCACCTGGGCGGCGCTGATGTTCACCACCATCGGCGCGAGTCTCATCGGCCACAACGCCTACTACTACCTGCTGCAACGCTACGAGGTGTCGCTGATCGCGCCGCTGTCCTTGATCTCGCCCCTGCTCGGCGTGGTGTTCGGCATCGTGATGCTGGGCGAGCACGTCAGTCCGCGCATCGTCATCGGTGCGGTCACGGCGTTCGTCGGCGTGGGAGTGTTGGCGCTGCCGACACGCAGGAAGGCGGTGGCGGTCGCCTAGCGACGGGTGCGGCAGGTGGGCCGCCTGTCTTGTCGCGCGGTCGCTCGTTACACTCGAGCGAAATCACAGCCGGATGGCACTTTCATGTTGGATATTCCGCGCCGCGTCGCGCTGCTGCGGGGCTGTTGGCGGCCTTGCCCGCGCAGGCCACGCCGCCTCGCCCCACCCTCGTCGTCGCCATCTCGGTCGATCAGTTCTCGGGCGATCTGTTCAACGAGTACCGCGCGTTTTTCAGCGGCGGTCTGAAACGCCTGGCGGATGGCGTGGTGTTCACGCGCGGCTACCAGAGCCATGCCGCGACCGAGACGTGCCCGGGCCACGCGACCCTGCTGACCGGTGCGCGGCCAGCGCGCAACGGCATCATTGCCAACCACTGGTTCGACCAAGGCCTCGCGCGCGACGACAAGCAGGTGTACTGCGTCGAAGACGCACAGGCGCCGGGCAGCAGTTCGCGTCAGTACCAGGTGTCGACGCGCCATCTGCGTGTGCCGACGCTAGGCATGCGCATGAAAGCTGCAACGCCCGCCACGCGCGTGGTGTCGGTGGCCGGCAAGGATCGCGCGGCGGTGTTGCTGGCGGGCGCCGATGCCGACCAGACCTGGTGGTGGGGCGGCGCCGGCTTCGTGAGTTACGCGGACGCCAAGGCGTCGGCGGCGGTCACCGCGGTCAACACCGCCGTGCGCCAGCAGCTCGGCGAAGCGCGCGCGCCGCTGCCGTTGCCCGCGTTCTGCAAGGCGCGCGACTACGCCGTGGCGCTGCGCGATGGGCAACAGGTCGGCAGCGGGCGCTTCGCGCGCGAAGCGGGCGATGCCAAGGCATTCCGCGCATCGCCGGCGCTGGATGCCGCCACCCTCACCCTGGCCGGCGCCCTCTTCGACGCCTTGGCGCTCGGCAAGGGGCCGCACACCGATCTGCTCGCCATCGGTCTGTCGGCCACCGATCTCATAGGCCACGCCTATGGCACCGAGGGCAGCGAGATGTGCGTGCAGCTCGCCGCGCTGGATGCGGCCTTGGGCGAGTTCTTCGCGCGCCTCGATGCGCGCGGTATCGATTACCTGGTGATGCTGAGCGCGGACCACGGCGGTCATGACGCGCCGGAGCGCGCGGCCGAGAACGCCATCGTCGACGCCGCGCGCGTCGACGATGCGCTGCTGCCGGCCGCGCTCGGCGAGCGCATCGCCGCGCGGCTGAAGCTGCCGACACCGGTGCTGCTGGGCGACGGCGCCAACGGCGATGTCTACCTCGCGCGCCATCTCGACGCCGCGCAACGCCGCGCGGTCAGCGACGCGGCCGTGCAGGCATGGCGACAACATCCGCAGGTGGCGGCGGTCTTCACCCGCGATGAATTGCTTGCGCAGCCATCGCCGCACGGTCCGCCCGATCAGTGGAGCCTCGTACAGGAAGCGCGCGCCAGTTTCGATGCCGAGCGTTCGGGAGACTTCGTGGTGTTGCTGAAAGCGCGCGTCACGCCGATCGCCAGCGCCGCGCCGGGCTACGTCGCCACCCATGGCAGCCCTTGGGATTACGATCGACGCGTGCCCATCCTGTTCTGGCGACGCGGCCTGGCGGGTTTCGAACAGCCCAACGCGGTCGAGACCGTCGACATCCTGCCGACGCTCGCGGCCCAGATCGGATTGCAGGTACCGGCCGCCGAGATCGACGGCCGTTGTCTGGACCTGACGCGCGGCGTGGAGAGCAGCTGCGCGTCGCGATGAAGCGATGGTGAAGTCCGCGCTCAGGCGCGGAATTCGAAGCCCTCGTAGCCCTTCGCCGCCACCTCGTTGAACAGCGCGCGGTAGGACGGCACGCTGCCGGCATACATCAGGTATTGCCCGACGCCGCCGTCACGGTTGTTGTTGCCGAAGAACCAGGAGTCACGCATCTCGTCGATGAGCATGCCTTTGACCGACTGGTGACACTTCTCGGTCCACGCCGCTTCCGCTTCCGGCGTGGCCTGGATGGTCTTGTAGCCATGCTCGAGCACGTAACGGATGCAGCCCGTGATCCAATCGGTATTGCTTTCCACGCAACGGGTGATGTTGCAGAACGTACCGGGATTGTGCGGGCCCATGATCGCGAACAGGTTGGGGAAGCCGGCGAACTGCACGCCGAGATTGGTCTTCGGTCCTTTCGCCCAATGGTCCTTCAGCGCCACGCCCTGCTCGCCGCGGATGTCGATGCGCATCAACTCGCCGGTCAGGCTCTGGAAGCCGGTGCAGTAGATGATGACGTCGAAATCGTACTTGGCGTCGGTGGTCTCGACGCCGCTCTCGGTGATCTTGACGATGGGCGTCGCGCGCAGATCGACCACGTCGACATTGTCCTGGTTGAACGCCTCGTAGTAGTTCTTCTCGCCCGGCGGACGCTTGGTGCCATAGGGATGGTTCTTGGGAATGAGCTTCTCGGCCTTGACCGGATCCTTCACCCGCTGGCGAATCTTCTCCGCCAGGAATTCGCTGATCTCGTCGGCCAGCGCGCGGTTGTGGAACACGTCGTTGTAATTGCCGAGCCACAGCGCGAAGCCGCCGCGTTCATACAGCTCCTGGTACTTGGCCATGCGTTCGGCCTTCGTGACCTCGGTGCTGGCGCGCATGTCCATATCGTGGATGAAGGCGGCCGCGGTGCGCTTGCACAGCTCGAAGATGTCGTTGGCCTTGACCTTCATCTCTTCCTGTTCGGCGGCGCTCACCGGCTGGTTGCGCAGCGGCGTGCACCAGTTGGCGGTGCGCTGGAACAGCTTCAGCTCGCCGACCTCGGGCGCGATGGTCTGCAGGATCTGCACGGCGGTCGGGCCGCTGCCGATGATCGCGACTTTCTTGCCGGTGAAGTCGATGGGTTCCTTGGGCCAGCGCGCGCTGTGCAAATGACTGGCCCTTGAAGTTCTCGGTGCCGGGATAGGGCGGCATCTGGTAGGCCGACAGCAAACCGGTGGCGCACAGCACGAAATGCCCGCGGCAGGTCTTGCCGTTCAGGGTCTCGACCGTCCAGGTGCGCGAGGCGTCGTCGAACACCACGCTTTCGACGCGCGAATTGAATTCGATGGCGCGTTTCAGCTGGAACTTGTCGGCGACGAAGTTCACGTAGCGCTCGATCTCGGGCTGGCCGGCGAACTTCTCCGACCAGGTCCATTCCTGGATGAGATCATCGGAAAACGAAAACTGGTAGCTGTAGGACTGGAATCGAAACGGGCGCCCGGGTAGCGGTTCCAGTACCAGGTCCCGCCGACATCGGAACCGGCTTCGAATCCCTGCACCGAGAGGCCGAGCTCGCGCATGCGGTACTGCGCGTAGAGGCCGGAAATGCCGGCCCCGATGATGATGACGTCTACATTGTCTTGCATGGCGTAATGCTCCTCCCAGGAGCCCTGGCGACGGAAAACGCGGAGGATATCAGGGGCCATACGGCTGGGGATGCCCTCCCCGATCGTATAGGGTCGCGCCAGGGCGGCGCGCCGGCGCGTCTACTCCTCGCCGCCGGTCTTGGGCGCCCGCTCGCGCAGGGCCTGCATGCGGTCGCGGAAGCCGGCCTTGCCGGGCGCGGCCGGTGCGGGCTTGGTCAAATCTTCGAGGCGGATGGACTTACGGCGTCGACCATGGGCATCGAGCGGCCCGTCGACGGGCCGGGGCTGGCTCGCCGGCGGCGGCGCCTTGGCCGGAAACGAAATAGAAAATTGGCCATGGCCACAGTGCGGGCAGGCCGGCTCCTTGGCCGCCGGCCACGCCTTGGCTGGCGCCACTTCTCCGCATTGTCTGCACTTGCACAGGCCCATGGCCGCTTACGCATCCGCGTGGTAACCGCGTGCCATCTTACGTGCGCGGTCACCGACCGCCAACGCTGTTGACGACGCCCGTACCCGGTGGCGGACGCGCCGCGACGCTCAGCCGTACTTGGACAGGATCTTCGCCACCTGTGCGCCGGCCGCCTTGGCGCTCGACAAGTCGCCCGCGGTTTCCATTTCCGCTTCCATCGAGCAGGCCACCATTTCGTAGAACGCGCGATCGAGGGCACGGCGCGCCGCCGCCAGTTGCTGGGCCACCGCCTCGCAGCCGGCATCGGCCTCGATCATGCCCTGGATGCCACGTATCTGGCCCTCGACGCGGCGCAGACGCGTGATCATGCCGCGCTTGTGTTCGGCAAGCGTGTTCGCCGCGTTCGCAGGATTGCCCATGTCTGTCTCCCGTTTCATTGCTCGGCGCCGGCGGGCGACACGGCCGCGCCCAGCGCCTCCTGCTCCATCTGCAGGTGCACGTTATACGCGTTGGCGCGATTGGCCGCATCAAAGGTCGGCAGGTGCGCGAATCGTTGCCAGTCGATGCGCGCATAGGCCTCGTCGAAGGGCAGGAACTCGGCGACGGCACGCTGCATTTCGCTGCGCAGGAATGCAAGGTAGTCGCGCGTCAGTGTCAGGTCCTCACGCGGCTGCAAGGACGCCGGCCCGTGGCCAGGCACCAGCACCCGCATCGGCATGGCAAGCAGGCGTTCGATGGCGTGCAACCAGCCGGCGCTGTCGGCGTCACCGACGAAGGGCACGCGACCGGCGTAGACCGTGTCGCCGCCGAACACGACCTCGTCGGGCGCGACTTTCATGACCCAGTCCTCGGGCGCGTGCCCGGGGCCGACGTGCACGAGACTGAATTGCACGCCGCCCAATTCGAAGTGCTCGTCGTCCGCCACCCAGCGATCGGGCAGCGGCAGGGTGAAACCCGTACCCAACCACGGCGCCAGCGATTCGCGACGTTCGGCCAGGCGCCGCGCCGCAGCCTCGCTGTAGAGGTAAGCCCGCGCGGCCGCCGGCGCCCAGATCTCGGCGCCCGCCGCGCGCAGCGCAGGGATGCCGTAGAAATGATCGGCATGGTAGTGGCTGATGATGACGCGCTTGATGGGCAGGTCGGTGTGACGCCGAATCTCCGCCAACAGGCGTTCGCCCAGCGCCGGCGAACCGAGCGCGTCGAACACCACGACGCCGGCCGGCGTGATCACGAAGCCGGCATTCGACATGAAGCCCTGGTTGGCGCGCGATGCTTCCTCGAGCACACCCTGCACATACCAGCTGTGGGGTCCGACCTGGTGCAGCGGCATGGGCACGGTGGCCGGCGCCCAGTCCGCGGCCCAGCCGCGGGCGGCAAGCAGCGCGACACAACACGCGATCAGCGCGCGCGCGATCACTCCAGCCCCGGATTACCATCGACGCCGCGCAAGTGCGGCAGGTTGAGCTTCGGCGCCGCGAGGCTGGGCCGGGCACGCAGATACTCCGCGACCACGTCCCACACCGGCGGGCCTTCAACCTGCTCGGCGACCGAGGCCCAACCCGCCACCTTGTAGGTACGCGCCGCATCGAGCGGCACGTCGCCGAGGCGCAGGTCAGAAATGCGCGCGCCGCTGGCCGCGTTTGGATCGCAGCTGTAGCGCAGACCGCCGACGCGCACCATGTCTCCCCCCTGCTGGTAGTAGGGATCGGGATTGAAGAGATTGTCGGCGACGTCTTCGAGGATGGCCTTGATGCGCTCACCCGTGAACTCGTTGACGGTGACCGCCGGGTAGGTGATGGCGGTCTGGTCCAAGAGATGCTCCATCGTGATCGCATCGCCGGGCAGCAGGGTCGTGCCCCAGCGAAATCCTGGCGAGAACGCGATCTGCGCGCCCTGCACCGCCATCAGCGCATCGACTATCACCTGGTCGAAGCTGCCGTTGAAGTTGCCGCGCCGATAAAGCAGGCCTTCACTGACGGTGAGTTTCTCGGCGAGCTTGTCCTTGAACGGCGCACGTTGCGCGTCGATGAGCTTGGCCATGCCCGGGTCGGCGGGCAGCAGTTCGGCGAACACCGGCAACAGGCGATAGCGCCAGTCACGAATCCGGCCGTCGCGCACGTCGAAGTCGAGCACGCCCAGGAACTTGGTATTGCTGCCGGCATTGGTGACCAAGGTCATGCCGGAGGCGTTGCGCACTTCCACCGGTCGCGGCACGCCATCGTGGGTATGGCCTCCGCAGATGGCATCGAGTCCGCGCACCCGCGCGGCGAGCTTGATATCGACGTCCATGCCGTTGTGGGACAACAGCACCACCACCTGCGCACCCTCGGCGCGCGCGTCGTCGACCTGCTTCTGCAGGTTCTCTTCCTGGATGCCGAAGGTCCAGTCCGCCACCAGGTGGCGGGGATTGGCAATGGGTGTGTAGGGGAAGGCCTGGCCGATGATCGCGACTTTCACGCCATTGACGTCGCGCACCACGAAGGGCTTGAACACCGGGTCACCGAAGTCGGCGGTGACGACGTTCTGCGCCACGAAGTCGATGCGTCCCTTGAGCGGGCCGTCGACCAGTTCCTGCACGCGCGCCATGCCATAGGTGAATTCCCAGTGGGCGGTCATGACGTCGACGCCCAATTCGAGCTGCGCCGCGACCATGTCGGCCGCGCGCGTCCACAGCGCGGTGCCGGAGCCCTGCCAAGTGTCGCCGCCGTCCAACAGCAGCGCGCCGGGACGCGAGGCGCGCAGGCGCTTGACCAGCGTGGCGAGGTGCGCGTAACCGCCGACCTTGCCGTAACTGCGCGCCGCGGCCTCGAAATCGAGGCAGCTGAGCGCGTGCGCCTCGCGGCTGCCGGGCGCGATGCCGTAATGCGCGAGCAACGCCTGCCCGACCAGGTGCGGCGGCTTGCCGCGCCACTCGCCGACACCGAGATTGACCGACGGTTCGCGAAACCACACCGGCAACAGCTGTGCATGTGCGTCGGTGTAATGCAGGACACTGACGTTGCCGAACGGCGGCAGCTCGTAGAAATCGCCGCCGTCGGCGTGCGCGAGCGCCGAGCGCCTGCCGAGATCCAGCCCGGCGGCCGCCGCGATGGAGAGAAGCTCCAGGAATTGGCGACGGTTCATTGGTTCACCGGCGATGCGTCTTCGAACGAAATGGCCATGATGTCCTGCAATGCGCCTCGATCAAGGCTTCACGTAGACGAAGCCTTCACGCGCCTGCAGACGCGCGATCTCGGCAATGCCGGCCGGCACGATCTGGGCCTGGGGCAGCAAGCGCGTGAGATCCACCTTGCGTGATTCCAGCGTGTTGCGACAGATGCGGAACTCGACGCCTTCGGCCGCCAGCGGTTCGACCAGCAGTTCGAACGGGTAATTGCCGTCGTCGACCGCGTCCTGCAACAGGAACTCGATGCCATCACCGAGCGCCACCACCACCAGCTTGGCGCTGGGATCGGCCTGGTGATGATTCTTGAGCAGGCGCAATGCGCGCTTGGCCTGGGCGAGGCCCTCGCTGACATGGTAGACGACGCGGATCGGCGTGGCGTCGTCCGCCGCGCGCAGCGCCGGAGTAACGGCGACGGCCGCGAGCGCCGCGCCCAGCAAGCTGCGGCGCCTCATGCGATCACCGCTTCGTCGCTGCGCGACTCGCCGGCGGTATCGGTCCAGGTGACCTTGAGCTTGTCGCCCTTGGCCGCGCCCTTGAAACGGAAACCGAGATAAGGGTTCTTCGACACCGATGGTCCCCAGTCGGCATCCAGCACCTCGCGGCCGTTGCAGCTCGCGCTGACCTTGACGGTGTAGTGCGCCGGCACCAGCTTGCCTTCCGCGTCCTTACGCTGGCCGGTTTCCATGACGTGGGCCATCAGGATCTTGACGTCTATCTTGTCGCCGCTCAGCACGGCGCGTATGCGCATCGGGTCGCTCATGTTCGATTCTCCCCTGGCTCAGCCGCCGCAGCCGCCGAGCGTGACCTTGACCAACCTGGTGATGTAGAACGCCCCCGCATCGGTTTTCACCACGGCGTGGAGCACCGAGCTCTCGGCCACCTTGACGCGGGTCGAGACGTAGGGTTCGGTGCCGTCCGGAAAGTTGAATTGTGCCGTCATGACGTGCGGATTCTTTTCCACCAGGATGGCGATCGAACGCGTGTTGGCAATCCTGCTCTCGATCTCGAGCGGCACCACCGCGCCGTTTTCGGCGATGTCCGGCGCCTTGAAGGTGATGTCGGTCGATTCCTTCGCGCCCTCGGCGCCGAGCGCCTTGAGCGCATCGGCCACGGCGGTGGCCTCGAATGCGGGGCGCGCCTCCGCGGCGTGCGCCATGCGCGGCAGCAGGCCCGAGGAAAACCACGCGCACACGGCTGCGTAGGTTGCGCGCTGCAAGAATGTTCGACGCGTGTGCATGGTCACGGGCTCCTTGTTGGGCCGGCTTGGATGACGGTGTGAGGCGTGCCGGGCGGCACGCGCGTCACGGGCTTGGATTCACGGCGCCGCGCCACTGGCGAGCACCCATTTCAACAACAGTTCCAGATCGGCGGCGCCAATCGCGGTTTGGGCCGGCATGGCGACACTGCCCCAGTTGCCGGCGCCACCGGCGCGCAGCTTGGCGGTCAACATCGCGAGTGCATCGCCCTGGCCGGCATAGCGTTTCGCGACCGCGCGAAACGCAGGGCCCACACGCGCCTGTTCGAGCGCGTGACATGCCAGGCAGCCGTGGGACTGTGCGAGCGCCTCACCACCCGTCGGCGTTGCGGTGGCGGCCGGCGGCCCGCGCTTGAAGTCACGAAAGTGCTGTGCCAGGTCACCGTACATCTGCTGTGCAAAGCCGTCCGGCAGACTCGACTTCACGATGATCTCACCGGCGATGCAATCTTTCATGCAGGCGCTGTTGTGTACGTCGGGCTTGCCATCGACGCTCATGAAACCGTGCTCGAGAGTGAAGCCTTCACGATTGGGCATCTTCACTTGTGGCAGGGTCTTGGCATCCAGCACCGCGTCGGCCGGCAGGATTTCGTTCAGGTTGAGCACGTAGGCGGTCACCGCGTAGACCTGGTCGGCGCTCAGCGTCTTGGCGCGCGGGAAAGGCATGGCCCTGTTGATGTAGTCCCACAAGGTGGTGGCATGATCGAGCTTGCTGCCGACCGTGCGCTGCGGCGCGTTGCTGGCCAGCGAACCGATGCCACCGGTGAGCGCGAGATAGTCGTTGCTCTCGCCGAAGAAGCCATGGCAGGACGCGCATTGCTCGTCGTAGACAAGTTGCCCGTCAGCGACCGACCCCGAGCCCGGCGGCAGGCCGGCGCCATCGGGCCGCACATCGATATCCCAGCTCGCAAGCTCGGTCGCGCCGAGCGGCCTGCCGAGCGTATGCCAGGGCTGCGCCGCGTGTAGCGCCGTGCTCGCGGCGAGCAGCGCCAGCATCATCAACAGGCGCTCACACCTGGACATTGCGCACCTCGCCGCTCGCCAGCACCTGCCAGGTCTGGATGGCGTTGTTGTGATAGATGGACCGGGTGCCACGCACTTCGCGCAACTGCCGCAGCAAGGGCTGCACGTAGCCCGTGTCATCCATGCAACGGCTTTGCAACAGCGCCGGTGAACCGTCCCACACCCAGTCGGCACGAAAACGGCTCAGGGATTTACGCTGCACCGGTTCTTCGAGCCTGGCGGTGCGCCAGTTGCGACCGCCATCGGTCGAGACGTCCACGCGTTTCACCCGTCCGCGCCCCGACCAGGCGAGGCCGGAGATCTCGTAGTAGCCGCCCTTGTCGAGCAAGGTCATGCCGCCGGACGGCGACGTGATCACCGATTTCGCTTCCTGGATCCAGGTGAACTGGCGGCTCTTGCCATCGGGCATGAGGTCACTGTAGTGCAGGGTCTCTTCGCGTGTGTACCAGGGCGCGTCGCCCACTTCGATACGGCGCAGCCATTTCACGCTCGATACGCCCTGTACGCCGGGCACCACCAGGCGCAATGGGTAACCGTTCTCGGGCCGCAGCATCTCTCCGTTCTGACCGTAGACGACCATCACGTCGTCGAGCGCCATGGCCAACGGAATCGTGCGCGTCAGCGAGGAGCCATCGGCGCCCTCGGCCAGCACGTAGCGCGCACGCTTTAGATCGATGCCGACGTCATCGAGCAGTGTCGAAAGCAACACGCCGGTGTACTCGGCGCAGGACAGCATGCCGTGCGTGAACTGCACGGTCGGCACCGCCGCATTGCCCCACTCCATGCCCGTGTTGGCGCCGCACTCGATGAAGTGGATGCGCGATACCGACGGCATACGCAGCACGTCGTCCATGGTGTAGAGCTTGGGCGACGCCACCATGCCGTGGATCGCGAGGCGATGCTGGCTCGGATTGATATCCGGACGTCCATTGTGATCGCGTTCGAAATGCAGGCCGTTGGGCGTGATGATGCCGAACAGGTTCTGCAGTGGCGCGAAGGCGATGGAGGATTCCGCCGTGCGCGTGAGGCCGGGGCTCTGGCGGCGAATGACATTGGCTTCGAAGCTTGCCGGCGCGCCATAGGGATCGGCGGCAACCGGTTTGCCCAACACGCGGGCGCTCTCGAGCACTGGCAAGGTTTCGGCGGACAAGGTCGGCGCGCCGACCGCGATGGCGCCGGCGCCCGCCACGCGCTGCAGAAACCGCCTCCGGGAAGACACATCGACCGCCTTCGCAGGCAGCGAACGGCCGCGCGGGAACTCGTCGCCCATCGCCATCCTCCTCGGGTCGGAGCGCGGAAGTGACCACGCCTTTATACCCCTACCCGTATACAGCAAGGACTATAGGAGGCGCGTCAGGGGAGATCAATCTTGCACTGCACACCGCCACACGGTTGTCACCGTGGGTCGAGCTTGCGCCCGACATTCGCGCGACGCGATGGCATCACGATATCGCGTACCCTCACCCCGCCGCCGCCAGGTAGGCCGCTTCGTCGAAGGCCGCCGGGTAATCGAAGTCGCTGACGCTGATGCGCCCTTCTCGGATCAGGCGCTCGGCATGTTCGCCGCGATTGATCATCTTGAGCGGTGGTCTGGCGGCGCGCAGCCGATCGCGCAGGCTGCAGGTCGCCGCCTCATCGACTTCATAGGCGCGACGTTTGTCGGCGGCGGCATTCAACACCACGCCGTAGTCATGCTGCGCGCTTTGCAAGGACACCAGGCCGCGTACCACGTCCATGCGCACCCACTCGGGGACGCGCGCCAGCGGATCGCCCCAGCCGCCGCCACCCGGCGTCAGGATACGCACGATGTCGCCGGCCTTGACCGGCACCGCCTCGCGTTTGAACAACACGTGTTGCTCGTGCGGCGTACCGGGGTTGATCAGCGCGCCGCCGGAGCGTCCGGCCATGCCGCCGTTGACGCCGAAGCAGGAAAAGATGGTGCGATAGGAGACCGTCAGGAAATGCCCGTCGACCAGGATCTCGACGTCTTTCAGATAACCGAGACCGCCGCGATAGGCGCCCGGTCCGCCGGAATCCGGAAACATGCCGACGCGGTGCACGATGACAGGAAAGCGCTGCTCGATGAATTCGGTCGGCAGGTTCTTGGAGTCGGGCACGAGGTCGACGGTGTCGGTGCCATCGGCAAACGGGCGGCCACCGGAGCCGGCGCCGAAAATCTCGCGGTAGAGAAAATCCTTGCCGTGTTGGTCCCGGCCGTAGAAGCCGTAGAGCTGGATACATTGCGAATCGCCGACCATCTGGCCGTTGGTGGCCTTGGCCATGGCCGCCATGTAGGCGCCAATCATGCGCAGCATGCAATCCATGCGATCGGCGCCGGCTGCTGGGTATTCCGCCGACAGCACCGTGCGTGGCGGCAGGTAGGCCTTGAACACACGCGTCAGACCTTCGTTGACGATCATGCCCGGCACCTGGGCCTTGACGAAGCCGCCCAGCCATTTCGAATAGTGCCGACCGTCCATCACCCAGTTGACCGGTCCCGGCACCTGGCCGTCGGTGCCGGCGAAATCGACGATGATTTTCTCGCGATCCTTGCGCACGGTGAGCTTGATCTTGATGGGCTTGTCGAGCTCGATGCCGTCGTTTTCGAGGAAGTCCTCGCCCACGTATTCGCCGTCGGGAATGTGCGGCAGCGCTTCCTCGCGCACGATTTCTTCGCAGCGGTCCATGATGCGGTAGAAAGCCGCTTCCACCACGTCGGTGCCGTAGCGGCGGCACAGTTCCTCCACGCGCCGCTGGATGATGCGCGTGGCGCCGACGAAGGCGTCGATGTCGCCGCGCAGGTCGTCCGGGTAGCGGCTGTTGCGCAGGATGATCTTCCACGCCTCCTCGTTGCGCACACCCTGTGCATAGAACTTGATGGGCGGCACCTGTATGCCTTCCTCGAACACCGTGGTGGCGGTCAGGGGCCAGCTGCCCGAGACCTTGCCGCCGACATCATTGCAATGCCCGAACACCTGCGCGAAACCGATCAGGCGCGCATCGGAGAAAATCGGCACCACCACGCAGAAGTCGGGCAGGTGGCCGATGGTGCCGCTCGATTCGTGGATGTCGTTATAGAGATAGACATCGCCTTCATGGATGTCATCGAGCGCGTAGTAGTTGCGGATCGGATCGGCGGTCGCCGCCCACGACACGCGCGTGACGCTGTTGCAGTCGATGGTATTCAGCGAGGCGCGGTAGTCGTGCTGCTCGCGCACGATGGTCGACACCGCGGTGCGCTCGACCGCCGCCTCGCCCTCGTCGATGGCCGCTTCCAGCGCCCATTCGAGAACGTCGAGGGTGACACTGTCGATGCTGTCCTTGAGCGCCTGGATGCGCGGCCAGTGTGCGTCGTCGCGCGTGAAGCTGACTTTGCGGCGCGGCGCGTAGTCGTCGGTGAGATAGCGCGCCTCGTCGAAGAGCACGGCGCTGTCCGGTTGGCGTTGGGTGGTGCTGGGCGGCGTCATGATTCAGACCTCGCTCGCGATTTGGGTGGCAATGATTTGGCCGTACGGGTCCAGCGTTGCGCGCCAGCCGGGCTCGAGCACGAACGTCGCGTCGTACTGCTCGATGACGGCGGGCCCGTCCAGCGGCACGGCGATGGGTGCGAGGCTGCGCTCGTAGACCGGCAGCTCCACCTCGCCGACGCCGCGGAACACGCCGCGCCGCAGCTCGCGTCGCGCCGCCTGCCAAGTGCAACCGTCGCGCGTTTCGGCCGCCAGCGCCAGGCGCGGAAAGAGGCCGAAGCCGGTGGCGCCGATGTTGACGATTTCGACCGGCTGCCGGCCTTCGTACTCGTAGCCGAAGCGGTCGTCGTGGGCGCGATGAAAAGCCTTGATGGCATGCCGCACGGCGGCCTCGCCGAGACTGCCGTCGAGGAGCGTGATCGGTACCCGCACTTCGTAAGCCTGGCCGACGTAGCGCATGTCGGCGAAGGCGCTGATGGCGGTGTCCGCCGCGGCAAAGCCCTCGCGTGCCAGGTCACCGCGCACCTGTTCATGCACGGTGGCGAATTCAGCGGCGAGACGCGCGACGTCGAGCGTGTCCTCGCGCTGCACGTCGGTCACCACGCGATCGGAACGCACATCGGTGGCGAGCAATCCTTCGGCCGAGGTGACGCCGGGCGCCGGCGGCAACACGATGGTGCGGATGCCGAGCGCATCGGCCACCAGGCAGGCGTTCAAACCGCCCGCGCCGCCGAATGCCATCAAGGCGTAGTGGCGCGGGTCGCGGCCGCGCTTGACCGATACCACGTTGATGCCCTGGGCGATGTTGTTGGTGGCGAGATCGAGGATGCCGAGCGCCGCTTCCTCCACGCTCATGGCGAGCGGCGTGGCAATGTGCTGCAGGATGGCGCGCCGCGCGGCCGCGACGTCGAGACGGATGGCGCCGCCCAGCAGGTAGGGCGACACGCGGCCCAGCACGATGTGGGCGTCGGTCAATGCCGGCGCCGTGCCGCCGCGCCCGTAACACACCGGCCCGGGTTGCGCGCCCGCGCTCTGCGGGCCGACTCGCAGGCTGCGGCCGGCGGCCAGCCATGCGATCGAGCCGCCGCCGGCGCCGACGGTGTGCATGTCGATCATAGGTGCCTTGATGTTGTAGATGTCGATGCGTCCCTCGGTCAGCATGTTGGGCTGGCCGTGATCGATGAGACAGATGTCGGTCGAGGTGCCGCCGATGTCGATGGTGATGAGATCGGGGTGACCGGCGGCCCGGCCGTAGTAGCAGGCGGTGACGATGCCGGCCGCCGGCCCGGACAACACCGCGGCGATGGGCTGCGGCGCCATGTCCGTGGCGCGAATGATGCCGCCGCTGGATTTCATGACGAACAGTCGCGCGTCGATTTCAGCATTGGCGAGACGCCGTTCGAGGCTGGTGAGATAGCTCGTCACCAGCGGCATGAGCCCGGTGTTGAGACAGGTGCTCAAGGTCCGTTCGTACTCGCGGTATTCGCGTATGACGTCGGACGAAATCGACACGAAGCAAGCCGGGTGCTCATCGAGAATCAACTCCCGCGCGCGACGTTCATGGGCGGCGTTGCGATAGGAATGGATGAACGACACTGCGATGGCATCGACCCCCATGTCGCGGAAATCGCGCGCCGCCGCGCGCACCGCCTCTTCATCCAGCGGCATCAATTCATTGCCGCGAAAATCGAGTCTTCCTGGCGCCTCGCGGATCAATTCGAGCGGCACCACGCGCGGCGGCTTCAGCCACCAGGTGATATCGCCGAAATCACCGGGCACGGTCTGGCGCCCCACTTCCAGCATCTCGCGATAGCCGGCCGTGACGATCAAACCCAGCGTTGCGTATTTCGATTCGAGGATGGCGTTGGTCGCGACCGTGGTGCCGTGGCTGATGAAGCTGACGTCGGAGGCGCCGGCGCCTATCTCGTCCAGCAGTTCACGGATGCCGTGGGTGAAGGCGCGCGACGGATCGTCGGGCGTGGACGAGGTCTTGCGCACGCAGCGCTGCCCGGTGTGTTCGTTGACCGCCACGAGATCCGTGAAGGTTCCGCCCGTATCGACGCCGATGCGCCACGCCATGCTGCCTCCTCGCGGCCGAAGTCTGCGCTTCAAGGCCGTCGTCTGTACCGCCCCCGACCCCGGCGTGCGCGGGCACGCCTATTCACCTCTTGCACAAGCGTAGCCGCTGGCGCGGCGCACGGCCCTAGGGCGGGCCGACGCCCTCGTCCAGCGCGAACACCCACAGCGTGGTCGCACCGCCGGGGTTCTCGATTTCCGGCGTCAGGCTCTGCCACGACACGTCCACCGGCCCGCCGCCACCGCTGGTGATGGCGACGTACTGGCGGCCGTCGCGTGCATAGGTGATGGGAAAGGCGTTGGGCGTGAGATCGAGACGCGTCTGCCACAAGAGCTTGCCGCTGGCGCTGTCGGAGGCGCGGAAATAGCGGTCGCGTGAACCCTCGAACAGCAGGCCGCCGGCGGTGACCAGTGCGGCGCTGGCCTGTGAAGCGCGGCGACGCTGCTGCCAGCTCAGCTTGCGCGTGTCGAGATTGAGCGCCGCCACGCGGCCGAACTTGCCATCGCTGTCGGGGCGCGGCAGCACCGTGTACTGGATGTCCCACTCTTCGTTGGGCTTCCACAAATAGCTCATGCACGATTCGAACATCGGGATGTAGAGCGTGTGGCTGCGTTCGTCGTAGGCGGTCGACGGCCAGCTGCGCGCGCCGCCGGGGAAGGGACACACGATCTTGGGCTTGCCCGCTTCCGGCTCCAGCGCCGGGTCGGTGGTCTTGCGGCCGGTCCTGGCATCGATGCCCGTCACCAGGTTCTGCAGGCCCATGTCGTGGGAGAACAGATAACGCCCGGTACGCGCGTCGAGCGCATCGAGTATGCCGAGCTTGCCCATGGTCACCACCACGCGCGTCGGTCCGCCGGGCAGCGGCAAGGTCAGCACCGTGCGCTCGAAGGCCCAATCGAGATCCCACACTTCGCGCGCATGGTGCTGGTAGTGCCACACCAGTTGTCCGGTATCGGGATTCAAGGCCAGCGTGGTGTCGGTGTAGAGCGCATCGTTCGATGCTTCGCTGGCGCCATCGCCCTTCATGAGCGGCGTGATGTGATAGGTCTGGCCGGTGCCGAAATACACCAGGTTGAGCGTCGCGTCATAGGTGCCCGCCACCCACACCGAGCCACCGAAGCGCTTGTCGAGCGGCGCGCCGTTCCAGCTGTCGCCGCCGGCCTCGCCGGGACGCGCGATGGTATTGAATCGCCACAGCTCCTTGCCCGATGCAGCGTCCAACGCAAGGATGAAGCAGCCGCCGGCATGACCGGCGCCGGAACAGCCGGACACGCCTTGAATGACCTTGCCGTGCACCACCATCGGCCCGCCGGTCAGGCGCAACACGCCGTCGGATCCTTCGATGGTGTGATCCCACAGCAGCTTGCCGCTGCGCGCATCGAGCGCCAGCATGTGATTGTCGAGGGTCGGCACGTAGAGCGTGGTGCCGAACAGCGCGAGATTGCGCGGCTGCGTGGTGGGTGGCCCGGCGGGCGTGACCGGCGCGGCCACGCGGTTGAACTTCCACAGGATGTCGCCGTTGCGCGCATCGATGGCCAGCACCGCGCCGTTGCTGTCGACGAACATCACGCCGTCATGCACGAGCGGCGTGATCTGATTGGTACCGGCCGTCAACGACAGGCTGAAAGCCAGGCGCAGGTGACGGGCATTGGCGCTGTTGATCTGCGTGAGCGGACTGAAGCCATGACCGTCGTCGGTACGCCGCCAGTTCAACCAGTCCTCGTCGCGCGGCTGGCGCAGCATCGCTTCGGTGACCGGCGTCATGCCCGCCAGCAGCGCGGTGCGCGCGGCCTTGGCCGCGCGGTAGGCGGCATCTTCGTTGCGCCCCGGATCGCCGGCGCCGCCCGAGGCCGCGCCGCCTTCGCTGCTCGCCGCGGCGACCGGCCGTGCGGCAGCGACGTCATCAAGACCGGCCATGCGGTTGTGGCGCGCGATGAAATTCGTGAGCCCGGTGGCGCTGGCGAGATCGAGGCTGCCGGGCTTGGCCGGCGGCATGCTGGCGACGATGAGATCGCGCATCGCGGCCGCGCCCTGGCCCTGCCACTTGTCGACGAAGGCCTTGCCCGACAGCGGCGGGCCGTAGGCGCCGCCGAGATGCACGCCATGGCAGGCCGCGCACTGCGCGAGGTAGGTGGTCTCGGCGCCGTCGCCGCTGGTCGCCGCCGACGTCGCCGTCGCGGACATGAGGACACACAGCGCGGCCGCGCCGCGCGCCAGGAAATTCATCATCGAGCGTTCCTCTCAGGCCACGAGCCTGACGGGCAGTTTGGAAAAGCCGGACACATGGGTGTTGGCGATACGGTGGCCGGGACCGGCCACCTCCAGGCGCGGCAGCAGCGGCAGCAAGGCCTTCAACGCCGAGCGTAGTTCGGCACGCGCGAGGTTGGTGCCGATGCAGAAATGCGCACCGTAGCCGAAGGCGATGTGATCGTTGGGCGTACGTCCGATGTCGAAGCGGTAGGGGTCATCGAACACCGCGGCATCGCGATTGGCGGACGGGTAGAACATGCACACCGTGTCGCCGGCGCGGATGGTGGTGCCACCGAGTTTGAAGTCTTCGGTGCAGGTGCGCAGGAAACACACCACCGGTGAAGTCCAGCGCAGGATCTCGTCGACCGCGCTGCCGATGAGCGAGGGGTCGGCGCACAGGCGCGCGCGCTGCTCGGGATGCTCGAGCAAGGCCACCAGTCCGCCGACGGTGGCGTTGCGCGTGGTGTCGTTGCCGGCCGCGATCAGCACGAACAGGTAACCAATCAGCTGCTGATCGTTCATGGGCTTGCCCTGCACGCGGGCATTGACCAGGCGATTGATGAAATCCGACGGGCCGCCGCCCGGCTGGCGATGCTCGTGGATGAGCTTTTCGAGATAGCCGCGGAACTCGTTGGACTGGCGCTCGGACGCCTGCACCACGGTCTCGCCGGGCAGCATGTGCTCGGCTTCGATCTCGCCCAGCACCGCGCCGGACCACACCAGGATCTGGCGCCAGTCGTCGGGCGCGAGGCCCATGATCTCGCCGGTCGCGGCCAGCGGCAGCTTGCAGGCGAGTTCGCGCACGAAGTCGACCGTGCCGCGCGCCTCGAGACTGGCACGCAATTCGTCGGTGAACTGCATGGCCAGCGCATCGAAGTGGGCCGCCATGCCACGCATGCAGCCCTGCGTGAAAGCGCCGCTCGAGGCCTTGCGCACCTGCCGGTGCCGCGGGTCGTCCATGAACACGAGATCCGGCGGCTCGTTCGGATCCCAACCGCGGGCGGCGCCGAAGGCGTCGACGCCGCCGCGTCCGAGTTCCACCTCGTGCTTCAAGGTCAGGCGCAGGCGCGGCCCGCCGTTGATGAACACGCGCGGGTGACCGGACACGGTCATCACGTCGGCATGGCGGGTGATGGCCCAGAACGGCTCCACGTCGTCGCGCTCGTACCAATGGATGGGCGCGTGCTCGCGCAACAGGTCCCAGGCCTGCCAGGGATAGCCCTGCTCGGCGTAGAGGCGTGGGGTGTGGATATCGATGGAATCGAGGTCTAGAGCCATGGCGCGTGTCTCCCCCTTTTCGATGCGAAGGGCATCCCACCGGCGTTCGACGGCAGTGCGCCATCGACTCCCCGCTCGCGAGGAATGCATGCAGCGCCAAACATGCGACTTTTGCCCGCGCCTAGGCCATCCCCCCAACGGGTAGGGACCATCGAGGGCGAGCGGAGTGCGGAGCGGGCGCCCCGGGGCAGGAGCGAGGCTCCGATAGTCGCAGCGGGATCAATTTTGTCGCCGCGAGTGACAATCGATTCATAAATCGCGTAAGAGCTGAATCATTGGAAATTCTCGCCTACCGAGAATTTTTTATTCCCGTACGGGAACATTAGCAGTCGGCCTGTCGCCAGAAAGTCGCTGCGCCGGGGCTAAGACGCCTTGTGAAAATCCCGAACGGGAAAATAAAAAGAAAATTCGAACAAAGGAAGCCTGGGACGTTCGAGCAGGAACGGCAGAGGGTGAGGCTGGGAGTTGGGGTGGAAACGGGCCAAGCGCCCGCGGGAATCACTCGTCGACCGGCGCCAGGCGCACCAATACCGTGCCGCCCTGGATGGTGTCGCCGACCGCGACGCCGAGGCTGGCCACCACGCCATCACGCGGCGCGGTCAGGGTGTGCACCAGCTTCATGGCTTCGAGCACGGCCACCGGCATGCCGGTGGTGACGGCCTGGCCGACGCCGACCAGCAGGCCGGTGACGATGCCGGGCAGTTCAGCGCGCACATCGTTGCCCGCCTGGCCATGGCCGACGTCGCTGGCGCGAGCCGTGAGCGCCGACGTCACCGTGACGGTCGTGCCATGGCCTTCGCACCACAGGTGCACGGTGCCGCCCACGCGATGCGCGCGGTAGAGGCGCTTGCCGGCGACAAGGAGGCGCCCGCCCTCCTCCGCCTGGTAGGAGAACGCCTGCCCGTCGATGTGGGCGTCGACGCGGTCGGCCGCCAGGCACTCGAGCGCCAGCTCGCGGCGGCTGTCCCCCTCGCCCACCGCCAGGGTATAGCGAGCGGCGCGACCAGCGCTGGCCGTCAGGCGGAATGCCTGCCCGGCATCGAGCGGCCGGTCGGAGCCGTGGCGGGCGGCTTCGTCGAAATACCAGGCCGCGGCCGCCGCGCCCAGGCGCTCGCACAGCCGGTTCGCACTCGGCCTCCAGCCGCCGGCAAACGCCCCGGCCAGGAAGCCCGTGGTCAGCACATCGTTGAAGGCCGGCAGCGTGAGCAGGTCCGCCAGCCACGCCTGGTTGGTTTCCACGCCTTCGATGCGGAACTGCCGGATGCCGCGAGCCAGCTTCTCGGCGGCCGTGGCGCGGGTGCCGGCAAAGGCGATGAGCTTGGCCAACATGGAATCGTAATGCGGCGTGACTTCGCTGGCCGCGTCGATGCCGCTGTCGACTCGCAGCCCGGCCAGCTCGGGCTCGGCATAGCCGCGCAAGGGGCCGAAAGACGCCTGGTAGTCGCGCTCCGGCACTTCGGCGTTGATGCGCGCCTCGATGGCCCAGCCGTGGCGCCGGATGTCGGCCTGGCCAAAGGCCAACGGCTCGCCGAGCGCGCTTCGGATCTGGGCTTCGACCAGGTCGATGCCGGTGGTCAGCTCGGTGACCGGATGCTCGACCTGCAGGCGCGTGTTCATCTCGAGGAAATAGGGCTCGTCGCCGCGCTCCGCGTCCAGCACGAATTCGACCGTGCCGGCCGAGTCGTAGCCGATGGCGTGGCCCAGCGCCAGCGCGGCCTCGAACAGGCGCGCCCTAACCGCCTCGTGCAGGTGGTTGGCCGGCGCTTCCTCGATGACCTTCTGGTAGTTGCGCTGGATGGAACATTCGCGCTCGAACAGATGTACGAGGCCGCCGTGGCGGTCGCCCAGCAATTGCACTTCGAGGTGACGCGGCCGCGTGATGCAGCGCTCGAGCAACATGCGCTCGTCGCCGAACGCGGCCCGCGCCTCGGCGCGCGCGGTGGCGAGCTGACGCGCGAAATCCGCGGCGCTGTCCACCCGTTTCAAGCCCTTGCCGCCGCCGCCGGCGCTGGCCTTGATCAAGAGCGGGTAGCCGATGGCATCGGCCTCGGCGGCGAGCCGCGCGTCGCCCTGCTCGTCGCCGTCGTAGCCCGGCACACAGGCCACGCCGGCGGCGCGCGCCAGGCGCTTGCTCTCGATTTTCGAGCCCATGCGCGCAATGGCGTCGCGATGCGGGCCGATGAACACGATGCCGGCGGCGGCGCAGGCGTCCAGCAATTCGAGCTTTTCCGACAGGAAGCCGTAGCCAGGATGAATAGCTTCGGCGCCACTCTCGACGGCGGCGCGCAGCACGGCGCCGGCATCGAGGTAGGAATCGCGCGCGGCGGCCGGACCGATGCGCACGGCGCTGTCGGCCTCGCGCACGTGGCGGGCGCTGGCATCGGCGTCGGAATAGACCGCGATGGCATGGATGCCGAGCTTGCGGCAGCAGCGGATCACGCGGCAGGCGATCTCGCCGCGATTGGCGATGAGCAGGCGGCTGAACATGGCGCTCACATCCGGTATACCGGGCTCACGCCCTCGAAGCGCGGCGTGCTGGCGTCGGCCAGCTCCAGGCAGATGCCGAGCACGTCGCGGGTGTGGCCGGGCTCGATGATGCCGTCGTCCCACAGTCGCGCGGTCGCGTAGTACGGATCACTCTGCGCCTCGAATTGCGCACGCGTCTGCGCTTCGAGCTCGGCGAGGGCGGCGGGGTCGGCATCGCCCTTCAAGGAGCCACGGCGCAGATCCAGCAGCACATTGCTGGCGACATCGGCGCTCATGGTCGCGATGCGGCTGTTGGGCCAGGTGAACAGGAAGCGTGGCGCGAAGCCGCGCCCGCTCATGCCGTAGTTGCCGGCGCCGTAGCTGCCGCCAATCATGACCGTGAAGCGCGGCACGCGCGCGGTCGCCATGGCATAGACCAGCTTGGCCGAGTGCTTGGCGATGCCGCCGCGTTCGGCCTCGGTGCCGACCATGAAACCGGTGATGTTCTGCAGGAACACGAGCGGAATACGCCGCTGGTTGCACAGCTCGATGAAATGCGCGCCCTTCAGCGACGATTCCGAGAACAACACGCCGTTGTTGGCGAGGATGCCGACCGGGTAGCCGTGGATGTGGGCGAAGGCCGTGACCAGGGTGGCGCCGTATTCGGGCTTGAATTCCTGCATTTCGCTGGCGTCGACCAGGCGTGCGATGACTTCGCGCACATCGTAGGGCTGCTTGAGATCGGTGCCGACGATGCCGCCGATATCGGCCGCGTCGTATAGCGGCGCACGCACCGGCTGGCGCGCCGCATGGCCGCTACGCGGCCAGTTGAGGTGGGCGACGATGTCGCGCAGCTTGGCCAGCGCCTCGTGTTCATTGACGGCGAGATAATCGGTGACGCCCGACACGCGCGCATGCATGGCCGCGCCGCCCAGGGTTTCGCCGTCCACCACTTCGGCGATGGCGGCCTTGACGATGGGCGGACCGCCGAGGTGGATGCGCCCCGTGCCTTCGACCATCACCGATTCATCGGACAGGGCAGGAATGTAGGCGCCGCCGGCCGTGCAGCCGCCGAACACCGCCGACAGCTGCGGCAGCCCGTCGGCGCTCATGCGGCATTGGTGATAGAAGGTCGTGCCGAAGTGGCCGAAATCGGGAAACACGCGGTCCTGCTCCGGCAGGTAGGCGCCGCCGCAGTCGACCAGGTACAGGCACGGCAGGCGGTTTTCCCAGGCGATTTCCTGCGCGCGCACGTGCTTGCGCACGGTCTCGGCGAAGAAGCTGCCGCCTTTCACGGTGGCGTCGTTGGCGATGAGCATGCACGGCACGCCGCTCACGCGGCCGATGCCCGTCACCACGCCGGCGGCCGGGACTTCGTTGCCGTACAGGCCATAGCCGGCCAGCGCCGATAACTCGAGAAACGGACTGCCGGCATCCAGCAGCAGGTCGATGCGATCGCGCACCGGCAGCTTGCCGCGCTCGAGATGACGTGCGCGCAGTTTCTCGCCGCCGCCTGCCATCGCCCAGCGCACGCGTTCGCGCAATTGCGCCACCAGGCTTGCGTAGCCTGCGGCGTTGCGCGCGAATGTCTCGGAACGAAGGTCGATGCGGCTCTTCATGGTCGAGGCGGGGCTGCGATTGACACGGAGGTGAATGCGCCCGGACACTGCCCGACGTTTTTACGAATTGCAAGTCTTGGAGTTTTCGATGAGCGCCGATCTCAGCAACGCCGCCTGGCCCTATTTCACTGAAGAACACGAGATGCTGCGCACCACCCTGCGCCGCTTCATCGCCGACCGCGTATTGCCGCAGGCCGACGCCTGGGAAGAAGCCGGCATGGTGCCGCGCGAAATCATGCGCGAGATGGGCAGCCTGGGCTTGCTCGGCATTCGCTACGCCGCGCAATACGGCGGCAGCGAGATGGATACGCTGGCCACGGCGCTGCTGGCCGAAGAGCTCGGGCGCTCGAGCTACGGCGGCTACGCGGTGACGGTGCTGGTGCATACCGACATGGCGAGCCCGCATCTGCATCATGCCGGCAGCAAGGCGCAGCTGGAACGCTACATGCCCGACATCATCGCCGGCAAACGCGTGGCCGCGGTGGCCATGACCGAGGCCGATGCGGGCTCGGACCTCGCCGGCATGCGCACCAGCGCCCGCCGCGAGGGCAACGAGTGGGTATTGAACGGCGCCAAGATGTTCATCACCAACGGGGTGCACGGCGACATCTATTTCGTCGCCGCCAAGACCGGCGCGCCGGGGCGCAACCGCGACATCTCGATGTTCATCGTCGAGAAGGGCACACCCGGTTTCACAGTCGCGCGGCCGCTCAAGAAGCATGGCTGGTTGTCCAGCGACACCGCGGAACTGCATTTCGACAATTGCCGCATCCCGCTCGACAACCTGCTCGGCGAGGAGAACCGCGGCTTCTACTCGCTCATGAAGAACCTGCAGAACGAACGCATCGTGCTCGGCGCGCAATCCATGGGCGAAGCGGCGCGCGCGATTGAACTCGCGCTGGAATGGACCACCCAGCGCCAGGCCTTCGGTGCGCCGCTGTGGGACAAGCAGGCCATCCGTCAGCGCCTCGCCATGCGCAGCGCCCAGGTCGAAGCCTGCCGCGCCCTCATCTTCAACACCGCGTGGCGCGACGCGCAAGGCCAGCAGGTGACCAAGGAAGTGTCGATGGTGAAAGCGCTGGCCGGCACCCTGGTCAACGAGGTGATGTACGACTGCCTGCAGTTCCACGGCGGCATGGGTTACATCCGCGAGTCGGCCATCGAACGCATGACACGTGATGCGCGCGTGCAGTCGATAGGCGGTGGCGCGACCGAGGTCATGCTGGAAGAAGTCGCCAAGCGCATGGTGGCGAAATAGGCGCTGCCGCGCCCCCGCATCCCATCACACAGAGAGGTCGAACGACGATGAGCTGCCAGGTGATACTTGAATTCAGTGCCAAGCCCGATTGCGTGGAGAAAGTGCGCGCGTGGCTGAAAGGCGTGTTGCCCGATACCCGGTCATTCCCCGGCTGCGTGACATTGCACGTCATCCAGAACCAGGAAGACCCGACCGGCATCATGATTGTCGAACAGTGGGACAGCCGCCAGGACTATGAAAAATACCTGGCGTGGCGCACCGAGCGCGGCGACATGGTGGAATTCGGCGCGATGATGGCCGGTCCGCCGAACATCCGTTTCTTCGACTACTTCCGGGTCTGAATACCGACCTGTAGGTGCGAATTCATTCGCACATCAAGGGGCGTGGCCGAGCGCCGCGGCGTCCCTTCAATGTGCGAATGAATTCGCACCTACAGCGCTCATTCCCGGTTTGCCGCCCTCAGCGGCCGCCGCTCAGATTCGAGATCGAGAACTTCCGCTCGATCTGCTTATCGGTCATGGTCGGGATCTCGGTCGGCGTGGTCGCGATGGCGAGACTGGTGGAGCTGTCGAGCACGTCGAGACCGATCGCGCCGCGCCAGCGCAGCACCGAGGTCTCGTTGACGAGCGCCGGCGTGCTGTTGTCGGCGGGGGCCTTCTGGTAGGCCGGCATGAACACGCGCCACAGTTCATCCTTGCGGTTGATGACCATCGACATCAGGCCATTGAAAGTCTGGTCGTCGACGAACAGGTATTTCGACGCGACCGGATGTTCGCTCCAGCGCGGCTTCAATTCCACCACGTGGCACTGGCGCACCTGCCAGCGGTCGTTGAACACGTTGCTCTGCTTGCCGCCGAAGCGCAGCTTGGGTTCGCGTGAATCGGTGACGTGCAGAATCGCCTTCTTGCCGCGGTACACCCATTCGTAATCCATCACTCGCCCTGAGAACGCCTCGAAGTCGTCGAGCGTCCAGTTCGAGCCCATGAACTTGTCCGCGCGCTCCTGCGCCGACAGTCGTCGCACGCGACGCTCTTTCGGAAGGTAGGAACTCACTTGGTCTTCCTCGGCCGGATCGAGCGAGCGCTCCACCACGAAGGTCGTGCCCTTGACGTCGAACGGTGCGCTGAAGGAGATGTAATCCTTGAACAGGCGCTTGTCGGCGTCGGCCGCCTTCACGCGATAACCCTGGGTCGGCAGCATGGCCAGGCCGTTGAGATAGACGCGGTGATAGGTCTGCACCATGGAACGCTGCACATTGCCGCCGCCCTCCATGCCCGGCACGCGCGTGCCGCTGACACCGGGCGCGGTCGGGTCGACGTAGATCATGTCCATGGCGTCGACCTTGTAGCCGTAATACTGCCAGCGATGCACGTTGTTCCAGGCCACCATGTAGCCGGCTTCATCGGGCGTTGCCGCGGCAATCTGTTCATTGCTGAACGGCTGCCCCGCCACGTAACCTTCCAGGCCACCGCCGGCGCGCAGCGTGGTCTTGCCGGCATTGGCGGCGGTCACTTGCTGGTAGTCGGGCGACGGCGAGTAATCGCCGCTGGCCTCGATCTCGATCGGCACGTCGCCGTCGGCGATGAATTCGAAATAGCCCGGCGGCAACAGGCTGCGCAGCTTTTCCAGGTCGGCGCCGCTCACCTGCGTGCCCGGCGCCGGCATGTCGGCCGGCGGCGGCGCGCTCAACCATGCTTCGACGCTGGCGCGATTGGCGGGCTCGGCCCACGCGCTTTGGGCAAGGAGGCAAACGCCCGCCATCAATGTGGGCACGGATTTGCGCAGCAATTGTCTCGACATGTTTGCATTCCTTTCAACGGCGATTCGCTGGTCAGCGGGGTGCGCATTACACCATGGCCTCGAGGTCACTGCCGAGTCGTCACGGCGATAGTGCGCGTCCTTGCATCGTTACACGGTCCGTTGAAACGCGTTAGCCAACGAACTGAGGCATGATCTCACCCACCATCGGGGGTAATGGCCGCGCGATGGCATGACAGGCCAAGAGATTCCCATGACCCAGGTCAAGCCTGCTCGCGGCACGGCACCTACCATCGAGCCACTGTTGTGACCTCGGCGCGCCTCGCCTGCGCCCGCGTCACACCACGCGCGTGGCAGTCGCACGCGATGTCCAGCTTCATACGGAGGTCTTTCGCCATGTCCAACCAGCAATACGACGTCATCATCATCGGCGCCGGCATATCCGGCATGTATCAACTTTGGAAGCTGCGCAAGCTCGGGCTTTCGGTCCGCGTTTTCGAAGCCGGCTCCGGCGTTGGTGGCACCTGGTACTGGAATCGCTATCCCGGCTGCCGCTTCGATTCGGAGTCCTATTCCTACGGTTACTCGTTCTCCAAGGAAATCCTCGACGAATGGGATTGGAGCGAACACTTCGCGCCGCAGCCCGAGACCTTGAAGTACCTCAACTTCGTCGCCGACAAGCTCGACGTGCGCAAGGACATCACCTTCCACGCGCGGGTCAAGTCGGCGGTATTCGATGACAGCGCCACGCGCTGGACCATCGAACTCGAAGACGGCAGCAAGGCTTCGGCCGGCATTTTGATCTCCGCCACCGGGCCGTTGTCGGCGCCGCAGATGCCGAACATTCCCGGCGTCGCCGACTACAAGGGCGAGGCTTATCACACCGGCATGTGGCCGCGCGATCCTAACGGCCATGGCCCGGCCAACATTCCCTTCAACGGCAAACGCGTGGGCGTGCTCGGCACCGGCGCGACCGGTGTGCAGGTCATCCAGGAAGTGGCCAAGAGCGCCGGCGAGCTGTTCGTCTTCCAGCGCACGCCCAACTGGTGCGCACCGCTGTTGAACAGCAAGATCGACGCCGACACGCAGAAGACCATTCACGCCACCTACGACCAGATCTTCAAGCAGTGCAGCGAGTCGATGGGCAACTTCCTGCACAAGAACGATCCGCGCTCGGCGCTGGAAGTGAGCGATGCGGAACGCGAGGCGTTCTTCGAGAAGCTCTACAACTCGCCGGGCTTCGGCATCTGGCTCGGCACCTTCCGCGACGTGTTGACCGATCAGCGTGCCAATGACTACGCGAGCGATTTCATCGCGCGCAAGATCCGTTCGCGCGTCAAGGACCCCAAGCTCGCCGAGAAGCTCATCCCGACCGATCATGGCTTCGGTCTGCGCCGCGTGCCGATGGAGACCAATTACTACGAGTGCTACAACCAGCCCAACGTGCACCTGGTCGACATCAAGGAATCGCCGATCGAGCGCATCACCGCCAAGGGCATCAAGACCAAGGCGGCCGAATACGAGCTCGACATGATCATCTACGCCACCGGTTTCGAAGCGGTGACGGGCGCGCTGGCGCGCATCGACATCCGCGGCGTGGGCGGCAAGAGCCTGCAGGAGAAATGGAAGGACGGTCCGCAGACCTATCTCGGCATGCAGACCACCGGTTTCCCGAATTTCTTCACCCTGGTCGGACCCAACAACGGCGCCACTTTCTGCAACATCCCGCGCTGCATAGAGCAGAACGTCGAGTGGCTGACGGACCTCATCGCCGACATGCAGGCCAAGGGCATGAAGCGCGTGGAGCCGACCCAGGCCGCCGAGAACGCCTGGACCGACCACGTCGACGAAACCGCGCGCGCGACCCTGTTCCCGACCGTCAACTCGTGGTTCATGGGCGTCAATGACAACATCCCCGGCCGCAAGAAGAAATTCATGCTCTACGCCGGCGGCTTCCCGCTCTACCGGCAGAAATGCGCGGACATAGCGGCCAAGGGCTACGAGGGGTTTGTCAGGGCTTGAGGGCATTCACTCCCGGCGACGCGATGCGTCGCCGGGAGTGTGGTTCAGCAGGCAGCGTTGTGGGTCAGACTTCAGTCTGACATTCAAGGTCCATCCCGGCGCTAGCGTTGTTGTCCAATGTCAGGCTGAAGTCCGACCCACAACCGACGATTCCTTGTTGCTGGATTATCCTTTCACATCCCCCGGCCACTTCGTCACCCAGTCGTGATGGAAATCGCCGACGGTGACGGCGCGCTTCAGGCTCAAATCGTCGTTCAGGAATTCGTAGATGACATCGGTGTCGCTGCGCATGCCAAAGAAGATGATGGCATCCTCATTACCCGCACCTTCGATATGCACTTCACCGAAACCGCCGTGGGAATAGCTGCCCGCCGGTTTCACTTTCAGCACTTCGCCGCCGTTCAACTGCTCGCGCACGCGCAGCTCGCCTTCCAATACCAGCGTGGTGGTGGCACAGCCATGGCGGTGATACATGCATTGTCCGTTGGCCTCGAACTTGACCAGCATGTCGGCGGTGCGCGCGGCGACATCGACATTCAGGATGCGGTACCAAGTGCCGGGCGTGAAGAACTTGTGCCACTCGACCTTGCTGGTGTCGTAGCGGAAGCCGGACTTGTCGGCGGAGCCTGCGGTCTGCGCGGCAAGGGATGAAGTCATGACGCTCTCCTTGTAGGTGCGAATTCATTCGCACATTGGAAATGTGACGGGCGGCCAATCCAATGTGCGAATGCATTCGCACCTACAGGGTAAGGCCGTCAGCCATTTTACGCCGCGCCGCCCGGTGCGCCGCCCCCGTTTCGGGGAATGGCCGACCGCTCCTGCACTTGCGCCCTGCTCTGCTAGAGTGCGCACACCGTCTTTCCATGGTGGGGATCCCGATGTTCAAGCTCTTCAGCGGCATGGCGCTCGTTCTTTTCGTGGCCTTGGGCGGCGCCAATGCACGGGCCGACGACGCGCGCCGGAATCACGCCGCACCCGACCAGGACAACTGGCAGACCTACGGGCATGGCTTCGGCAACCAGCGCTACAGCGAGCTTGCCGACATCACGACCGCCAATGTCGCCAAACTCACGCCCGCCTGGATCATGCAGACCGGCATCGTCGGCACCTTCCCCACCAATCCGCTGGTCGCCGACGGCGTGATGTATGTCACCACGCCGTTCAACCACGTCATCGCCCTCGATGCCGCGAGCGGCGCGGAGAAATGGCGCTACACGCATAAAGCCGTCACCGACAAGCTGTGCTGCGGCTCGCATAACCGCGGCCTCGCCTTCAGCGACGGCCGGCTGTTCATGATCACCGCCGATGCGCGTCTCGTCGCGCTCGACGCCAGGGACGGCAAACTCGTGTGGGACATCCCGGTGGTCGACCCGATGAGCGGCAACCCGGACGACCTCGCCGCGCTGCGCCACTACGATCCCGCGCATCACGAGGCTTTCGATCGCGCCACGCGCTTCGCCGGCAACATGGCGCCGGTGGTCCACGATGGCAAGGTGTTCGTCGGCGTCAGCGGCACCGGTTACAGCGCGGTGCTGAGCGACGCCGAGCACAACAGCGCGTCGACCTTGGGGCGGCCCGGCGTGCGTGACGGCCTGCGCGCCTTTCTCAGCGCCTACAGCGTCGACAATGGCGATCTCGTGTGGCGCTGGTATTCGACGGCGGCGAGCGGCTGGGAAGGCGACTTCGTCGCCAAGACCGCGTTCGGCGATGCGCTGCCGCGCGACATCGACGCTGAACGGGCCAATGCCGCCAGGTATCGGGACGCGTGGAAGACCGGCGGCGGTTCTATCTATTCGACGCCGTCCATCGACACGGCCCATGGTCTCATCTACTTCGGCACCGGCAATGCCTCGCCGGGCTACGAGGACGACAAGCGGCCGGGCGACAATCTCTACACTTCGTCACTCATCGCGCTCGATGTCGCGAGCGGCAAACTGCGCTGGTATCACCAGTTGGTGCCCCACGACCTGTGGGGCTACGATGCCTCGTCGCCGCCGGTGTTGCTGGATTTGAAAGGCCCGGACCAGCAGCCGCTGCCGGCGCTGGCGGCGGCGTCCAAGTCAGGTTGGATGTACGTCCTCGATCGCCTGACCGGCAAACCGCTGTTGCGCTCCGAGGCCTTCGTGCCGCAGGACAAGGTGATGTTCCGGCGCGCCACCGCCGCCGGCATCGACGTGTTGCCGGGCGCCGCCGGCGGCGCCAACTGGCCGCCCAGCGCCTACAGTCCGCAAACCGGCTACGTGTACGTGCCGGCCACCGACAACGCCAGCCACTACCAGTTGGAAAAGAACGCGGCGGGCAAGGACGTCACGGTGCTGAGCTTCAAGAACGACGCGCAACGCGCCGGCACGCTGTCCGCCATCAATCCGAACGACGGCAAGATTGCCTGGCAACTCAAGACCACGCTGCCGGTGATGTCCGGCGCGCTGGCGACGGCCGGCGGTCTGGTTTTCGCGGGTGAAAGCAACGGCGACTTCATCGCCCTCGATGCCAGGAGCGGCAAACGCCTGTGGCGTTTCGCGACCGGCGCCGGCGTCAACGCGCCAGCCATCACCTATCGCGTCAAGGGCCGCCAATACGTGGCGGTGGCGGCCGGCGGCCACGCACTGTTCAAGTTTGCCTTGGGGGATGCGGTGATAGCGTTTGCGTTGCCGGAAGACTGACGGCAGTGAGGTTCCTGGGATGGGATCTCTTGTGGGTCAGACTTCAGTCTGACATGCGAGGCACCGACACGAAGAGTCAGACTGAAGTCTGACCCACAATGTCGCAGCGGCCTGGGCGTCACCCGGCTTTCTTGCGCGTTTCCTCGGCCAGCGACTGCATCACCGGCGTGTAGCCCTGCATGTCCATGTACTGCTTGAGGATGGAATCCATCACCGAAACGTGATCGCCAAACCATTCGGCGACGGCCTTGGCGAAGGGCTCGCCGAGCGTGGTCTCGCCCTTGGCGACGCGTGCGCACACTTCTCGCGCCACCTGCAGCACCATGTTGTGCTGGTTCTGGTGACAACCCAGCGGCGGAAAGCCGCTTTCCTTCATCCAGCGCTCTTCCTCTGCAAAGTGCTGTTCGGTGTGCTCGACGAAGGCGCGCATGGTGGCCTCGATGTCCGCGGGTCCGGCTGTCCCCACCGCGTTCAGCAAATCGACGAACTCCTCGTGAGTGTGATCCATCACGACGTCGTCGAGAGCGAGTGTCGGGTTCCAGGCGAGGGTGGTCATGAACGGCTCTCCGAAAGGCTCGCACGCATTGCACACGCTGAACGTCCGGGCGGCTTTGATACAGGTCAAGCGCGGCGCGCGACCATTCAAATCAAGGTCAGGCCGCCATCCACGATCAAGGTCTGGCCGGTGACGAAGGACGCCTGCGCCGAGCACAGGAATTCCACCACCGTCGCCACTTCCTCGGGCCGACCGAGCCGGCCCAGCGGCGTTTGCGCGCACCAGCGTGGCGCGATTTCGCTTTCGAACTTCGCGCCGGCATAGAAACGCGCCGAGTGGGTATCGATATAGCCGGGACTGACGCCATTGACGCGGATGCCGCGCGGCGCAAGCTCCACGGCGAGGTAGCGCACCATGGATTCCATGGCGGCCTTGGCCGGGCCGAGTATGCCGTGTCGTTCGATCACGCGTACCGCGTCGAAGCCCGACAGCGCGACCATCGCGCCGCCGTCCCTCATCATGCCGGCGGCCGCCTGCGCCAGCGCCAGGAAGCCGCTGATGGTGATGCCGAAAGTGCGCGCCACGTGATGGGTGCCGGCCTCCATCAGTGGCTTGAAGGCGGTGGCGGCGGCATTGGCGACCAACACGTCGAGCGTCGCGCCGTCGTGACGAATGCGTTCGAACATGGCGTCGACCGAATCGGCATCGCCGATGTCGGCGCGCAGCGCCTGGGCGCGGCCGCCGCGCGCGACGATGGCACTGACCGCGGCCTCGGCGGTGGCGTCGTCACGTCGATAGTTGAGCAGCACTTCAGCGCCGCCGGCGGCAAAGCGCTCGGCGACCGCCAAGCCGATGCCGCGCGTGCCGCCGGTGATCAGTACGCGCGGCGCGCGTGCTTCAGAACCATTCATGCGCGCCTACCGGTAGGAGATGTATTCACGGCCGAAGATCTCGCGCGCCACCACGCCCTTCATGATCTCCGGCGTGCCGTCGCCGATCTCGAGACCAATCACGTCGCGCAGGCGTTGCGCGTAGGGCATGGAATTGTCGTAACCCATCCAGCCGTTCAACACCATGCAGCCGTGGATGGCCTGCACCGCCGCGTGCGGCGCCAGCCATTTCACCATCGCAGCCTCGCGGGTATGGGGTCGCCCGCGATCGCGCAGCCACAGGGTCTGGTAGGCCAACAGGCGCGCGGCATGCAACTGCGTGCTGTGTTCGGCGATCTGGAAGGCATAGCCTTCATGGCGCGCCAGCGGTTTGCCGAAGGTGTGACGCTGCTTGGCGAATTCCACGGTTTCATCGAGCGACTGCTGGGCCGTGCCTATGCAGGCCAGCGCGATGATGGCGCGGTTGTAATCGAAGGCCTCCATGGCCTGCGCGAAACCCGACTTGTCGGCGCCGAGCTGGTGATCGCGCGGCACGCGCACGTTGTCGAAGAACAACGAGCCGCGACCGGTGAGCTTACCGCCCATGCTGTCGTAAACGCGGCGCGTGACGCCGGGCGCATTCAGCGGCACCACGATCGCGCCTATGCCCTTGGCGCCCGCCGCGCCGATGCGCGCGAACACCACGCAGTAATCGGCGTAGCCGGCCATGGTGATGGAAGCTTTCTCACCGTTCACCACCCATTCGTCGCCGTCCAGCGTGGCACGGGTCTTGATCGAGGCGGCGTCGGAACCGGCGCCCGGCTCGGTCAGGCCGAAGGATACCAAGGTCTCACCGCTGGCGATCCCCGGCAGGATCATGCTCTTCACGCGCTCCTCGGCGTACTGGCCGATGAGGTCGGCGCTGATCGCGCCGAGCTGCAAATACATGGTGAAGTTGTGATCACCGCGCGCGATTTCCTCGGCGGCGATGCCGGCCATCACGTAGCTGCCGCCGACGCCGCCATAGGCTTCGGGCACGCGCAGGCCGGTGACGCCGAGTTCGGCGAAGGCTCGGATGCGCTCGCGCGGCACCGCCTCGCCGTGATCCCAGCGCGCGTAATCCGGCGCGAGTCTTTCCAGCGCGTAGCGACGCAGGGTTTCCTGGAAGGCCCGTTCACTGTCGTCAAAATCGAAATCCATGACTAGTTTCCCTGGAACCGCGCGCTGCGCTTTTCGAGAAAGGCGCGCACGCCTTCGTGCGCGTCCTGCGTTTGAAACAGGTAGCTGACGGCCTGCCGTTCCGCTTCGATGCCCGAGGCCAGGCCATGCAAGGCCGCGCCATGCACCAAGAGTTTCGCGGAGCGCAGCGCCAACGGCGGCAGCGCGGCAAGGCGCGCGGCCCAGCGCCGCGCTTCGTCCAGCACCTCACCGCTGGCGACCACCGCGTTGACCAGGCCGTGCGCGAGCGCGGTGTCGGCATCGAGCGGCTCGCCGAAGTAGATCATCTGGCGCGCGATCGCGGCGGGCAGCAGACGCGACAGGCGCTGGGTGCCGCCGGCGCCGGGCAAGAGACCGAGCTTGATCTCCGGCACGCCCAGGCGCGCGTCCTGGCCGAGCAGGCGAAAATCACAGGCCAGCGCCAGTTCGCAGCCGCCCCCGAATGCAAGACCATGCACCGCCGCGATGGTCGGCATGGGCAAGGCCTCGATGGCATTGAACGCCACCTGCAGGCCTTCGAGAAAGCGATAGGCGGCATCGGCATTGGTCAGCGCGTCGAGCGCCGCGATGTCGGCGCCGGCGCAGAACACGCGGCCGGCGCCGGTCACGATCACCGCGCGCAGCGTGGCGTCGTCGCGCAGCCGGCGCGCGAGCGCTTCGAGTTCGGTGGCCATCGCGGCATTGACCGCGTTCAAACGGTCCGGGCGATTGAGCGTTATGACGCCAACGCCGTCCGCGGCCACGTAATGCAAGGTTTCGAACATGTCAGCTCCCTGGGGCGCATGCGGCGCACGGAGTTACGCAGATCAGGCGTCGATAGTATCGAATCCGCGCCGCGGCCAGCGACGCGAGAAAGTGCGGGGATTTATCGGCCGGTCGCGCCGTGGCCGACGGCCACCAGCGGGCGCATCACCACTGGCGCGGGCGGCCGATGTCCAGGTGCACGAAATCGGAGGACGCGTAGTAGCCGACGCCGCCGAGCTTCAGGCGCGCCGCGACATCGCGCAGGTGGCGCGTGCGGGTATCGCGCAGGCGTACGTCGATGGCCATGCCATCCATGTGCAGGCTGCGCTGGGCGACGCCGCTGCTGGTGCGGCGCAGGAACTCGTTGGTGGCCGGCGAACGGTAACCGCAGATGATCTGGAACGGCGCATCGCTGCCGATGGCGGCGTGCACGAGGTAGAGCTGGTCGAGCAATTGGCGACGGATCGGGAAGACCTGCGCGGTGCGGAAGTCGCGCAACAGGTGATTGATCGATTTCAACGCGTGATCGTTGTAGGCGCCGTTGGCGTAATAGGTGACGGACAGGCGTTCACCGGTATGCAGATGCTCGAAAGACAAGGCACGACGCGACGGCACCTTGGCCCACGCGGGCGCGGCGCACAGCACGGCCGCACCTGCGCCCCATTGCAAAAACCCACGACGCGACATCACGCGCGACCCGGTGCCCATCTCGTCTTTCGATTTGTCTATCGGCACCCTTCCCCCTCATCGGTTCGGTCGCGAACCGGGCTACTATTAGCAAACCTTACCCGGAGCAATCAAGTCCGAATGCAGGCCCCCATCTCCACGCGCGCCGTTACGCGCGCGCTCTACGTTCTGTGCGTCGCCGTCATTCTCACGTTATCACCGCACGCCATGGGCGCGCCGTCGGACATCGCGCTGGCGCTGTCCGGCGATGCGCCGCAGGTGCAAATCGCCGGCGAAACCTTGTGGTCCACGCCCTTCCTGCGCGCGCTCCATGCCGGGCCCGACCAAGCGCCGCGATGGACGCGCAAACAACTCGACGTGTTGCGCGCGGCGGTGGCCGAGAGTTTCAGCGATGGTCTCGACCCGCATGATTTTCTCGATGACAAGCTGGCGTCGATCGACAGCCTGCCGCCCGCCGCGCGTGAACTGATCGCGACCGAGGCCTTGGCGCGTCTCGCTTTCACGCTGCGCTTCGGCAAATGCAATCCCGAGGCGCTCGATCCGGACTGGAATTATTCGCGCAGCTTCGGCAAGACCGATCCGACGGCGTGGCTGCGCGATTCGATCGCGAGCGACAAGCTCGCCGAGCGTCTGGCCGCGCTGCGCCCGTCCGATAACTACTACCGCGCGCTGAAAAAAGCCTTGGCCGATCTGCGTGCGCGCCAGGAGCGCGGCGAGCAATGGCCGAGCGTGAAAAGTGGCCCGACCTTGAAGCCGGACATGCGCGATGCGCGCATCGTCGAAGTGCGCGCGCGCCTCGCCGCCAGCGGTGATTACGTGGCGGCGGTGGCGCCGCCGCAAGACGCGGTCTACGACGCGGGCCTGGTCGAGGCGGTGCGAGCCTTCCAGCGCCGTAACGGTCTGGATGTCGATGGCGCCATCGGACGCGGCACGCTGGCGGTGATGAACGTATCGCTGGCCGCGCGCATCAACGATCTGCGTGTCAATCTCGAACGCGTGCGCTGGGTGTTCCGCGATCTCGAGCCCGAGGCGCTGTCGGTCAATATCGCGGCCTTCGAAGCGATGTACCTCGACCACGGCGAAGTGCGTTGGTCGGGGCGCGTGATCGTCGGCAAGCCATTCCGCAAGACGCCGATCTTCAAGGACCATCTGTCCTACGTGGAATTGAACCCGAGCTGGACCGTGCCGCCGACCATCCTCAAGGAGGACATCCTGCCCAAGCTGCGCCACGACCCGGGCTATCTCGCCACCAAGAAATTGAGGCTCATCGATTTCGACGGCAAGCCGGTCGACGCGACGACCATCGACTGGCGCAAGCGCGGCGCCGGCTTTCCCTGGATCCTGCGCCAGGAGGCCGGTCCCGAGAATCCGCTGGGACGCGTCGCCTTCATGTTCCCCAACGTGCACTCGGTCTACCTGCACGACACCCCGACCCGTGGCCTGTTCCAGCTTGCCGAGCGCGCCTTCAGCTCCGGCTGCATCCGCATCGAGGACCCGCTGAAACTGGCGCAGGAGGTGCTGCGTGACGACCCGCGCTGGAACCGCGCGGCCATCGACAAGGCCGTCGCCAAGGGCGCCAACCTGCGCATCAACCTGCCGCGCAAGGTGAGCATCATGCTGCTCTACCTGACGGCCTTCCCGGCCGCCGACGGCACGGTGGAATTCCGGCGCGACGTCTACGGCCGCGACCCGGCGGTGCTGGCGGCCCTCGACGCACCGCTGCGCTGGACGCCGCCCAAGGACTACAGGATGCCGGGCGCGCGCGGCGTTTGAGAGGTTGGGGACCACCATGGTCGTCGCATGGTAGGCCGGCCCCGGCGCGGGCCGGCTGACCACGGTCAGATTGCGGGGCGCCGGCCGGGCGCCGCCAAGGGGAGCGTCAGCGGCCTCAAACGCGTATGATGTCGCACCGCCGCATTCAGCCTCCGAGCGCCCCGCTCGGACCCGGCCGCGAATGCCCGGACCCCGCCGGCCGCGCCCATGTCCGCGTCGCGCCGGGCCATCGTTCAACGCTTGCCCCACTCGGAATCCTATCGTGCTCACAACTGCCAACGTCACCATCCAATTCGGCGCCAAGCCGCTGTTCGAAAACGTCTCGGTCAAATTCGGCAATGGCAATCGCTACGGCCTGATCGGCGCCAACGGTTGCGGCAAGTCGACCTTCATGAAAATCCTGGGCGGCGAGCTCGCGCCGACCAACGGCAATATTTCGATAGACCCGGGTGAACGCCTCGGCAAGCTCCGCCAGGACCAGTTCGCGTTCGAGGACTCAACGGTGCTGAACACCGTGATCATGGGTCACGAGCAGCTGTGGGAAGTGAAGTCCGAGCGCGACCGCATCTACTCCATGGAACACATGAGCGAGGAAGACGGCATGCGCGTGGCGGAGCTCGAAGTGCGCTTCGCCGAGCTCGACGGTTACACCTGCGAATCCCGCGCCGGCGAACTGTTGATGGGCGTCGGTATTCCGATCGAGCAGCACGAAGGCCTCATGAGCCAGGTGGCGCCGGGCTGGAAGCTACGCGTGCTGCTGGCCCAGGCCCTGTTCGGCGAGCCGCACATCCTGCTGCTCGACGAACCGACCAACAACCTCGACATCAACGCCATCCGCTGGCTGGAAGAGATCCTCAACACCCGTGACTGCACGATGGTGATCGTGTCCCACGACCGCCACTTCCTGAACAGCGTGTGCACGCACATGGCCGATCTCGATTACGGCGAACTGCGCGTGTATCCCGGCAACTACGACGAGTACATGATTGCCTCGACCGCGGTGCGCGAGCGCATGCTGGCCAACAACGCCAAGAAGCAGACCCAGATCGACGAGTTGAAGCACTTCGTCAGCCGCTTCTCGGCCAATGCCTCCAAGGCCCGCCAGGCCACTTCGCGCGCGCGGCAGATCGAAAAAATCCAGCTCGAGGACGTCAAGCCGTCGAGCCGCGTCAATCCCTACATCCGCCTCGAACAGAACAAGAAGCTGCATCGCCTGGCGGTGGAGGCCGAGAAGCTCGGCAAGGGTTACGACGGCGTGACGTTGTTCGAGCGCTTCGATCTCGCGGTCGCGGCCGGTGAACGCGTCGCCATCATCGGCCCCAACGGTATCGGCAAGACCACGCTGCTGCATTGCCTGGCGGGCGACGTCGCGCCAGACAAGGGCGTGGTGAAATGGGCCGAGAATGCCGAGGTCGGCTACGTGCGCCAGAACCGCGCCGCCGACTTCGACAAGGACATGACGCTGTTCGAGTGGATGAGCCAGTGGCGCCAGAAGGGTGACGACGACATGCGCGTGCGCGCGGTACTGGGTCAGCTGCTGTTCTCCAAGGACGACAGCAACAAGTCGGTGCACGTGATTTCGGGCGGTGAGGAAGCGCGCATGCTGTTCGGCAAGCTGGTGCTGGAGAAGCCCAACGTGTTGCTGCTCGACGAGCCGACCAACCACCTCGACATGGAATCGATCGAGTCATTGAACCAGGCGCTGGAGAATTATCCCGGCACGCTGATCTTCGTCAGCCATGATCGGGAGTTCGTGTCGTCGCTGGCGACACGGGTGATCGAGATGACCCACCAGGGCATCATCGACTTCAAGGGCACCTACGACGAGTACCTGGAATCGCGGGGTCTGGAGAAGGCGGCGCCGCGCAGGGTGCCGGCCAAGGCCTGACACGCTGGCCCGGCGGGTACCAATCCAGATTCATTATGGGTCGGACTTCAGTCTGACTGCTGCTTTGCAGCGACTTGAATGTCAGGCTGAAGCCTGACCCACAAAATATAAGGATGCCCCGAAGGACGACGCGGCTCAGGCCGCGTCCTGCACTTCGATCGGCTGCGGATTCAATTCCTGCAGCGCCGGCATCACTTCCTTGGCGAACAGCTTCATGCTCTTCTCGGCCATCTTCATCGGCATGCCGCCGTACTTGAAGATGAACATGATCTCCTCGCAGCCGAACTGCATGGCGAGATCCTTGGCGCGCTTGATGGTCTGATCCGGCGTGCCCCACGGATGGGAATCGACGAAACCGCGCAGGAACGGCGTCGGGTCGGCGGCCAGCGCCTTCTGCATCGCACCGTAGGACTCGTAGCCCTTGATGTTGCCGAGGTGGCTGCCGCGCAGCTCGTAGTGACGCAGCGCCGAATCGGCGTACTGCACCATGTACTGTTCGGCGCCGGCTTTCGCTTCGGCTTCGGTCTCGGCGACATAGGTCCACAGCGCGAGCTTGGTCTTGGACGGCGCGAAACCGGCCTTGGCATGCAGACGTGCGTACTTGCGCGCGGTCTCGAGCGACAGGCCGAGGCTGGTGGTCGGAATGACCAGCGGACGCACGCCGTGACGCGCGATGATTTCGACCGTCTCGTCGGTACCGCCGGCGCACCACAGGTTGGGGCTCAAGTCCTTGTCGGGCTGCGGACGCAGCTTCAAGCCCTTTATCTTGTAATGCTTGCCGTCGAAGTCGCACTTGCCGGTCGAGAGCAGCATGTTCAAGACCTGCAGCGATTCGTCGAAACGCTCGCGCGCCTCGCCCTGGTCGATGGAAAGGCCTTCGTATTCACGACGCCCGAGTCCGCGACCGACGCCGCAGATGATCTCGCGCTTGGGCCCGAGGAAGGTGTCGAGCATGTTGACGTCTTCGGCGACGCGCACCGGGTTGTGCCACGGCAGCACCGTGACCATGGTGCCGAGATCGACGCGCTTGGTGATACCCGCCACGTAGGTCAGGTACTGCAGCGGGTTGGTGACCATGGTGTAGGGCGTGAAGTGATGCTCGATGGTCCACAGCGCATCGAAGCCGGTGTCGTCGGCGATGCGCGCGATGTCGAGCTCTTCCAGGAAGATGTCGCGGTCGGATTGCTGCGGACGGGCGGCAACCTTTTCACCGCGCTCTTCCGCTTCGTAGCGATCCCAGTCGGAATAATTTTGATTGAATATCGTGGCGCCTACGCGCATGGCTGGTGACTCCCCTGACGTTGATTGAGTGGCATGGCCGAGATCGGCGCGACCGGACGATGATCACGGCCAGCGCGGCTCTGGCGACGCTCGCACAATCATGGCAACGATGCTTGATCCATCTCAAGCCTCGCGCCGTGTGTCGTGCGCGAAATGCGCACGACACACGCTGGTCGCCGAAGAAATACCCCCGATCCGGTAGTCGCGCTACAGACTCACGCGCTTGAAGGCCGGCTCGCGCTGCTCGAGAAAGGAGCGCACGCCCTCGCGGAAATCCGGCCGTCCGAGACTCTCTTCCATGAGCCGGTTGGTCTCTTCCATGGCCGGCCCCAGCGTCACCATGAGATGACGATAGACCTGCTGCTTGATGATCATCATCGACGCCGGCGACACGCTCTTCGACAGGTTGACGATGTATTCGCGCGCCTGCTCGACGGCGCCGCCGGTCTCGCACAGGCGATCGGCCAAGCCCATCTTGTCCGCCTCCTCGCCATCGAAGCGCCGCGCGCTCCACAGGATGTCGAGCGATCGCGACGTGCCGATGAGGCGCGGCAGCAGCCACGACACGCCGTGCTCGGCGACCAGGCCACGGCCGGCGAAGGCGGTCGAGAACTTGGCCTGGCGCTCGACGAAACGCATGTCGCACAGCACCGCGAAACAGAAACCGAGCCCCGCGCAGGGACCATTGACGGCCGCCAGCACCGGCTTGCGCACCGCCAGCAGGTAGGTATACGCGATGCTGAAATCGGGGCCCATGGCGACATCGCCCGGCGCCGCCGCGAGCGCCGGGTCCTCGGCGCCGTCGAGACTGGCCGAGGCCGAGATCTCATCGAGCGCCGCCATGTCCATGCCCGCACAGAAACCACGGCCCGCGCCGGTGAGAATGATGCCGACCACGCGCGGGTCGCGTTCGGCGGCCGCCACCGCGTGGCGGATCTCGGCCAGCATGGTGCGCGTGAACGCGTTGAGCCGCTCCGGGCGGTTCATGGTGATGATGGCGACCGGATCCTCGACCCGGTAGAGAATGTCGCGGTACTGCATGCTCGTCTCCCCTGCATGGCGTGATCGGCGGCGCAAAGCGCCGGCCGGTGAAAATCCGCGGGCCGCCCGGGCCCGCGCGGCAGGATAACATCGCCACGCCGGTCGCTTGCGAAGCCCTCGGCCCGCCTCGACAATAACCGGCCTGACCCCGGAGCACGACGATGACCGCCAGCCATACGCAGCCCTTGCCCGAATCCGCCGTGAGCTATGCGCTCGCCGACGGCATCGCCACCCTGACGCTCGATCGTCCCAGTCGTTACAACACCCTCACCAGCGAAGTCATCGCCGCCATGAACGAGCACCTCGCGGCGATCGCCGCCAGTGCCGAGGTGCGGGTCGTGATCGTGGCGTCGACCGGCAAGGCCTTTTCCACCGGCCATGATCTGAAGGAAATGAATGCCCATCGCGACGAGACGTTCTATCGTCGCCTGCTGGCCGACTGCTCGCGCATGATGCAGGCCATCGTCGCGCTGCCGCAGCCGGTGATCGCCAGGGTGCAGGGCATCGCCACCGCCGCCGGCTGTCAGCTGGTCGCGAGCTGCGATCTCGCGGTGGCCGCCAGCAGCGCACGCTTCGCCACCAACGGCATCGCCAACGGCCTTTATTGCGCGACGCCGTCGGTGGCCTTGAGCCGCGTCGTGCAGCGCAAGCATGCCCTGGAAATGCTGCTGACCGGTGACTTCATCGACGCCACGCGCGCCTTCGAAATCGGCCTCGTCAACCACGTGGTCGATGATGCCGAACTCGAAGCACGCACTCGCGCCCTCGCGCTGCGCATCGCCGAGAAATCGCAATACGCGGTGCGCCTCGGCAAGGCCTCGTTCTATCGCCAGGTGAACCAAGGTCTCGACAGCGCCTATCGCGGCACCGCCGAGGAACTGGTGTGCAACCTGCTCGCCGCCGACGGTGTGGAAGGCCTCAACGCCTTCATCGAGAAGCGTCCGCCCAAGTGGCAGGACCGCTGAATCCCACTACCCGCTGCCGCGCACCCAAGCTGTGACCGTGGTGCGCGCATCAACATCGCATGAGGAACTCCCGGCATGAACGACGCCGCCCGTAATCCCTATGAACTGGATCTCGACCAGGTCCCGGCCAACTACGTGCCGCTGTCGCCGCTCAGCATGCTGGCGCGCGCGGCGGCGGTGTATCCGCAGCGCCTGGCCGTCGTGCACGGCGAACGTCGCTTCAGTTGGATGGAAACCTTCACGCGCTGCCGGCGGCTCGCCTCGGCGCTGGCCAAGCGCGGCATCGGCAAGGGCGACACGGTGGCGGTGATCGCGACCAACATCCCGGCCTTCTATGAAGGCCTGTTCGGCATTCCGGCTGCCGGCGCCGTGATCAATCCCATCAACATCCGTCTCGATGCCGAGGCCATCGCCTTCATACTCGATCACGGCGAAGCCAAGGTGGTGCTGGTCGATACCGAGTTCGCCCACGTCACGCGCGACGCGCTGGCGATGGCCAAGGTCAAGCCGCTGGTCATCGACATCGCCGATGTCGATGCGCCCTGCCACGATCGCATCGGCGTGATGGAATACGAAGACTTCATCGCCGAGGGCGATGCCGATCATCCGTGGCTATTGCCCGACAACGAGTGGCAGGCGATGGCGCTGTGCTACACCTCGGGCACCACCGGCAACCCCAAGGGCGTGGTCTATCATCATCGCGGCGCCTATCTCAATGCCATCAGTTGCGCGATGGCCTGGAACATGACGCACCACCCGGTCTACCTGTGGACCTTGCCGATGTTCCATTGCTGCGGCTGGACCTTCCCGTGGACCATCGCCGCCCTCGCCGGCACCAACATCTGCCTGCGCCGCATCGCCGCCAAGCCGATCTACGACGCGATTGCGGAGCACAAGGTCACGCATTTCTGCGGCGCGCCCATCGTCCTGAACTTCATCATCCACGCGCGCCCCGAGGACAAACGCCCGCTGCCACACACGGTGGAGGTCATGACCGCCGGCGCCGCGCCGCCGGCCGCCATCCTGCGCTCGATGGAAGCCAATGGTTTTCACATCACCCATACCTACGGCCTCACCGAGGTCTATGGGCCGGCGGTATTCAACGCGCCGCAGGACGACTGGGCGGCGCTCGACGAAGAAGCCTACGCCGAGAAACTCATCCGCCAGGGCGTGCGCTACCACGTGCTGGAAGACCTGGAGGTGCTGGACCCCGAGACCATGCAGCCGGTGCCGCGCGACGGCGAAACGCTCGGCGAGGTGATGTTCAAGGGCAATGTCGTGATGCGCGGCTATCTCAAGAACAAGAAGGCCACCGACGAGTCACTGGCCGACGGCTGGTTCCATTCGGGCGACCTGGCGGTGATGTATCCCGACGGTTACATCCAGATCAAGGATCGCTCCAAGGACATCATCATTTCCGGCGGCGAGAACATTTCCTCCATCGAAGTCGAGGAAGTGCTGTACAAGCATCCCGACATACTGGAAGCGGCGGTGGTGGCGCGTCCCGACGACAAGTGGGGCGAGACGCCCTGCGCGTTCGTGACCTTGAAGCCGACCGCCGGCCCGGTCACGGACAAGCAGATCATCGCCTGGTGCCGCGAGAAGCTAGCGCACTTCAAGGCGCCCAAGACCATCGTGTTCTGCGATCTGCCGAAGACCGCGACCGGCAAGATCCAGAAATTCAAGCTGCGCAAGGATGCCGAGGCGATGGGCAGTCCGTAGGAAGCGGACCACGCCGGATTCGTGCCTGTAGGTGCGAATTCATTCGCACATTGAATGGCGTGGCACGGCGTCCATTCCCAGTTTCAATGTGCGAATGAATTCGCACCTACAGGGGTGCGCTAACCGCGCGCCGCCGTCGCCGCCGCCCAGTGCGACAAGGGCACGCCGCGACGGCCGATGGTCATGCGCAGGTCGTCCACCCGCAGGTCCTGGTCCAGGATCTGCGGCGGCGCTTTCACATGCGCGATGGTCATCGCCAGGTCGACGTTGTCGTTGTCGTAGGCCTCGATGAATTCCAGGGTCTGTGCCGCGGTCATGGCCTTGGCGAACAGGTAGCCCTGGCCGAGGCCACAACCGATGCGTTTCAAGGCCAGGCGCTGGGCCTCGGTTTCGACACCCTCGGCGATGGTATCGAGCCCCATGGCGCTGGCCAGCCGGTGGATGGCCTGCACGATGGCGATACTCTGGGCATTGTCGTCGTCATCGAGCGTCCTGACGAACGAGCGGTCTATCTTGAGCTTGTCGAGCGGCAGGTTGCGCAGGTAGGCGAGCGACGAAAAGCCGGTGCCGAAATCATCCAGCGCGATACGCACGCCGTCGTCGCGCAGATCCTGCAGCAGCTTGATGGCCGCCACGCTGTCGCCGAGCAGGGTCGATTCGGTCAATTCCAGTTCCAGGCGTTTGACCGGCAGCGCGCTCACTCGCAGCGCTTCGCGCACCACCTGGCGGATATCGGCCTGCTCGAACTCCACCGCCGAGACGTTCACCGCCACGCGCTTGTCGCCCGGCCATTGCGCGGCATCGCGGCAGGCCTGCTCCAGCACCCAGCGTCCCAGCGGCACGATCAGACCGCTGTCTTCCGCGAGCGCGATGAACTGCACCGGCGGCACCATGCCACGCGTCGGATGCCGCCAGCGCACCAGCGCCTCGAAGCCGATCAGGGCGCCGTCACGCAGCCGCACCTGCGGCTGGTAATGCACTTCGAGTTGCCCTTCGCGCAGCGCGTCGCTGAGGTCGGCCAACAGGCCCAGCTTGTCGCGCGCCTCGACCTCCATGTGACGTTCGAAAAAGCGCAGCGTGCGGCGTCCGGCGGCCTTCGCCGCGTACAGCGCCATGTCGGCGATCTTGAGCAGGTCCTGCGCGTTGTCCGCATCCTGCGGTGCATAGCCGACGCCAATGCTGGCATGCACTTCGATGCGATGGTCGTTGATCACGCACGGCGCCATCAGCGCCTGCTGCAAGCGGTCGCCGAGGCCCTGCGCGACCTGGCGCTCGAACACGCCCGGCACCAGCAGGGCGAATTCGTCGCCGCCGAGGCGCGCCAGCACCGCGTCCCGACGCACCTGGCTGCGCAGACGGCGCGCGACTTCGCACAGCAGCACGTCGCCCGCCGCGTGGCCCAGCGAATCATTGACGGTCTTGAAGTTGTCGAGATCGAGCACGAACAGCACGCAGGGCTTGGTGTGCCCCGGCGTCGCGAAGAAGGTCGCCAGGCGACGATTGAAGAAATGACGGTTGCCAAGACCGGTCAAGGAATCGAGGTTGGCCTGGCACCAGTTCGTTGTTGCGCTCCCGCTGGTCGGTGACATCCGACGCCACGCCGCGCCAGCCGCACGTCTTACCGGTGGCATCGAGCAGGGGTTTGGCGGTAAACGACCACCAGCGACGTTTGCCCTGCAATTGCACCGCCACGCTGACGTCGCGGAACAGCACACTGCCATTCATGTGTTCGACGAGGAGTTTGTGGCGATCCTGCAGCGCGGCGTCTCCCTCCGGCGCCAGTGTAGCCAGCATGTCGCTGAGCACCCGGCCGTGCAAATCATCGGTGCCGAGGCCCGTCACTTGCGCGAGGCGCGGCGAGACCCGCGTCAGCCGCCCGTCGCTGTCGGTTTCCCACAGCCAGTCGCTGGCACTTTCCTCAAAATCGTTGAGCAACAGGCCGACCAGTTGATGCTGCTCGGTGAGCGCATGCTCGGCGCGCAGCCGCTGCAGAAACTGGCGCGAGGTCAAAAGTATGGTGCCGGCAAGTGCAAAGGCATACAGGGCCATGAGCGGCACCAATGGTGCGTAGCGTTGCCACTGCAACGTGGCAATTCCGACGATCACGACCGTGCTCATACTCACTGTCCACGCCAGCGCGGCTAGCGGCAGGCTCGCGAACATCCAGCCACAGGTCGAAATCAGTGCCGCGACGACCGCCGCGATCATCACGCGCCGCTGATCCTCGACCAGGTCGAACAGGTATATGGACAGACAGGAAAACGCAACGCCGCTCAGCGCCAAGGCCAGCGCCAAGCGCCCACGCGGTACGCGTGGAGACCGGCGTGCCGCCGGGCTTGTTGCCAGGCGCGCCACAGTGGCAGGTAGATGAAAGCGACCAGCATGCACAGGACGGATGCGCATACGATCACCAGCGGATGGTCAACGTATTCGTCGAACACCACCAGCGCGGCACCCACCAGCAGCAAGGTGCACCAGCGAAAACATCGGCAACTGCGCGACGCGGCCTGGAATTGGTGACCGCGGAACTGCGCCTGCAGGGATTCGTCGGCGTCCGGATCGCGCCAGCACGAAATCAGAAAGCTGCGCACCGCCGGCCAGGTCGGTACATGGGGGGTGATGAACGGCATGCTGTCCTGTCGCGCCCGGGGCTTGGGGGTGCCCATGGATGCCACGGGCTGCTGCCCTGTATAGCGACCCGACGCAGCGCAGGTTGAATCAGGCGGGCGGCGCGAATTCAACCGCACAGTGGCCCTGAACGGCGCCGGCGCGCATGCGCACAGACGACGCCTGGACCTCAGCGGAACAGCCAGGGCGCCTCGGCTTGCTTCTTCGCCTCGTAGGCCTTGATGTCGGCGGCGTACTTCAAGGAAATGCCGATGTCGTCGAGGCCGTGCAGCAGGCGCTCTTTCAAATCGGCCTTGAAGTCGAACTTGAACACCTGGCCGCCCGGCGTGGTGACGGTCTGCGCCGCGAGATCCACCGTCAACCGGTAGCCGACGCTGGCCTCGGTTTCATTGAACAGCTGGTCGACCACTGCTTCCGGCAAGGTCAGCGGCAACAGGCCATTCTTGCATGCGTTGCCGAAGAAGATATCGGCATAGCTCGGCGCGATCAGGGCGCGGATGCCGAAGTCGTAAAGCGCCCACGGCGCGTGCTCGCGCGAGGAGCCGCAGCCGAAGTTGTCGCGCGCCAGCAGGATCTCGGCGCCCTGGTAGCGCGCCTGGTTGAGCGCGAAATCGGGATTCAAGGGACGCGTGCTGTTGTCCTGACCCGGTTCGCCCTTGTCGAGGTAGCGCCATTCGTCGAACAGGTTGGGGCCGAAGCCGGTGCGCTTGATCGACTTCAGGAACTGCTTGGGGATGATCGCATCGGTGTCGACGTTGGGTCGGTCGATGGGCACCACGAGCCCAGTCAATTGCGTAAATGCCTGCATGGATCAAATCTCCCTGACGTCGACGAAGTGACCGGCGATACCAGCGGCCGCGGCCATCGCCGGGCTCACCAGGTGGGTGCGGCCATTGCGGCCCTGGCGGCCTTCGAAATTGCGATTGGAGGTGCTCGCGCAGCGCTCACCCGGTTCGAGTTGATCGGGGTTCATGCCCAGGCACATCGAGCAGCCCGGTTCGCGCCAGTCGAAACCGGCCTCGCGAAAGATCTTGTCCAGGCCTTCCGCTTCCGCCTGCTGCTTGACCAGCCCCGAGCCCGGCACCACCAGCGCCGCCTTGACGCTGGCCGCGCGCTTCCTGCCCTTCACCACTTCCGCGGCGGCGCGCAAGTCTTCGATACGCGCATTGGTGCACGAGCCGATAAAGACCTTGTCGACCGGGATCGACGTGATCGGCGTGCCGGGGGTCAGGTCCATGTACTTCAGCGCATTGCGCATGCCGATGCGACGCGTCTCGTCGCCGGCCGCCTCGGGATCGGGCACCACGTCGTTGATGGCCACGACCATTTCCGGCGACGTGCCCCACGACACCTGCGGTTGCACGTCTTCGCCGTTGATGACGATTTCGCTGTCGAACACCGCATCGTCGTCGGATTTGAGGTCCTGCCACTGGGCAAGCGCCGCATCCCATTCCGCGCCCTGCGGGGCGTAGGGACGCCCCTTCACGTAATCGCGCGTGATGTCGTCGAAGGCGACGAGCCCGGCGCGTCCGCCCGCTTCGATGGACATGTTGCACACCGTCATGCGCCCTTCCATGCTCATCGCGCGCATCACCGGGCCGGCGTATTCCATGGTGTGACCGGTGGCGCCGGCGGTGCCGATCACGCCGATGATGTGCAGGATGAGATCCTTGGGCGACACGCCGCGCTTCAGCGCGCCATTGACGGTGATGCGCATGTTGCGGGCCTTGCGCAACACCAGGCACTGGGTGGCGAGCACGTGTTCGACTTCCGAGGTGCCGATGCCGAAAGCAAAGGTCGCGAGCGCACCGTTGGTGGCGGTATGCGAATCGCCGCACACGATGGTCATGCCCGGCAGGCTCCAGCCCTGTTCGGGACCGGTGACGTGCACGATGCCCTGGCGGATGTCACCGACATCGTGATGCAGGATGCCGTAGGTCTTGCAGTTCCTGGACAAGGTGTCGAGCTGCAGGCGCGCTATCGGATCCTTGACGTTGGTGACGTCCTCGGTCGGCACGTTGTGATCGGACACCGCCTTGGTGGCGGTCACGCGCCACAGCGGGCGGGCGGCCATCTCCAGGCCTTCGAAGGCCTGCGGCGTGGTGACCTCGTGGGCGATGTGGCGGTCGATGTAGATCAGCGCCGAGCCATCCTCGAATTCACGCACGAGATGGGATTGCCAGAGCTTGTCGAAAAGGGTTTTTCCAGCCATCGGATAAGTCGCTCGAGCTTGCGAAGGGCGGCTAGTCTACCATCGGCCCCGCGCCTTGGGCCCGCTTCGTGGGCCCGCGTGCGAAGGCTTGGGCGGGCCGCGACTTCTCGCTAACATGCCGGGGCGCCGCGCACTTCGACGGCGCTGGAGACCCACGATGCAATGCAGGAAAACTTTGCTGGCCGCCGTGCTGCTGCTGTTCGCGGCCGACGCCCACGCCGACTTCAACGACGGCGTGGTGGCGCTCATGGCCGGCAAATTCGATATCGCGCTGAAGACCTTCGTGCCGCTCGCCGAGACCAACAACCATGCCTATGCCCAGTACTTCCTGGGACGCATGTACGAACGCGGCGAAGGCGTCGAGAAGGATGCCAAGGCCGCCGCCAAGTGGTATCGCAAGGCCGCCGAGAAAGGCGTCAACGATGCGCAGTTCCGTCTCGCCTCGATGTACGAGAACGGCCAGGGCGTGCCCAGGGACATGGAGTACGCCTACGGCTGGTACAGCGTGGCGGTGCACCTCGGCAGCAACAAGGCGATTGCGGCGCTGGACCATGCCAAGTCGGTCATGCGCGACGACGAACTGGTGCAGGCGGACAAACTGTCGCGGGAATTGATCGGCAAGTACGGCACGGTGCCGGAGAGCACCTCGCGCGCGCAGTGAGCGCCGCGCGCGCTCAGACCCTCAGGTTGACGTAGCTACCCTTGGAGCGCGAGTCGACCGCGCCGCCCATGCGCTCGATGAGAGCGCCGAGCAGGGCGGCCGGCGAATTGCCGGTGCGGGAGCGCTCGCGCGCCGCCTCGTCGACCGGCCGCACGTAGAAATTCGACTTGAGACTGGCGCGCTCGTCGCGCGGCGCATCGGCGGTGAAACGGCGATAGGACGCCGATAGCGCCCTGTCCGCTGCCCCGCTCTGCCTTACCGCGCCGATAGCCATCGCTGCTTTTCCCGACTCCCTGGCCGTTTATTCCTTGGCGCCGCGCTTCTTGGCGCGGGCCTTGGGTGCATCGCTCGGAGTGTCAACCAATTGCATGAGCTTGTCGAGATTCGAGAGCGAGTGCATGTGCAGATAAATCAGGTCGAGGTAGCCCTGGTCCATGAATTCCTTCAGTTGCTCGCCACTCAGCTTCAGCAGCCGTTCGCGCGTGACGCAGAAAAAGCCGCTCAGCGAGTAGGTACCCCCCGAGTTTAGTGAAATATTCGCCTGCGTGGAGTCGAGCAGGTCGGCCTTGACGAGCGCTTCACAGAAACGGCTGGTGAGCTGGGTCGCGAGCAGGAAGTCCTGCAGGAATTTGACGCTGTTGGCGAGGTAGGGGCTCTGCTCACCGCCCTCCGCCAGCAGGCGCTCGCCCTCCTTGGCGGTATTGAAACCGCTGTAGGTCTCGTCGATGCAGACCGTGTACTGGTCGGGCTGGGTGTCGGTATTGGCCAGGATGTAGGGGTAGCGGCGCAGGTAGGCCGGCACGTAGTTGCCGAGCCAGGCGCCGTCCGCGCCGATCAGGAGATTCTGGTCAGTGGCGATGCCGAGCAGCACTGTCGGCACCGCCACGCCGTTGCCGTCGCGGGCGAACACCACCGCGTACTCGCGCGCCGCGACCGCGAATTCACTGGCGGCGAGGTAGATGGAATTGGTGCCCGCGGCAAACGAGTAGCCATGGTCGGCATCGATGTACCAGTCGGCGTGGCGCTCGCGGTTGAGCGCGGTGATGTTGCGATACAGGAGCGGGAGCAAGGGTTCGGACATATCAATACCGGCGATGAAGGGTGGGAAGAATGACGTCGCCGCTCCAGGCCACGGCGCCCTGGGCGTCCAGTCTGACCAGTCCGGCAATCTGGTTGACGGCGCCCGGCGCCGTCATCTCGTTCAGCAGTTGCGGTTCGGGCAGCTCCTCGAGTTCCTCGAAGTCATCGGCCGGCGCCGCGTCTTCCTTGGCTGGCGCGGGCGTAGCCGGCGCGGCAGGCGCGGGAGCCGGGCTGGCCGCGGGGGCCGGCGCCGGGCTTTCGTCGAGGGTTTCGAAGCCTTCGTCGACGTCCGCCGGCGCATCCTCGGGCGCGGCCTGGGCCGGCGCGGGTGCGTCCTCGAGCGGCGCAAACAGGTCTTCGCTGCCCTCTTCCAGCGACGGCGCATCGTCGCTGGCCGGCGCGGCCTCCGTGGCGGCGGCGTCGGCCGGCTTGTCGCCCGCCGCGTCGGGCGTCTCCTCGGCCTCGAACACGTCCTCGAACTCGTCGCCGCCCTGCTCTTCGCTGCGCTGCTTCTCGAGATAGGCGTGCAGCTGCGACTGGTAGTCGCGGTAGCTGGCGAGCTCGGCCTGGTATTGGCTGAGCAGGGTCTCGCCCTTGGCCTGCGCGGTCTCGCCGCTGGCGATGGATTTGCGGATGGCGTCGATGCGCTGTTCGAGGCCGGCAATCAGCCCCGCCAATTGCTCTTCGGTAACGTTGGGCGCGCAGCCCTCGGCGCCTTCGCACTGGTCCAGCCGCTTGGCGATACCGTCACCGATCACGCCGAACAGCGACAGGTCTTCCTCGAACAGCGAGGAATCGACGAAGGTCACCGCCTGCAGGATGGTGAGAATGGCGGCCGGATTGGGGAAGGACGCGCGCGTGTTCTGCAACAGGTTGGTGGGCGCGCCGAGCGCGGTCAGCGAAGCGACCAGGCCGGTGTCGGTGACATTGGTGGCGGACGCTTGCGCGCGTGACCGTACGTTGAAATCGATACGCGTCTTGGTGGCCCGCGCGCCTTGCGCGACCAGCACCTCGCCGCCATCGAGATCCATGATCATGTTGGTCGAGTTCTGCACCTCGTTGGTCGCCGCCAGCATCACCTGCGCGCCGGTGAAGGTCACGGTGTTGCCGCCGGTCGGCGCGGTGATATTGCCGAGATCGACGCCGCCCGGCAGACCGTCGTTGCCGGCCTGCACCTTGTCGCCCAGCGCCATCACCACGATCGTGCCACTGCCCGGCGTGGCGGTGCCGACCGAAATATTATTGCCGGTGGAAAAATCCACCGTGCTGCCGACCAGCACCAGGTTGCCGCCCGTCACCAGCGATTCGGACACGGTGATGTAGTCGGCCGGCGCCGAAGCCAGGGAACCGTTCAGCACATCGCCGTCCGGGGCCGGGGTGAACTGGCCGCCGATGGTCAGCGTGCCCTTGAAGTTCTCGAAGCGGTCGGCGGCGACATGCCCGGCGCCGTCTTCCAGATCAACGAACATGTCGGTGTTGGCGGTCGGCACGATACTGAGCGTGACGCCGGTGTCGGACGACACTTCGTCGTTGAAATCGAAGATGTTGCTGGACGAGCGCAGCACCACTTCGTTGGTGACGGTGAGCGGGCCGTTGAAATGCAGATCCTGGCCGCTGAGGTTGGCGCCGATGGTGGTGTTGCCATCGAAATTCATGTTGCGGCCGCTCACCACGCCGCGCAGATCGGCGGCGTCGGCAAAGCGGATGTCACGGGCGCTGATGTCGCCGCGCACCACGGTGGCGCCCTGGTAGCTTTGATCGGCGCCGCTGGTGGTGACGCTGCCGTAGGTGGCGGTACCGCCCGCCACGCTCGAACTGAACGCACCATCGACGCTGACGTTGCCGCGCACGCTGAGATCGCCGCCGCCGCTGGCGCTCAAGCTCAGCGGCCCGTTGTGAGTGATGTTGCCGACCACGCGCAGGCCGAGCGCGCCGACATCGACGCTGGCCTGGCCGAAACCGAGGTTGTCGGCCGTGACGTTGCCGCTCACCGAGGCCGCCGCGCCCGGCACGCTCAGCACGCCGTTACCGGTGGTGGTGAGATCGTCGACACCGCTGAAGGTCAGTTGATCGCTGGCCGTGCCCGGCACGCCGCGCAATTCGCCGGCGCCATCGCCGCTGAGCACCCAGGTGGCGTCGACCTGCGAGCGCAATTCATCGCTGCCGCCCGCGCCCATGTTGATGGTCGAGGCGCTGCCGGTCGGCGCCGCGCCCATGGTCACCACGTCGTTGCCGCTGCCGAGGTTCAAGGTCTCGACGCCGGAGAAGTCGCCGGCGATGGTGCTGGTCGAAGCGCTCATGCCGGCGGCGGTGGCAGCGGTGATCTGCGCGGTGATGGCGCCGGTATAGGCGCTCGCGTCGACGAGGTCGTTACCGGCGCCGAGGTTGAGCGTGCCCGCCACGCGCGCGCCGTCGCCCAGCGTCACGCTGTCGTTGCCGCCGTTGGTCAACAGGTTGCCCGCCCAGGTGCGGCCGGCCTGCACCGTCACGGTGTCGTTGCCGGTATCGTTGAAGCCGCTGGTGAGCGCGAGCCCCGCGTCGCCGATGTTGTTGATGTTGATGGCGTCGGTGGTGGCAATGCCGCTGCCGCCGCTCAAGGTGATGGAAACCGCGTCGGCGCCCGTCACCGCGAACTGATCGGCGCCGACGCTGCCGAGCATGAAATTGTGGGTGGTGGCGTTGCCGGCCACGAAGTCGCCGCCGTCGATGCCGGCGAACAGCTGCGGCGTGGTGTTGGACGGCCCTTCCTGCTTGAAGATGAACACGTCGCGCTTGTTGCCGCCGCGAATGCTGAAGTTCTCGAAGGTGGTGGTGGCGGTGGCGAAGGTATTGCCGTAACGGCCGCGGCCGTTGCCCGTGATCACCCACACCGTTTCGACGTCGGCGCCCTGCAGTTGCGTACCGTTGCCGACCACCGCGTCGACATCGAGATAGCTGCCGCTGATGAGGGCGAGGTTGGGCGGATTGTTGGTGCTGGCATCGCGCACCGTACCGGCCTGGCCGCTGCCCGAATCGTTATCGGTGACGGCGTTGACCAGCACCAGGTCCGAGCCGCTGTAATCGAGCGTATCGGTGCCGGCGCCGAGATTGATGCTGCCGACCAGGCGCGAAAATTCATTGGCGCTGGGGTTGGTCGGCGGCGCGTTTTCGTGCAGGCCGAAGTTGACCGTGTCGTTGTCGGCCTCGCCGACGAGGTTGGCGGTCAGCACCGTGCTGCTGCCGGCGTTGGACAGGATGTTGTAGACGTCGTTGCCGGCGCCGCCGGCCAGCTGGCCGAAGCTCAGCGCACCGCCGGTGGCGGCGGTGAAGGTGTCGACGGCGCTGCCGCCCTGCAGGTTCTCGAAGGCGGTGAACGTGAATTCCGGGGTGCCGTCGGGCGCGCCGTTGGGCGTGTCGTCGATGCTGCCGGCGCCGCTCGCGGTCAACTGCCAGTCCGATTGCTGGTTGCGACCGACCAACTTGTCGGTCGCCGCCGCGCTGCCGGTGAAGCTTTCGAAGCCATCGAAGTTGGCGAAGGTCGAACTGCTGTCGGCGGCGGTACCGGCCTGCAGGTTGACGGTGACCGCGGAGGCGCGGCTGGCGAAGGCAAAGGTATCGATGCCGCCACCGGCATCGATGTCGCCGCTGACCGCGGCGCCGGCCGCCAGCGTGAAGCTGTCGGCGGCGCTGCCACCCTGCAGGTTTTCGAAGCTCGAGAAATTCACCTCCACCGAGCCCGGCGCGCCGACGGTGGTGTCGTCGATGGTGCCGCTGTTGGCGCCGGTCACGGCCCAGTTGCTGGCGTTGTTTGCGCCCACCAGCGTATCGCCGGTGCCGCTGCCGCCGACGAAGGTTTCGATGTTGGCGAAGCCGCCGGCGATGTCCGGCGCCGTCAGTGTCGAGAAGTCGATGGTGATGGCGGCGGCGCGCGTGCTGTAGCTCAAAGTGTCGGTGCCGCCCAGGCCATCGATGCCACCGCTCAGGCTGCCGCCGGTGGCGAGGTTGAAGGTATTGGCGCCGGCACTGCCCGCGAGGTTCTCGATCTGCGACCAGCCGCCGGTGAGGGACGAGGCAGTGCCCGAGTCCCCGCCGCTGACGGTGAAGCTGAAGTTGCCCGCCAAGGTGTCGTTGCCGCCACCGCCAAGCAGGCTCTCGACGCCGGAAAACGTATCGATCACCAAGCCGTCGCCGACGCTGCCGGTATCGAGGGCGGTCAGCGTGAAGCCGAGATCGGCGCCGATGTCGGAGGCGTCGATACGGTCGTTGGCGCCGGCGCCGCCGCTCACGCTGAAACCGCCCGGCGTGGTCGCGCTCACCGCCTGGTCGATGTCGAAGTCCGACGAAGTGCCGCCCTGGCCGAAGCTCGCGTCCAGCGTGCCGACGGTCAGGGGGTTGGTATCGAAATTGAGGTCGCGCGCCGCGACCAGCGTGACGTCGTCGCTGACAACGTCGGTATAGGGTCCGGACATCGTGAGCGCGGCGCTAGCGCCGCTGGTGCGGATGTCGACGGTGTCATCGGTGCCGGCGCCGGTGGCTAGCCCCGCGATGGTGAGACTGGACGCCGAGGTCACGAACACATCGCCGCCCGACACCAGTTCCAATCCACTGCCGCCCGTCAGCGCTACACCCAAGGCGTTGCCAGTGTTCACGCCCACCGCGCTGCCGGCGTCGAGCACCAGGTTGGCGCCACCGCTCTTGGCCAGCACCGCGCCGGCCGTATCGCGCACGGCGCCACTGGTGGCGGTGATGGTCTGCACGCCCGCGGCATTGAAGGTGCTGGTGCCGGCGCCCTGGAACACCACGTCGTGAGCGGCGCTCAAGTTGCTGTCGGTGGTGATGTTGTCGGCCACCAGCAGGTCGCCGCCGGCGGTCTGCACCGCCACGTCGCCGCTGGCGCTGATGGCGGTGCCACCGCCGAGGCTGAGATTGCCGGCGCCGCCGACGGTCTTGGTCAGGCCGATGGTGGTGAGCGTGCCGCCCTGGGCGTCGATGCTCTGCGTCGCCGCGCCATCGAGACTGCCAAGCCCGCTCAGGGAGACGTTGCCGCTGGCGACCAGATCGCCCGCCGCGCTGAAGGCGTTGTTGATGGACAGGTTGCCGGCATTGACCGCCACGTCGCCGTTGATGTCGATGAGGGTCGGCCCGATCAGGGTGAGGTTGCCGGTCGAGGACTTGCTCAGGGCATCGACGGTCAGGCTGCCGCTACCGTCGCTGCCGGCGCGCAGGGTCTGGTTGCCGCTGCCGGCCGCGGCAAACACCACGGTGATGCCGGTCAGGTCGACGTCGTCGCTCGCCGCCAGCGAGCCGAGGCCGAGATCCAGCGTGCCGCTGCCGCCGCCGAGGGAACCGATGCTGGCCGACTGGTCGTTGACGTCAAAGGTCGCGCCGACCGCGATGTGCACCGCGCTGCCGCTCGCCACGCCGCTCGCGGCGCCGAGCTTCAGCACGCCGGCATCGATCTGGGTGTCGCCGGCGTAGCTGTTGTTGCCGGACAGCACCAGGGTGTCGGGGCCGAGCTTGGTGAGCGTGTTGCCGCCCGCGCCGCTGATATTGCCGCTCAAGGTGAAGTCGATGTTGCCGGCCGCGCCGTTGTCGACACTGATGCTGGCCGCGCTGGCCAGGCTGACCGTGCCGGAGAAGGTGCCGGTGTTGCTGCCCATCAGCGCGCCCGCGCCGCCGTCGCCGCTGCCGTTCAGCACCAGGTTTTCGCTGGAGGAACCGCTGAAGGCCGCGTCCAGCGTACCGCCGTTGGCGGTGGTGGCGCCGACCGTGGTGCCGAGGCTGGCGGTCGAGGCCACGCGCAGGGTACCGCCCGTGACCAGGGTCACGCCGTTGTAGCTGCCGGTACCGACATTGAGGGTCTGGGTGCCGCTGCCGGACTTGGTAAGGGCCAGGGTGTCGCCACCGCTTTCGGTCATGTCGCCCGCATAGCTGCCGCCGCCAGCGGAGATGGCCAAGGTCGCGGCGTCGCCGACCGCCACCGCATTGTTGGTGACGATGCTGCCCGCCGCGCCATCCAGGCGCGCGATGCTTTGATCAAAGCCGGCGAGATTGAAGCTCGCGCCCGACGCGTTGAGGTTGAGGCCGCTGCTGTTGGCGAGCACGTCGACGGCGCCCGCCTGCAGGGTGCCTTGCGCGACGATGGTCGCGCCGCTGTAGGTGTTGGCGCCATTGGCCAGGATCACGGTGCCGGCGCCGCTCTTGGTCAGGCTGCGCGCGCCGCCGCTTTCCGAGATCACCGAGTTGACGGTGAAGGTGCCGGTGCCGCCGATGCTGGCGTTGCCGGTGAGGGTCAGGGCATTGGAGATGGCGGCGGTGCCGGTGCCGGTCAGCGCGCCCGCGCCACCGTTGCCGGTGCCGTTGAGACTGATGGCCTCGCCGGTCGCGAGCGTAAAGCCGCTGATGTCGAGCGTGCCGCCGTTGGCGGTGGTGTTGCCCGTCAGCGAGCCGAGGCTGGCGGCGGTGCTGATGCTGAGCGTGCCGCCGCTGATGGTGGTGGCGCCGGCATAGGTACCGCTCACCACCGCGAAGCTCTGGCTGCCGGTGCCGGACTTGGTGACCGAAAAATCGTCGATGCCATTCTGGGTGAGGTTGCCGGCATAGCTGCCGCCGCCGCCGCTGATGCTCAAGGTGGCGATGTCGCCCAATCCCCCCGCGTCATTGGTCACCACGCTGGTGGCCACGCCGTCGAGCTTGGTGACGGTCTGGTCGAAGCCCGCCAGGTTGAGCGTGGCGCCGGCCGCGACGCTGACGCCCGAGCTGTTGTCCAGCACGTTGGCGGCGCCGGCGGTGAGCGTGCCGGCCGCGATCGTGGTGCCGCCGCTGTAGCTGTTGTTGCCGCTCAACACCAGGGTGCCGCTGCCGACCTTGCTCAGCGTGCCGCTGCCGCCGATGGCGGCGTTGACGGTGAAGGTGGCGGTGGTGCCAATGGCGCCGGTGCCGGTCACGACGATGGCGTTGCTGGCGGCCACCGAGCCGCTGCCGGTCAGCGCGCCCACGCCACCGGCGCCGCTGCCGGTGAGGTTGATGGTCTCGCTGCTGGCCAGCGCCAGCGCACCGAGATCGAGGGTGCCGGTGCTGGCGGTGGTCTGACCGCTGGCGCTGCCAAGACTGGCGGACGTGGTGATCAACAGCGTGCCGCCGCTGACGCTGGTGGCGCCGTCGTAGCTGCCGGTCGCCACGCTCAAGGTCTGGGTGCCGCTGCCGGACTTGGTGATCGAAAGCGTGTCGCTGCCGGTCTCGGTGATGTCGCCGGCGAAGCTGCCGCCACCGCCGGTGATGGTCAGCGTGGCGATGTCGCCGCTGTTGCCGGCGCTGTTGGTGACGATGGTGCCGGCCGCGCCGTCGAGCTTGCCGACCTGCTGGTCGAAGCCGGCAAGATTGAAGGTCGAAGCGGCGCCGTTCAAGGTCAGGCCCGAGGTCGCGCCGAGAATGTTGACCGCGCCGGCCTGCAGGGTGCCGGCATTGACGGTGGTGGCGCCGGTATAGGTATTGGTGCCGGACAGGGTCTGGGTGCCGCTGCCGGACTTGGTGAACGACAGCGCGTCGTCGGCCGACTCGGTGATATTGCCGGCATAGCTGCCGCCGTTGCCGGTAATGGTCAAGGTGGCGCTGTCGTTGGCGGCCGTCGAGTTGTTGGTGACGATGCCGCCGGACACACCGCTGACCGCGCTCAGGGACTGGTCGAAACCGGCGAGGTTGAAGCTGGCGCCCGCGGCCGTGATGCTCAAGCCCGAAGTGCTGGTCAGGATGTCGACCGCGCCCGCCGCCAGCGTGCCGCCGGACACCGTGGTGAGGCCGGTGTAGCTGTTGGTGCTGGCGAGCGTCTGGGTGCCGGTGCCGGACTTGGTCAGCGACAGCACGTCGTCAGCGGACTCGCTGATGGTGCCGGTGAAAGAACCACCGCCGGCGGCGATGGTGAGGGTCGCGGCGGCGTTGCTGCCGCCGACCGTGTCGTCGTTGGTGACGATGCCGTTGCCGGACAACGATGCGATGGTCTGGTTGAAGCCGTGCAGGTTGAAGGTTGTGCCGGCCGCGAGCGTGAGATCGGTCGAAGCCGCCAGCGCATTGGCAAGGCCGATGGCGAGCACGCCCTGGGCGAGGTTCAAACCGCCGAGCGTGGTGGCGACGCCGAGTTGCAGCGTGCCCGGCCCGGTCTTGGTCAAGGTGCCGGCGCCCGAGATGCCGACCGTGGTCACTGCCAGCGTGCCGCCGGCCTGGGCGATGTCGGCGGTACCGTCGCTGCTCATGACGATGCCACCGGTGAAGGTGGTGGTGCCGCCGGTCGATTGCAGCAGGGTCGGGTTGTTGCCGCCGCTGAAGGTCAAGGTATCGGCAAAACTGGTGCCGCCTGGCGTGCCGAGTTCCAGGGTCGCGCCGGCATTGGCGGCGTTGTTGATCACCAGGCCGCCGCTGCTGCTGCCGAGACTCGCGGCGCTGGTGACGATGAGACGTCCGCCGCTGACGGTGGTGACGCCGTCGTAGCTGCCGGTGCCGACCGACAAGGTCTGGGTGCCGGTCGTCGACTTGGTGATGGACAGCGTGTCGCTGCCGTTCTCGGTGATGTCGCCGGCGAACACGCCGCCGCCGCCCGTGATGGTGAGAGTCGCCGCGTCACCGGTATTGCCGGCATCGTTGGTCAGGATCGCACCCGCCACGCCGTCGAGTTTCAGCAGGGACTGATCGAAGCCGGCAAGATTGAACGTCGCGCCCGCGCTGTTGATGTTGAGCCCCGAACTCAAGCCCAACACGTTGGCAACGCCGGCCTTCAATACGCCGCCGCTGACGGTGACCGGGCCGCTGAAGGTATTGCCGCTGCCGGACAGGGTCTGGGTGCCAACGCCGGACTTGGTGAACGACAACACGTCGTCGCCGGGCTCGGTGAGATTGCCGGCGAACACGCCGCCGTTGCCGCTGATGGTGAGCGTCGCGGCATCGGTGACCGCCGCGGTGCTGTTGCTGACCGTGGTGCCGGCCACGCCGTCGAGCTTGGTCAGGGTCTGGTCGAACCCGGCGAGGTTGAAGCTCGCGCCCGAGGTCGAGAGATTGAGGCCGGCGCTGTTGTCGAGCACGTCGACGGCGGCCGCCGTCACCGTGCCCTGGGCGATGGTCGTGCTGCCGGTGTAGCTGTTCGCGCCATTGCCGAGCACCAGGTTGCTGGTGCCGGTCTTGGTCAGGCTGCGCGCGCCGCCGCTTTCGGTGACGGCGGTGTTGAGCGTCAAGGTGCCGCTGCCGCCGATGGTGGCGTCACCAGCAAGGTTGAGGCTGCCGCTCGCTTCGATGGCCGCCGTGCCGGTGCTGGTCAGGGCACCGATACCGCCGTTGCCGGTGCCGCTGATGTTGATGGTCTCGCCACCGGTCACACCCATGCCATTCAGATTCAGCGTACCGCCATTGGCGGTGGTGGCGCCGGCCGCGGTGCCGAGACTGGCATCGGTGGCAATCGACAGCGTGCCGCCGCTGATGGTGGTGGTGCCGGTGTAGGTGCCGGTGACCACCGCCAGGCTCTGGCTGCCGGTGCCCGACTTCACCAGCGACAGGGCGTCGGTGCCGGTCTGGGTGATGTCGCCGCTGAAGCTGCCGCCGCCGGCGGTGATGGTCAGCGTCGCGGTGTCGCCGCTATTGCCGGCGTTGTTGGTGACGACCGCACCGGCCACGCCGTCGAGCTTGGCCAGCGACTGGTTGAAACCGGCGAGATTGAGCGTGGCGCCCGACACCGACAGGTTGACGCCGCTGCTGTTGTCGAGCACGTCGGCGGCGCCGGCCGCAAGCGTGCCTTCGCTGATGGTGGTCGCGCCGCTGTAGCTGTTGTTGCCGGTCAGCGTGAGTTGGCCGGTGCCGTTCTTGGTCAGCGTGCGCGCGCCGCCGCTTTCGGCGATCACGCTGTTGATGGTCAACACGCCGGCGGTGCCGATGGTGGCGTTGCCGGTCAGCGTGATGGCATTGCTGGCAGCAATGGACGACACACCGGCGCCGCTCTGCAATGCGCCGGAACCGCCGCCGGTGCCGGCCAGGCTCAGGCTCTCGCTGCTGGCGAGCGCGAAGTTGGCGAGGCTGAGCGTGCCGCCGTTGACGACGGTGCCGGCGGTGGCCGTACCGAGACTCGCGGCGGTGGTGATCGAGATCGCGCCGCCGGTGATGGTGACCGCGCCGTCGAACGTGCCGGTGCCCACCGACAAGGTCAGGATGCCGCCGGTGGTCTTGGCCAGCGACAGGGTATCGCTGCCGTTCTCGGTGATGTCGCCGGCGTAGGTGCCGCTGCCGGTCACGGTGAGCGTGGCGGTATTGGCGGTGTTGCCGGCATCGTTGGTGACGATCGCGCCGGCGATACCGTCGAGTTCGTCGACCGTTTGATCGAAGCCGGCGAGGTTGAACGTCGCGCCGGCAAGCGAAACATTCAGGTCGCCCGCGCCCAGCACGTTGTCGGCGCCGGCCTGCAGGGTGCCGCCGCTGACGATGGTGTTGCCGGTGTAGGTATTGCCGCTGCCCGACAGGATCTGCGTGCCACTGCCGGACTTGGTCAGGGTCAGCGCATCGCTGCCGTTTTCCGTCAGGTTGCCGGCGAAGTTGCCGCCGCCGGCATTGATGGTGAGCGTCGCCACGTCGGCGGTCGAACCGGCGTCGTTGGTCGCCACCGTGCCCGTCACGCCATCGAGTTTCTTGAGCGTCTGATCGAAACCGGCGAGATTCAGGCGCGCGCCGCTGACCGCGAGATTGACGCCACTACTGTTGTCGAGCACGTCGACCGCGCCGGCTTCGAGGGTGCCGGCGTTGACCGTCGTTGCGCCGGTGTAGCTATTGTTGCCGCCCAACACCACGGTGCCGGCGCCGAGCTTGGTGAGCGCGCGCGCGCCACCGCTCTCGCTGATCACGGCGTTGATGGTGAGGGTGCCGGCGCCACCCACGGAAGTATCGGCGTCCAGCACCACGCTGTTGCCGCTTTCCACCGACACCGCACCGATGCCGGTCAAGGCGCCCACGCCACCGTTGCCGCTGCCGCTGAGGTGGATGGTTTCGCTGCCGGTCAGGCTGACGCCGTTCAATTCCAAGGTGCCGCCATTGGCGGTGGTGGCGCCACTGCCGGTACCGAGGCTCGCCTCGGTGAGAATGCTGAGAGTGCCACCGGTGATACTGGTGCCGCCGTCATAGCTGCCGCTCGCCACCGACAGGCTCTGCGTGCCCGTGCCGGATTTGACCAGCGACAAGGTATCGCTGCCGTTTTCCGTGATGTCGCCGGCGTAACTGCCGCCACCGCCGGTGATGGTGAGGGTCGCGATGTCGGCCGTGCCGCCGACGTCGTTGGTGACCAGCGCGCCGGCCGCGCCGTCGAGCTTGGCCAGCGACTGATCGAATCCGGCGAGATTGAAGACACCGGTGGCGCCGAGGTCGAGACCGGCGCCGGCCGTGAGCACGTCGGCGAGGCCGGCGCGCAGTGTGCCCGCGTTGACGTGGGTGACACCGTTGTAGGCCTGGGCGGCGGTCATGAGCAGCGCGCCGCTGCCGACCTTGGTCAACGACAGGGTCGCCGCGCCGTCGCTGATCGCGCCGACCGACATGACACCGCCGGCGTTCGACACGCTGATGGTGGCGTCGTTGGCCAGACCGACATTGGTGAGCGTGAGGCTGCCGGTCAAGGTCAGGACGTTGGCGCTCGAATGCAGCAGCGCCGCACCATTGGCGCCGCCGTTGCCTTCGAAGCTGAGATTCTCGGCGACGGATGCGTTGCCGCCCAGCGCGAATTCCAGCTGCGCGTCGTTGGCGATGGTGGTGCCGCCCACGGTATCGCCCAGGCCGCCGACGTCGGTCACCTTGATGGCGCCGGCGTTGATGGTGATGGTGCCGGTGGCGCTGGTGAAGGCCGCGCTGTTGTCGGCGGCGAGCACCAAGGTACCGCTGCCGGTCTTGGTCAAGGCGCGCGAACCACCGTTGTCGAGCGCGGTGTTCAAGGTCAGCGTGCCGCTGCCGCCGATGGTGGCATCGGCGCCCATGGTCAGGATGTTGGTGGCGGCGATGCTCGACGTGCCGGTGGCAGTCAGGGCGCCGACATTGGCAATACCGCTGTCGGAAATGTCGATGGCCTCGGTGCTGGCGAGCGCGAGGTTGTTCAGATCCAGCGTGCCGTTGTTCGATACGGTGGTGCCCGCGACCGCGTCACCGAGGCTGTTGGCGGTGGTGATGCTGAGCGTGCCGTCGTCGATGGTCAGCGAGCCGGCGTAGGTGGAGGCGCCGACGCCGAAGGTCTGGGTGCCGGCGCCGGTCTTCACCACCGAGATGTCGTCGGCGGTATTGTCGAAGAACTGGCCGCTGAAAGTCTGGCCGCTGCCGCCGTTGATGGTGAACGTGACGGCGTTCGCGCTCGGCTCGTCGTTGCTGACCACACCACTGCCCGCCAGGCCGACGACGGTCTGGTTGGTGGTCTCCATCTCAAAGCGCGCGGCGGCTCCCGCGATATTCAAGATGCTGTTGGCGAACACGTCGTCGACACCGGCGAAGATGCTGCCATCGGTGATGGTGGTGGTGCCGGAATAGGAACTCGTATTGTTGAGCGTGAGGCGGCCCGCGCCCTGCTTGTCGATGCCGAAACCCGCGCCGCTGATCACGCCGCCCAAGATCAGCTCCGAGCCGGGCACATCGATGGCGCTGTTGTCGGTCAGCGTGATGTTGCCGTCGACATTGGCGGTGCCGAGGGCACGCAGGGTGCCGCCGCCCAAGGTCAACGCTTCGCTGCCTATCGATACGTTGTCGAGGACCAGCACCGCGCCGCTCGCCACCGTGGTACCACCATTGGTGGTGCCGAGGCCGGCGGCGTTGGTGACGTTCAAGGTGCCGGCACTGACGGTGGTCGCGCCGATATGGCTGTTGGCTTCGCTGAGCGTCAACGCGCCGAGGCCGGTCTTGGTCAGCGCCGTCGAACCGATGAGAGTCTTGCCGGCCACCTGGGTCGCGGTGCCCGCGCCTACGTTGGCCGTGAACAGTGCGCCGCCGGTCGTGATGTCGCCGAACGAGCCGCCGGTGCCGGAGATGATGGTGACGGCGCCATTGCCGCCGCTGACATTGGTCTTGATGCCGCCGGCCGTGACCGTGCCGTTCGCCGCGCTGAGCGTCACCGCGCCGCCCTTGGTCTCGATGATGTCGTTCTGATCGGCAAACACCACGTTGCCGCCGGTCGAGCGGATGGTCAGGCTGCCGGTGGTGAGATCGAGATGGACGGCGTTGTTGGTCGTCGTTACCGCCGGCGCACCGCCGGTGACGTCGTTGATGGTGACGAGGCCCGTGGCTTCGAGAATGATGTTGGTGGTGACGGCGAGACTGTCAATCTTGCCCCAGCTGATGGTGTTGCCGCCGGCATCGGCGTCACCGCTGATGTCCGCATCGGCGTTGGAAATGTTCGAGTCCAGCGAGCCGGTGTTGGCATTCGCGTCGGTGATGGTGAGGGTGCTCGGATCGAGCAGCAGTTCACCGGCCTTGCCGCGCGGCGCGCTGGTGTCGACCTCACCGGTGAAATCCAGGGTCTGTTTGCCGGACACTTCGACCTGGCCGCCGTCGCCGCCGCGCGCGCCACCGCGCGCCGAAATCTTGCCGTGGAAGCGCGTGCTGTCGTCGGCCCACACCACCACCTTGCCGCCGTCGCCGTGGCCGCTGGCGTCGGCCTTGATGCTGGCCTGGCTGCCGACGAACACACGTTCGGCGTTGTCGATGTCGGGATTGGCGCCATGCAGATCGCCGCCCAGCAGTGCCGTGCCGCCGCCGGTGTGTCCCGACACGTCGACCGCCGCGTCGAAATTGAATGCCAGCTGCGCGGCGCTCGCCTCCACGCTTCCGCCCTTGCCGCGCGTACTGGTGGCGGTGACCGTGCTGCCCGCGTTGAAGCTCGCCTTCGACACCGCGGCGACGGCTATGCTGCCGCCCTGGCCGTGCGTGGCGTCAGCGGCCAGCGTGCCGCGATTGTCGACCACGTTGGCACGCACGCTGATACGACCGCCATCATCGGTGTCGCTGGCGGCGGAGGCATCGATGCTGCCGGTATTGAGCACCGACGAGGTCGGACCGCTGCCGACCAGCATGATCTTGCCGCCGCGCTTCTCGATGCGCCCGGCCTTGATCACGCCGGCGTTGTTGATGGCCTGGTCGAACACGCCGGCGGCGGCGCGCGCGGTGATCAGGATCTGACCGCCGTCGGCGCTGATCTGACCGCTGTTGCTGATCTGCTCATCGAGCTTGGCGGCGTTGTCCACCACCGCCTTGTCGACTTTGAAACGCAACAGGCCATCGCCGTCGAAATCGACCGTGGTCTGGTCGCCGGCCAGCAGGTTCACGCGTCCCGCGGTGGCGACGATCGCGCCCTCGTTGGCGACGGTCTTGCCGATCAGCGCCACGTCACCGCCGTCGGCGGCCGTGATCCTGCCCTGGTTGAGCACACGACCGTCGCTGCCGTCCTCGGCCTTCAGCACGTAGCGGCCGCTCATGAATTCGTCGACGCCGACGCGCATGGCACCGGCAATCAGGCCACCGACATTCACTTCCGCGCCGGGCCGGAAGAACACGCCGTTGGGATTGAGCAGCACCACCTGGCCGTTGGCTTTGACCTGGCCGAAGATCTGGCTGGGCTTCTGATCGAAAATGCGATTGAGCGCGACGGCCTTGGCGTTCGGCTGCTTGAAGCGCACCTGCTCGCCCTTGGCGACGTTGAAGCTCTGCCAGTCGATGGCGGTGCGCGGCGTGTTCTGCTTGACGGTGGTGACGCCATGGGCGGCGTCGTGGCTGATGTGCGCGCTGCCGGCGCGCACCTGGCCACCGCTCGGCGCGGCCTCGGCGTCGATGCTGGCGAAAGCCGTGACCAGGCCCGGCAGCAAGGCGAGCTGCACGGCGTGAACCAGGGGCTTCAGGCGAAATGGCGAGCGTGCCGCGGTGATATCGGCATCGTGATTGCGCATGTTCATGCGGTCGCTCCCTCCCCGGCATTCGTGATCGAATGTCCGTGGCCCGCGTGCAAGCGCAAGCCGTGTCTTAGGTGTTGAATCAGTCTGTCGCGCGTCGCTGGCACGCGCACCTGCAAAGGCCCCCGACGCCGGTCATTGTCGGCGACGCGCGGCGGCCAGTCCGTTACATATTCCCGCATCACGCACGGCGCCGATGTACCGGCCTTGCCGAGCTTGGAGTCACGTCGTTCGTCCTGACGCCGCACGCTCCACCCCCGGTCAAAAGAACAGGTTGAAGTCCAGCCAGTACTTCGGTCCCCAGCCGGTATCCTCGGGGCGCGGGCTGCTGCCGATCGGCGCGGCGATGGTGAACTTGGTGGAAAATGCCTTGGGATTGTTGAACGAGAACGCCATGCCGACCGAGTTGAAATTCTCGGCCTTGCGCTCGGTCGGCGTCAGCGCGCTGTTCAGGTAGCCCGACGCGACATCGTAGAAGAACGACACCTGCACCAGTTCGCCCCAGGTGCGATTGCCGAAAGCCGGCACGTCGGACACGAAGGGCGCATTGATGATCCACTCCACCGAGCCGAACACCGCGCGGTCGAACAGTTTCTCGGTCGGCCGGTAACCGCGCACGTTGTCGGGCCCGCCGACGTCGTATTGCTCGAGCGGCACCAGCAGGTCCGGCGACCACATCAACTCGGTGGTGAACAGGATGTTGTGGTTCTTGAGCTTGTCCCACAAGGGCGTCAGCGCCTGGAAACGCGACATGCGCAGCGTGACCTTGTTGAAATCGCCCTCGGCGAACTTGCCGTTGCCGCCCTGGCGGGTCGGCGGCACGAACGCCGGGGCCTTGCCCATCGCGCCGAACAGGTCGTTGAAGCCGTGGGAGATCTCGAGGCTGGCAGTGTTCAGGCCGCCGAAGCGCGCGTCGACGTTGTCGAAATTGAATTCGCCCGAGGCCACCACCAGGCTGTCGATGTTCTGCTTGCGACCGTCGGCCTTGGTACCGCTGCGCTTCTTGGCGAGACGCGAGGTGGCGCTGAAATTCATCAGCCGGCTACGCACGAAATTCTTGGTCAGCGAGATGTTGTAGTTGCGGATGTCGCTATGGATGTTGGCGTCGCGGAAATCACCGCCGACATCGAACTGGTTGCGGTCCACGCCGATGCCGAGCAGGGTGTCGTACAGGCGCACCACCGGCACCTGGTAATCGAGCGCGTAGAACCAGGTGTTGCGCGGCGCGACGGTACGCTGAATGGTGGTGGTGAACTTGTCGCCGATGCCGAGCGGCGAGTTGACCGCGAAGCGGCCGAGTTGGCGGTTGAGGCCGGTCTCGCGGATGCCATGGTTGTCCCAGCGCAGCGCCGATTCAAAGCGCTTCTCGTCCTGGACCTTGAGCATGATGTCGGCGGTGCCGACGCGCGTGCCGGGCTGGAACACGCCGAACGACGACAGGCCCGGGTTGTCGGACACCGTCAGCAGCGCCGTTTCGATCGATTCCTTGGTGACCGGCTGGCCGATGAGCTTGCGGAACGGCGCGGCCAGCACCTTGGGCTTGTACATCTTGTTGCCTTCGGTGACGACGTCGCCGAGCAGGCCTTCCATGATTTGGATCTTGACCTCGCCGCTGTCGACCGACTGCACCGGCACGAAGGCCTGCGCCAGGATCAGGCCATGATCGCGGTAATACTTGGTGACGACATCCGCCACTTCCTGCAGACGTCCGACCGTGAAGCCCTCGGGCCGCTCGGCAAGCTTGGCATCGACCAGGGCCTGCACGTCGGCGACCGCGATGCCGTGCCGTGCACGATCGACGGCACCTTCGAGTACGAATTGTTTGACGGCGACCTTGTCGCCGTCGTCGATTTCCAGCGGGCGGTCGACCAGCGCCGGCACTTCGAAATGGGTTTCCGGCGGCGGCGCCTGTGGCACTTCGCGTGGTTTGTCGCCGGGTCGAATGGCGCCGGGCTTGGCGGCGTCGGGCAGACTGACCGTCGCTGCGAGGGAGCTCTCGTTGGGCGCCATGGCGGCCGCGAGCTCGGCGGCGGTCGGGTCGGAAGTTGAGGACTTTGACGCGTCATTGAAAGCAGGGCGCACGGCGCCCGGGCGCGCGGTGCGTGCGTCGTCGTCGAGCTCGGCGGGGATCGCGGACGCCAGGCCGGCGCGCGCAACGAGACCCGCCACGCACAGTGCGCGCAGGCAGCGTAACGCCCTCCCTCGCCTCGACTCGCCCACTATATGCATAAGACCTTTCAATAAGCCCGCTAACGCACTGAATAACTGGGCCTAGTTCCGCGCCCCTGGGACTCGCCGAGTATAACAACCTCCTTTCAAGGGCAGCAACGACCGGGCAGCGGCCGCCGTCGCCCGCCACGCCTCAGGGTTTGGCCGCCTGCGGCGCCTCGGCGGCGGCCGGCGCCGCCTGCGCCTTGAGCTCCTGGCGCCAGGTTTCGAGGGTCTCGGCGGCCGGCGTATCTATCGGGTATTCCTTCTCTATCTTGTCGATGGCGGCCTGGCGCACCTTGGCCACCGCCTCCTGCACCATGCGCTGACGCAGCTGTTCACGCACACGCTCGAAGTCCAGCATCTCGGCGCCGACCGTCGCACCGCGTTTCAGCACGTGCAGGCCGGTCTCGGAAGCGATGGGTTCGCTGACCTGGCCGGGCTTGAGCTTCTTCAGGGCCTCGGCGATGGGCGGCAGCAGCTCGGCCGACTTCAACAGGCCCATATAGCCGTCGTTGAGACGGCTGGCCTCATGCGCCGAGTACTGCCGGGCCAACGCACCGAAGTCGCCCTTGTTGTTGCGCAGTTCGTCCGCCACGCGGTTGGCGCGCGACCACGCCGCCTTGACCGCCTTGTCGTCGGCGCGCGCATCCAGCGGGATGAAGATCTGCCACAAGTGCACCCGCTCCGGCACGCGGAACGCGTCCGGGTTCTTGTCGTAGGCCTCGCGCACCTCGGCATCGCTCGGGAACTTGGCGTCGAGGTTGGCGCGCACCACCTGGTTCAGGTAGGTCTCGACCAGCACCCGCTGGCCAGCGCGCTCCATGAGCGTCTTGATCTGCGGATTGGCGTCGGCCTGGTTGGCATAGGCGGCCTTGAGCACCGCCTGGTTGAGCGCCTCCTGGTGCACGAAGCGCTTGAACACCTCGGCGGAATCGAGGATTTCACCGCGCCGCGGCGCGTCGACGATCGCCAGCACTTCACCGAGCAGCTTGCCATCCAGGCCAGGGGCGGCGTCCTTGGTCGCGGTCGGCGCGGCCGGCTTGGCCTCGGGCGCGGGCGCGGGCACAGCCGGCGCCGTGCCGAGCAGGTAGCGCTGACCGAGGCCACCGGCCACGATCAACAGGGCGCCGAGCAGCAGCGCGGCGGGGGTCGACAGGTTTTTTTCAAGTCACACGCTCCCATAGGCGGACGATTCCACGATGGGCCCGGATTCTAGCCGGCAATTCGCGCGCGGGCGAAGCGCGCGGCGGTCCCGTGACGGCGCTTGCTCAAAACAGAAATTTTGTTGATGCTGAGTAGCTTATTCCATAAACTTCGGCGCACCCTCAACCAGCGCCCCCAGGCGCGGTTGGCGCGCGCGACGTGCCCTCAACAAGGACTCAAGGCCCCACGGCAACGACAACGAATGGCGCCCAAAACCACCAACCTGACCATCATGTTTGCCGACATCAGCGGCAGTACGCGGCTCTACGAGCTGCTCGGTGATGGGCCGGCGCGGGCCAAGGTCGCCAGTTGCCTGGAGATGCTGACGGACGTCACCGAGCGACATCGCGGCACGGTCATCAAGACCATCGGCGATGAGATCATGTGCACCTTTCCCACCCCGGAACGGGCGGTCAGCGCGGCCTGCGAGATGCATGAGCTGCTCGAAGACGAGATCACCGTGCAGACCAACCAGGGCCGCATGTCCCTGGCGGTACGCATCGGTCTGCACCACGGCCCGACCATCCTCGACGCCGGTGACGTGTTCGGCGACGCCGTCAATGTCGCGGCGCGCATGGCCTCGATGTCCAATGGCGGCCAGATCATCACCACCCAGACCACGGTCGACGAACTGCCGCCCATCCTCAAGGCCAGCACGCGTTTCATCGACAGGGCGCCGGTCAAGGGCAAGAAAGAGACCATGGACATCTACGAGGTGCTGTGGCAGCAGGACGACGTCACGCGCATGTCCACCGGCGTCATCCCCGAACCGATGCAGCGCGCCTGCCTCAATCTCACCTACCACGATCTGCGGGTGGTGATGAACGACGAGCGTCCGCAGGTGGTGCTCGGTCGCAGCAAGACCGCCGACATCCCGGTCGCCGAGGCACTGGCCTCGCGCCAGCACGTGCGCCTGGAGTTTCGTCGCGGCAAATTCTTCATCGTCGACCAGAGCACCAACGGCACCTACGTGTGGAGCGGCGACACCGAAGCCTTCCTGCGACGCGAAGAAATGCCCTTGAGCGGCAGCGGCAAGATCAGCCTGGGACGATCGTTTTCCGAAAATCCCCAGGAAGTCGTGCATTTCAAGTCCGACGAGTGAGCGCGCGAGCCTGGCGTGCGCCACTGTCGTCCCCTCGGTCGTCCCCCCCTCTGCCGCGCCGCTTCGCGCCGTGCGCGGACGCAGGCAAGTCGCCATGAGTGAGCCGTTCCGCTGGCGCTCCGCCGCCATCACCGACGTCGGCAAGGTACGCAAGCTCAACGAGGATTCGATTCTCGATCGCGGTGACGTCGGTCTGTGGGTGGTGGCCGACGGCATGGGTGGGCATTCGGCCGGTGACCTTGCCAGCCAGCTCATCGTCAATTCGCTGGCCAAGCTCGACATCGGCGCCACGCTGCCGGATTTCGTGGATGGCGTCGAAGAAGCGGTGCGGAACGTCAATGATCGGCTGTTCGCGGTCGCTAACGCGCATAACCAGACCAGTGGCAGCACGGTCGTGGTGCTGCTCATCCATGGCCGTCACGCGGTGGTGATCTGGGCGGGCGACAGTCGTTGCTACCTGCTGCGCGACGGGCGCATGCGCCAGGTCACGACCGATCACACGCAGATCGAGCTGTTCATCGCCAAGGGTTTGCTGACGCGCGCCGAAGCGGCCGGTCATCCGTCCGGCAACATGGTGACGCGTGCGGTGGGCGTGACCGACAGCCTGCTGCTGGAAATGGATCTGCTCGAGATTGAAGACGGTGACAGTTTCCTGTTGTGTTCCGACGGACTGGACAAGCACCTCGGCGATGACGAGATCGCGCGGCACCTGGCGGGCGCCGATCCACAGACCGTGGCGCGCGTGCTCATTGATCAGACGCTGGCGCGAGGCGCCATGGATAATGTCAGCGTGTGCGTGGTGAAGGTCACCGAAAATTGATGCGCGGCGCGACGGCGACGAAACCGCCGGCGCCGCAAGCCCTGGAAACGTGAGCGCATGAATCCACTGTTTGCTTTGCCTGTTCCGTGCGTGCCTGGAGATCGCGGCAATGGCTGATTTCAAGACCACCCTCGAGCGCCTGGCGCGCGGCGAAATCGACTTCGATGCGGTCGCCAGGAACATCGACAAGCTGCTGGCCAAACGCCCGCAGGCGGTGGTCGCGATCATGGACCAGCTCAAGCAGGCGGTGGTCGACGGCATCATCGACGCCGACACCTATGCGGCGCTGAAGAGCCGCGTAACGGTGGGCATCGAAACGGCGCCGCTGGCCCAGCACGACGCCGTCGCGCAAGACGGCCACGACGACGACGCGACGCGCCTCGGCGGCGACGAGAGCACCCGCTTCGGCGGCCACGAAGTGACCGAAATGGTGGCGCGGGCGCGCCAGACGCTGGGCGATGCCACCGAGATCCTCGACATCACCAGCGGCGAGATCACCGGCCACAGTCAGCCCTCCACCACCACCGGCATCGATTTCGATCCGACCGGCGACACCGGTTCGCAGACCTCGGCCTCGTGGCCGACCAGCGACAGCCAGACCGGCGGCACCGGCGGCGACTGGTCGACGCCGAGCAGCGCATCCAGTCCGACCCGCATCGAGCCCGGCGCGGTGCTGCGCGGGCGTTTCAAGCTCGATTCGGTGCTGGGCGTGGGTGGCATGGGCTCGGTGTTCCTCGGCAGCGATCTCATCAAGGTGCGCGCCAAGGACAAGCAGCCGCGCGTGGCTTTGAAAGTGCTGAACGAAGATTTCAAGCAGCACCCCGATTCCTTCATCGCCCTGCAGCGCGAAGCGAGCCGCCAGCAGAAACTCGCGCATCCCAATATCGCGACCGTCTACGATTTCGACCAGACCGAGGATGGCCTGGCGTTCCTGGTCATGGAGTTGCTCGAAGGCCAGCCGCTCAACGACTACATCAAGAAAGTGGTGCGGCCCAAGGGCGGCCTGCCATTTGCCGAAGCGCTGCCGATGGTGCAGGGCCTCGGCGCGGCGCTGGTGTATGCCCACGAGCGCAACATCGTCCATTCCGATTTCAAACCGGGCAACTGCTTCCTGACCAAGGAAGGGCAGATGAAAGTGCTCGACTTCGGCATCGCGCGCGCGGTCAAGAACCCCGGCGCGGCGGAAGGCGAAACAACGATATTCGATCCAGGCAAACTCGGCGCCCTGACGCCCGCCTACGCCAGCACCGAGATGCTGGAAGGCGAAGAGCCCGACCCGCGCGACGACATCTACGCGCTGGCCTGCGTGGCCTACGAGCTTCTGACCGGCAAGCACCCGTTCAACAAGATCCCGGCCAACAAGGCCCGCGACTCTGGACTGGTCGCCGAACCGATCAAGGGCCTGACGCGCAAACAATGGCGCGGCCTCGAGCATGGTCTCGCCTTCACCCGCGACAAGCGCAGCCAGACCACCGCGCAGTTCCTGATCGAATTCGAAGGCGCGACTTCGCCGTGGAAGAACCCGCTGGTCATGGTGCCGGCCGCCGCCGTGCTGCTGGCCGCGGTCGGCGTGGTGCCGATGATGAACATGCTCGACAAGCGCGACACCGATCAGCGCATCGAGCTGGCGAAAAGCGGCAGTGCCGCCAACATCGAGCAGGTGCTGGCCGGCGTCGACGCGCCGGACTTCGATTCCGGCAAGCGCGACCGCATACTCACCGAGGCCAAGGAAGCGATCCTCGCCTACTTCGAGAACGGCGTGCGCTCGCGCATCGACGTCGCCGCCGGCAAGTACGATTTCATTGGCGCGCGCCAGGTCCTCGACAAGGCGCAGGGCTACAGCGTCTACCACGATTCGTCGAGCCTCAATCAATTGAAGGAGCAAATCGACGAAGCCGAGAACCGCGTGCTGGCCGAGCAGTTCGACAAGTTCAACACCGCGCTCGAAAACGGCAGCCTCTTGCCCAGCGACAATGGCGACGACATCTACGATGCCATGGCGGTGGTCGCCAAGATCGATCCCAAGCACCCGATGCTGAAAGACCGGCGGCTGCCGGGCGCGTTTGCCAACGCCATCAACAAGGCGCTGGCCGACAACCATTTCGATTACGGCGAGGCGCTCAGCAACCAGAGCCGCGAGCTGCTCGGCCTCGACAACAAGTACCTGAACGACCTCGCCGACAAGATCGGCGGCGCGCGCGAACGCGCCGAAACCACCGCACGCCTGCTGGCCGCGGTCGACGCGGTGCAGAAGGCGCTGGACAGCAAGGGTGGCCTGCCCGCCTACCTTGCCGTGCAGAACGAGGTGGTCGACCTCGCGCGCCTCGATCCCGGCAACGAGCTGCTCGACAAGCTGCGCAAGGATATCGAGCCGCGCGCCATGCGCGATCTCGCCGCGCTCGAGAGTTCGCGCAACTGGAACGCCAGCGACCTCATGCTCGGTGACTACAGCGGCATGCTGCGCGTGCTCGGCATGCGCGATCTCAACGATCGCATCGGCACCCTGGCCAATGAATTCAACGCCCAGTTGACGACCCTGCGCGACGGCATCACGCAGGCGGTGGCCAGCAACAAGCTCGACCCCGACGGCGACGATCAGCTCAGGCAACTCGGCGAAATCGCCGCGCGTCACGCCACCACCGCCAACGCCCGCGACCAGCTCGCGCTGGCGCGTTTGCACGAAGCGCGCAGCCTGCGCGACAAGGGCGAGTTCGACGGCGCGGCCGTCGCGCTGAAGGCCGCGCGCGCCTACACGCCTAGCGCCCGCGTCGCGCCGCTGCTCGATGCGGAAGCCGCGCTGGCCGAGGCCTTGCGCAATGGCGACGATGCGGCGCGCGCCGAGGCCCTGGCCAAGCGCCATGCGCGCTTCGAGGCGGCGCTGCCGGAATTCGGCAAGCGCCTGGCGGGCCTCGGCAAGGATGCCCAGGGTTTCAGCGACGCCTATGCGGCCTTGGACGCCCTGCGCGCCGACCATCCCGACGATCCGCGTACAAACGATGCCGCCAACCAGCTCGCCACGATGGTCGAAAAGACCGCCGAACAATGGGCCGGCGCGGAACGCTGGGACGAAGCCGTGGCGCTGACCCAGAACGCCCTGGTGGACCTGCCGCGCGCCGCGCCCCTGCTCGGCAAACTCGACAGCCTGGAGAGCAAGCGCAAGCAGGCGCTGGCGGCGGCCGAGAAGCAGCAGGTGGCCGATGCCAAGGCCGCCATCGACAAGCTGCTCGCGGAAAGCGAAGCCGATCGCGCGTGGCGCGCCAGCGTGCGCAAGCACATGGGCAACATCGCCGCGTTCGGCGATCCGAAAGATCCGTGGATCAAGGAGGTCGGCACCAAGATTGCCGCCAAGCTGGTCGAGCGCGCCGGCGAGATGCGCCTGCAGGAACGCTTCGCCGAGGGCAACAACCTGATCGCCGACGCGGCCCGCTACGCGCCCGACGCACCGGGGCTGGCCGAGGAACGCGGCGCCTTGCAGGAAGCCACCGACGCCTTCGAACAGGAGCAGCAGGAACAGGCGCGCCTGGCGCGCATCGATGGCATGAAGCAGACCTTCGAATCGCAGGCCAAGGCCGGCGATGTCGCGAATGCCGCCAAGACCCTCGACGGCCTGCGCAAGGAAACCGACAAGACGCCTGACCCCTACGTCAGCGACGAAGCGCCGCGTTTGCTGGCGAGCGCCTACCTCAAGCTCGCCACCCAGCAGGTGCCGAAGAACGACTACGCCGCCGCGCTGCGCTTCGCCAAGGCCTGCGCCGATCTGCAGCCGCAACGCCAGGACTGCAAACTCGCAGTGCGTGACTACACCGTCGACGGCAACAAGCAGGAACTGGCGAAGATGCTCAAGCGTCCCGACTTCGACATCGGCGAGGCCTTGGCCAAGGTGTCGGAAGTGCAGATCCTCGATCCGGGCGAATTCAGCAAGGCCGAGAGCGGCTGGGCGCAAGACATCGCGACCCGCATCGAAGCACTGAAGAAGAGCGAAGGCATGGCGGCCAACGAGGTCATCAAGCAGGCCAAGGATCTTTTCCCCGGCAACCAGCCGATAGCCGCCATCGAACCGGTCAAGCTCGCCGCGCCCACCTCGCGCTACGCACCCGACATCAAGAAAGCGCTCGACAAGGCCATGCTGTCGGTGGCCAAGGACCTGTTGCTGAAAGCCACCAAGGAAGAAGCCGAGAATGCCGAGATCGTAACCTTGAAGGGTGCGTTCAACGCGCGCGTCAAGCAGGTCAAGGAGATCGTCGGCAAGTTCGATGCGCGCTTCAACGAAGGCAAGGCCGGCGTCGCCGCGTGGCAGGCCGACAAGCAGGACGCCAGCAAGGACAAGGCCAATGCGCTGCTGGTCGCGGCGCGCGGCGAGCTCGACAGTGCCTTCGCGGTGTGGGCCGACAATGCCGCGCTCAAGCAGCGCAAGTTGAAGCTCGAACAGGAAATCGCCAAGCTCGCCGGCGGCGTGGCGCCACTCGAACCGCCGCCGCCGCCGACCAATCCCTGTGAACCGAAACTCGCCGGCCACGGCAAACGCAAGGCCGGCACCTG